>JADMIJ010000028.1 GCA_015478655.1 Acidimicrobiales bacterium | reverse complement strand
CACCGACTGACGCCGACCCGCCCTGCCGTGGTCACGAGGAACGGCGGTCAACAAGTGCTGGCCGGCGGTGGCCATTCGGGAGTGTCGAACCCACCCACCGGTACCGGCATCGGCGGTGGCGGTGGGGGTAAAGGTGGGGGGAACGGTGGTTGGTTCACAGGGGGTCGTCCTCGCCGTGGGTCGTGGAGTGGGCGATGGAGGTGGCGGGTGCGGACAGGTGCCGCAACCCGGACTCGCCGGTGTGCACGGCGCCCGGGTCGTAGCCCGCCGCGTCGCCGATGCCCTCGTGCCCGCCGGTGTGGCGGGCGAGTTGGGCGGGGTCGGTCGTGACGGCCAGGTCCTCCTCCGTCGAGGCCTGGGCGGTGAACGCGACCCGGTATCGGGCGTTGCCGCCGATGAGTAGGGCGTGGCCGACCTCGGCGGTGGTGAGGAAGTTGTACTCGCCGGCGGACAGGGCGAACGCGGCGGCGATCTGCTCGCCCGCTTGCGGGCTGGTGCGGAGCAGGAGCTGGGTTGCGGCGTTGGAGACCACGGCGCGGCCGAGGTCGGATTCCAGGACGTCGGCGCCGTCCTGGGTGATCAGCGCCAGCCCGCACCAGTGTTTGCGGGCCGATTTCGCGAGCCGGTAGAGAAAGCACGCTCCGGCGTCGTGGTGCAGGAGTTGCCAGGCTTCGTCGACCACCACCAGGCGCCGCCGCCGGTCGGTGGGGTCGGCGACGGTGCGCCAGGTGGCGTCGAGGGCGAGCAGGGTGGCGATGGGTTTGAGCTCGTCGGGCAGCGCGCGTAGGGAGAACACGACGAGGTGGCCGTCGGGTGTGGTGCTGGTGGGTCCGGCGAACAGGGTGGAGAAGCTGCCCTCGGTGTAGGGGTGCAGCCGCGCCGCCAACTCCGGCCCGGCCGGGCCGTCGAGGGAGTCCAGGGCAGTGGCGAGGTCGGCGAGCAGCGGTGCGGGGCGGGTCCAGGTGGTGGGGTCGCGGGTGATCCCGGCCCGGGAGTAGACGCGTTGGATGCCCCGGTCCGCCGCCGCCCGCCCGGCCGGGCTGAGCGGCTCGCCGAGTAGGACCGCCAGGACGGTGTGCAGATACAGCGAGCGCCGGGTCAAGACGTCCCCACCCGCCCCTGCGTCGGGGTGGCCCGGGGTGGGGTGGGGGAGATCGAGGGGGTTGATGCGGGTGTCGGGGTGCCCGAGGGCGATCTGGGTGCCCCCGACGGTGGCGGCGAGGGTGGCGTACTCGTCCTCGGGGTCGATGACGATGGCGTGGACGCCGCGGTAGAGGCTGCGCAACAGCTCCAGCTTCGTCAAATACGACTTTCCCGCGCCGGAGGAGGCGAGGGTGATGGAGTTGTAGTTGGGTTGGGCGAAGCGGTCCCAGAACACCAACCCCCCGCTGGCGGTGTTGCGTCCGTAGAGCACCCCGGCGCCGATGTGTCCGGTGACGGGGTCGGTGGGCAGGTCGGGGGAGGCGAAGGGGAACCCGAGGGCGAGGCAGTCGGTGTCCATCACCCGACGTTGGTCGAGGCTGTCGATCCCGACCGGGAGCGCGGTGGTCCAGCCTTGCAGGGCGCGGTAGGGGGTGGGGCGGGCGTCGATGAGCATCGACGACGCCAACGCCCGCACCGCCGCCGTGGTCTCGGCCAACTCGGCGGCGTTATCGGCGTGCACCAGCAGGGACAGGCCGACCCGGAACAGCCGTGTCTCCCCGCGCGCGACGCGTCCGGCCAACTCGTGGGCGTCGGCGGTGGCGGCGTCGACGTGCGGGTCGGGTAGTCGGCCGTGTTCGGCTGTGGCGGCCCGGTCGGACTCCAACCGGGCGAGCTGGCGGCGTAACCGCGCGGAGGCGACAGGGGCGGGCAGCGGCTCGATGTGCAGCGACACATCGACCCGGCCGGGGTAGGTCGTCAACGGGGTCAACCAGCCGGGGGTGACCTCGCGGGGATACCCGACGACCACCAACGACGCCGCCAACTCCTGGCCGACCGCGACCCGGTGCGGGTCCACCTCGATCGCTTCCGGCAACCACCCCGACCCGCCACCGTCATCGTCGGTGTCGAACTCCGCGACGTCCCGAGCTGCCCACGACGGGTCGGCGGGCTGGTCGGTTCTGCGGGGTGTGCCGAGGATCGCGAAGCCCTCGGGCGCCCAGCCGTCGCCGTCCCAGTCGTTGGTGTGGCGCTTGGAAGCCCGGCCGGGCGGCTCGGAGGATGGGGAATGAGGTTGCCGGGCTCGGCGGGTCATGGGGTGTGCTCCCAGGAGTGGGTCCACCCGTGGGTGGGGTCTCGGGTCGGGTCAGCGCAGGTGGCCAGGACCGCGTGGGCCTGCTCGGGGCTCAGCGGGGTCAGGGTGATCTCGGCGCCGGCGAGGGTGCGGCGGGCGTCGTCGAGGCGTTGCGCCAGTCGCGTCACCGCCGCGACCCGCCGCCCCGACCCCACCGCCCCGGTAAATCCCGGCTGGGTGGTGTGGAGGTGGGTGGGTTCGCGCAGGACGAGTAGGACCTGGTGGGTGAGCAGGGTGGTGTCGGTGGCCAGTTCGGACAGCCACCGGTGATGCGCCGTCGCGGCGGCCCGCAGGGTGGGATGGGGCAACCTGCCCAGGGAGTCGGCGAGTTCGGCCAGTGCGGGGCGGAGGTCGATCTGGTGGGTGCGGATGAGGATCTGCACGGGCCCGGTCTGGGCGTGCAGCAGGCGGGCGAAGCAGCCGATCAGGGCGTACTGCTCGGTGTCGGTCCGCATCGAAAAGTTGACGGTGGACGCGGCGGCGATGACCGCGACCCCACTCGTTCCGAGGTCCAGACACGCCAGCGGCGCCGGGTGGTGCGGTGTGTCGGTGATCGCGTGTGGGGGCAGGCGCAGCTGCCCGGTCCGCCCGCACGGGTAACGGCTGTAGTGGGCGCGTTCGCGTGCCCATCCGGGTGCGGCGGGTCCGGTGCCGGGGGGTCGGGTGTGCAGGCGCCGGGCCCGCATCCGGAACGCCAGCGCCGCGCGGGCCAGGTCGAACACCGCGACCCCGTCGCGGCGCCCCACCGCCAGGGCTATCCCGGCCACGACCAGCGGCCCGGCCAGAACCGCGAACACGATCAGTGGCACGACCCGCCCGATCACCCACCACTGCCCGTACACCGTGGCGGCGGTGGCGGCGAGGATCGCGACCTGCCGCGCGGTCAACCCGGCCAGCACCCGGTCCGGGCGTTCGACATCGGCGGGGACCTTCGCCCCGAACCCCTCGCTCACCGCCGCCCCTTCCCCGAACCCTTACCGGCGGCCTTGCCCGCACGCGTGGCCGTGGTCTTGGACGCGGCAGTCGTCGCTGTGGTGGTGGGTCGGGCTGTTCGGGCGGCGGGGCCGGCGCTGGTTCCGAACGCCGCGCCGCGCCGGCGGGGCAGGCTCGCACCAGTGCTCGGTGGGGGCGGGGTCGGCGCGGGTGGGTGCGGGAACACCGGGTGCAGCGGCGCCGGCCGATAGGTCCCGCGCCCGACCGGGTCGGGGGTGGGGCTGGAGAACACCACCGGATGCGCCGGGACGTGATAGCCCCGCCCACCCGAGCCCGGAGCCGGGCGGTGGGGCCCTGGCGTGGGTGTCAGGAACACCGCCACCGCGCCCCGCCCGACCGGCCTCGCCGCCGCGCCTGGAGCCGCGGGCACCTTCGGCGAACCGGCTGTGGTGGGCGTCGCGGCGCTGGATTCGGGGTGGGAGAACAACACCCCGGCCGCTGCGCGGGTCGGTGTCCCGACGCTCGCGCTGGTGGAGGACGCGACGGCCCGGAACCGGGGCATGACCGGGGTCGGACCCGGCACCGCCGTGGTGGACCCGGCGGTGGAGGCCTCGGTGAACACCGCTGGTGAGGGTGCAGCGGTGGCGTGGACGGGCCGGTACCGACTCGGGCTCGCGGGGGGTGGCGCGAGGAACGTGACCGGGCCGAGCGCGGCGACCCGCCGGGGACGCCGAGCAGCGCGGGAGCGAGCCAGCGTGGCCAGACCCGGCATCGGCGCCCCAGCACCATGGGCCGGGCCGGCGGCGGGTGCGCCGCGGCGGGTGCCGCGCGTGGAGCTGGTGGCCAGGGCCCGGCCGAGCCAGCGACCCCGCCGCCCGGCACCGCCGGTCACCGCGCCCAGCAACCCACCCACACCACCCCGAGCCGTCCCCACTCCGCCACCGGCGGTGGTGGTGAGGCCGAGCGCGCCGAGGGCCTTGACCGCGATCACGGTCTTGAGCAGCGAACCCAGGAACGAACGCCGCCCCCGACCAGGCCCGGTGGTGGCGGGGCGCAGCAGCCACGACGGAACTTTGATCATCAGATAGACCAGGGCGATCACCGCCAGCATCGTGAGCAGGCTGCTCGGCCCGGGAAGTCCGGTGCCGGCTCCGGCGGGGGAGAACAACGCCACCCGGGTCGTCGCGGCCAGGATCAGAGTCTGGATCGCGGGCACCGCGAGCGCGGCCAGCACTGCTTTCCACCAGGCCCTTGCGATCGGGTCCAGCCCGGGCAGCATGTGACAGATCAACGCCAGCGGCGCCGCCACGATCAGCACCACCAGCAGCGCGAGGACCACCAGCATGGTGATCACGAACACCACCATCAGGATCGTGAGGACCAGCCCGAGGAGCATCATGAACACCGGCCCGCCGGTGACCGTGTTGACCACCGCCTGCGTCAACGCCTGCGCCGGGTTGATCCCGTCGACCGCGACCGCGAGGGTCAACGCCCGGGACAACTCGAACCCGGTGCTCAACAACACCCAGGACAGGTTCGCCGCGAGGAACCCCACCACCACCCGCGGCGCGACCTCCTTGATCGTATAGCGGGTCTGCACGCTGCCGTGCGACATCACCAACACCCCGCCGGCGAGCACGAACAACACCGCCAGCGAGTTCGCGATCCCCGCAGACACCGACCACAGCTGATGCAGCCGTTCAATGACCGCCTGATCGGGCACCCCGACCACCAGCGCGGCGGCCCCGGTCACCGGACCCAACGCGCCGGTCACCACCTCACCGAGCCAGCCGCTGACCGCCGCCCCGACCTGGCTACCCACGGTGTCCCACACCCCACCCGACCCCGAATCAGCCGGAGGCGGCGAGACCGACGACTCCGGTCCCACGCCCGAAGGCGCCTCACTCCCGGCTCCGCTTACTGGCGGGTCCGGTGCGGCGCCGGCGGCCGGCGGCGGAACCAGACCCGGGGAGCCGGGTGCGCGCGGCGGCCCTGACGGAGGGGGCGACGGAGACTGCGGGCGCGACGTGCCGCCGGCAGGGCTGGGGTCCGGGCGCGGGGGAGCCGGTGGCGGCGCGGGAACCGCACCCGGAACCGCCCCCACCGGCGCACGACCGATATGGCCCGGTACCGCCGGAGCCGGAACGGTCTCCGTCGACCTCGGCCCTGAACTCGCCCCCGAACCTGGCGTGGGTGGGGGTGTGGGTGGCGGCGCGGGCGCGGACTGCGTGGGCACCCCGCCACTGACCGACGCGCCACCCACAGTGGCCACGGTCAGCGCCGCCGGGCTGACCCGCGCCGCGGGTACGGGCGCTGGGGCGCAGCGGGCGGACACGAGGACTGCGGCGACAGCGACGAGGGTCACCGATGTCGCAACCACGAGCGCGGCGAGGCGACGTGCGGTGTTCAGGGTGCGGGGCGCGCGGCCCGGGATGGATGTGTCAGCGTGGGGGGTGGGCATCAGACGCCGACGATTCCGCGCAGGATCTGCACCAGGACCGGGGCGAGCGCGGCCAGGGCATAACCGGCGGCCGCGGAGCGGAACGCCCGCTTGGCGGCCTCGACCTCACCGGGGTCACCCGCGGACATCACGTACCGGACCCCGCCGACGGTCAGATACACCGTGGCCAGCAGAGCGAGCAGCCCCATGATCCAGTTCCGGACGTTGGTCAGGACCGTGTCCAACGAGGGCCCACCACCACCCCCCTGGGCCAGCACCACACCTGCACCCAGCGCTGTGTCGTGATGCGCGGTGAGGACCACCCCGGTGCTGGTGATCGAGACCGTCGCTGCCGTGGGCGGCGGGGCACTCCGGCCCGCCGAGGCGAGCGCGGGGGATGTGGGCAGGGATGCGGAGGTGGTGAGTATCGGCGTGGCCGCGATAGCCAACGCGGCGAACACCAGCAGCCCGACCGGTACGCGGGTGCGGCCCGGGCGCGTCACGGGCCCCGGCGCGGGTCGAACACCGCACGGGCCGGGCCCGTCCTCGCCGGTGTGGGGGCAGGAGTCCCGACGTGGATAGGAAGGTCCACCCGAGCTCGGAATGTGACAGCGACCCCGTCGAGGGCCCCGCGCACCACCGTCCTGGCTGGTGGGGTGGTTGATGGCGGTGGCGCTGGTGGGGTCGGTGGTGGTGTCGACGCCGTCGAGTTGGGTTGAGCGCAGGTGTTCGGTCAGTCGGCGTTCGGCGCGTAGGCGTCGTTGCAGCAGGGTGTTGAGGCTGATCCCGAGATCCGCGGCCACGTCTCGGGTGGGGGTGTTGTCCAGGCGGGTGGCCCCGATGAGGTGTGCCTCGGCGACGGAGATCACGCCGAGGGAGACGGCGTCGGAGAGCACCAGATCCGGATGTCCCCACGGTGGTGGCGGGGGAGCGGATTCCTGCTGGCCGGCGGCGAGGGGGATCGCGGCGCGTTGGTGGCGTAACCAGGCCAGTCCGGCGCGGCGGGCGTGGCGCATCAGGTGCGGGAACAACGCCGACCGGGTGGGGTCGGCCTCGGCGAGGGCTTGCAGGAACCCGGTCAGGATCTCCGAGTCCAGCTCCACCCGCGCCACCGCGACCTGCCGACCCCCGCCCACACTCGGGTGGTCGTGGCCGGCCAGGCGTGGCCGCGACGTCCAGCCTGACCCGCGGCCAGTCACGTCGCCGGCTCGGTGGCCGCCCTCGTGCCCGCCCTGGCGGCCATCGCGGGGAGAGTGGCCACCGGGTCGGCAGGGCGGGTGGCCGGCGCCTCGACCCGAGCCGATACCCGGACCGGGGTGGGGGTGTTTCAGGGAGCTGGCCAGGCGAACCAGCGGGGGTAGCGCGACACCGACCGCGCCGACGGTCCACGCGCCGCCGTGGCGCTGGGAGCGTTCGACCAACACCGACCAGGCCCGGTTCTTCACCGAGTTCTGGGTGCTCGGTCGACGCAGCAGTCGCCGCAACTGCACCAGACTGATCACCTCCCCATCCCCGCTCCCTTCCCCGCCGCGGCGCTCGTGGGGGTGGTCGGGTGTGTCGGGGACAGTGAGCTCGCTCATCGGGAGCGAGAGCGGGCTGGGACCGGTGCACAGGGCGGTGAACACCTCGTCGGCGATGAACAGCGGGGATCGGGCGAGTACACGGTCGGTCGACATGTCAGCTCCGGGGGAAGTTTGTGAATGTAGGAATCGGAGCGACCAGTAAGACAACACCCACTCACCGAATACTCGCGACGAACTGACAATTCCCTCGCGAACCGCTCACCACGGACTCACGCAACACTCGCGAATCACTGACAGAGCACTCACTAGCTAGCCATCACCACCCCCCGCCCGGGTGCTCGCGCCCGCGCCGCGGTCCGGCACGAGGTCGGCCGCTCACACCCGTACCGCGCTCGCCGAACGCGTCCACCCTCACCGGTCACACACCGGGTCACGCCGATAAAAGCGCAGCTAAAGGGGCCTTCAGGTCTCGAGATCCGGTGTCGAGGTGACGTCGATGGCGAATGACATGTGAGTCATTCGCGAGGAAACTGTGAGTACACGGTGAGCGCTCACCGGCCATAGTGAGCGGGCCTACCCCTCGGCCCGCCGACATCCGGGCCCACACCCAGAAAACTTCCCGAAAATGCGCGAGAAATTCTTACTTTCGGTGGGGCTGTCGGATATGTGGTCGTGGGTGGACCTTCTTACCGATGTAAGCGCTCCCAGGACACGGCGTCCTGTCTCTGCGCATTCATCTCTGCTGGCCACACGCTCGCGCACCGTGAATGGAAGGCCCTCTGTGATGCCCACGCCCCGACCTACCCCACCCGCCCGCCCGGGCCGTCCACCGCGGTCCCCACGACCCACCCGCGCCCGCACCGCGACACCGGGTCCGGGTGTGGTGAACCCGCCCACGGTGTGGTTGTGCGCGCCGGCACCCGACGCCGATGACCCGCCCCTACCGATCTGGGCGAGCCGCTGCATCGAGGCATTCAGCGCTCCCGGCGCCGCGGTCGTCGTCCGTGCTCTGGGCTCTTACCCGGCGCTGCCCGGGGAGGCCGCCGCGCTGATCGCCGCCGCCGCGACCGCTGGGCGACGAGCCCACGCGGTCCTGCCCACCCCGACCCTGGCCGCGCGCACCCGCGCTCTGCTGCCCGCCGCCGGCATCACCGCACCTGGGCCCCACCCCAACCCCGGCCACGGCTCGAGCCCTGGCCACCCGCTCTCTGGCCGCAGTGGCCGCGAGCGTGGCCACACCCCCGGTACGGCCACCCCCGACCCCGACCACGCAGACCGCCAAGATGTGGCCGCGGCCACACCTGGTCATCATCTGGCCGAGCACGCGGGCGCTGAAGTGGTGGTGGCCGCGGCTGGGTCCGTACCGGCAATGGGTGAGGCGGCGGGCCGGGGCGGCACGGTCGGGGTGGGTCGGCGCCGCCCGGCCACCGAGGCCGGCCCGGCCGATCTGGTGGTGGTCCTGGCCGGCCCGGTCAGCGCCGCCGCCCGGGTCGCGGGGAAACGACCGCTGTCCGCGCGCGTCCTGACTGGCTGGACTCGGGTGCTGCGTCCGGGCGGGGTCCTGGTCGTGCTGACACCTTCGGTGCTGGGCCGCGCCCACCGCTGGTGGGGCCCGGCCAGCGTCATCGTCGCCGGGCAGGACGCCGGGCTGACCTACACCCAGCACTGCGTCCTGGTGCACAGCCCCGTCATCCACGGCGAGCTGGCGCGCCCGACGAGCAGCCGACGCCCGCACGCCCCGTTCTGGAGCGTGCACACCGACCTGTTCGTCCTGACCAAAGACACCGCACTCGCCCCGGCCCACGACCCGTTCGGAGACCCCCGATGACCACCGGACACCCCGCTACCCCCCACCGCCCGGACAGCGCAACGTCCAGCGCCGCGACCACCATGCCCGGCACGTCGGACCGCGCGGGTGCGCACGGTGTGAAGCCCGCAGACGGTGCCACCGCGACAGGTGACGGGGTGGGCGCCGCTGGCGCGGGGCTCGTCCCGGTAGGCCGGAACCGGTCGGTGCTGGCATCGCCCGGTCCGGGTTCAGTGCCGTCGGCCCGGGGTTGTGTAGGTGGGTCTCGTGGTCCGGCGTTGAGCGTGTGGGCGACCGGGCAGCGTCCCGCCAGCGCGCAGCGTGGTGAGCGCTACGTACCCGAGACCACCCGGCACCCGGCGCGGATGCTGCCCGAGGTAGCCGCGTATGCGATCGAGGCGTTGACCCGGCCGGGGGATCTGGTGTTCGACCCGATGTGCGGGGCCGGCACCACCCTCATCGAGGCCCTGCACCTCGGCCGGGCCGCGGTCGGTATCGACGTCGAACCCGAGTGGGCGTCGCTGGCGCGCGACAACATCGACCACACCCGCCGCCGGGGGATCGGCGGGGACGCCAGGGTGTTCACCGCCGACGCCCGCGCGCTGCCCGAGGCGATCCCAGCGCCCTACCGCGACGAGGTCACTGGCCGGGTCGCGTTGGTGCTGACCTCACCGCCCTACGGGCAGTTCACCCACGGCCTGGTCCGGGCCGACCCCGGCGCGGGCGTCGCCAAGTCCGACTACCGCTACGCCCCCCAAGCTCGGGGGGCGAACCTGGCGTATCAGTCCGAGCACCGGATGCTGGCCAGCCTGACCCGGATCCTGCGCGGCTGCGCAACGCTGCTCGCCCCGGGCGGGCATGTGGTGATCACCGCCCGACCGTGGCGCGAGCACGGCGAATTGATCGACCTGCCCACCGCGATCATCCGGGCCGCCACCGCTGCCGGGCTGGTCCCCGTGCAGCGCTGCGTCGCGCTGCTCGCCGGACTCGGCCCCGACGGCGCACTGGTGACGAGGGCGTCGTTCTTTCACCGCATGGCCGTCACCCGAGCCCGCGAAGCCGGACTGCCCTGGCATTTGGTGTGCCACGAGGACGTGCTCATTTTGAAACGGGCCGGGATCTCGGGATCCGGACGGACCGAGCGACGACGCACGCCCGCGGACAGGGCCCGAGGCGAGTTGACCACCGGCCACCGCGTTGCAGCATCCGCCACCAAGACCACCACACAGGTCCGGGCTCAGCCGAACCTCGACCAGCAGGAAGGGCAACCGATCATGGCAACCGACACCTCCTCCGAGACCGCCAGCACCGCACCGGTACCCGACACCGCACCTGCCCAAGGCCCAGGCGCGGGGCGACGGCGTGGCTCGTGGATGAGCACGGTCCTGGCCCGACTCACCGCGCTCGCCCTGCTCACGGTCAACGCCACGACCCTGACCGCGACGGTCCTCGCCGCGCTGATGACGACGCTGCTCACCACGAGCACCGCAACAGCCCCACCCCCTGCCATCTCCACCGCGGTGACTGCGGGGCTGGGGGAGTCCGGTGCCCGAGTTGCCCCCGTCGCGATGGTGACCGAACTACCCGCGACCGCCACCGACCTACCACGGCCCGCGGACCGTGATCAGCAAACCTGTGCTGATGACGCCGGGAGCTGGCACGACCTGACCCCGGCACCGAACACCGCCCAGGGCACACCGACCGTGGTGCGAGTCGGTGGCGTCGACATCGCCGTCGCGGTCCGCGTCGCCGCCCGCTGCGCCTGCCCCGACCGGGACCCCGCCCGAACCCACGCCGCACCCTCCAACTACCCGACCTACCCCAACTATCCGAGTTACCCCGGTTCATTGAGCTACCCGGGTTACCCGAACGGCCCGTCGAGTTACCCCGGTCCCTACCCGAGCTATCCGCCGATCGGCTACCCCTCCGGGGGCTATCCCGGCTCCTACCCGCAGGCCCCCGGCGGCTACCCGGTCGGCTATCCGAGCGCCAACACCGAGCAGAACACGACCTGCCACGCCAGCACCGGCCAGCGGCCCGGCGGCGCGGACTGGCCCTCACGCACCCAGCGCCCGGACCGTGGACACCGGCCGGCCCGCGCCCAGAGCTACTCCGAGCGCGACGGCGGCGGGGCGGGGATGCGGATCAACGTCCCCGGCCTCGGGGTGGTCCTCGATGGGTGGTGACTGCACCCACCACCACAACTACGGCGTGCGCGAGGGTGGTGCCCGGGTGTGGGCTCACCCCAGCCCGACGCCCGCTCGCGGCACTGACCGCGCTGGACCCACATGAGGCCACCGCCAGGGCGGGTGTCGAACCCTCGAGCCCGGCACACCGAGATCCCGGCCGACACCACCACTGCCGAGGTCGCGGCGAACACCGCGCGAGGCACGCACATCGACGCCGGGCAGCGGGCGGTGGTGAGCGAGGGCATGGATGGACAGCGACCGGAGGCCGGGGTCGAGCTGGGGCTAGGTCCGGCGGTGTTGCTGACCCCCGAGCAGGCCGCTGGGCTGCTCTCCGTGCCGGGATCGTGGCTGCGCGAACGCGCGGCGGCCGGGATGGTGCCCTGTCGTCGGCTCGGCAAATACCTGCGCTTCACCCGTACCGACCTCGACGCCATCGCCGCGGTCGCCGCCCGCCCAGCCACCACCACAGCTCCGAGCCCACCCACCGGATCCGGCTCGACCCGATCCCGGCCGGCGGGCACCACGCCCACCGCGACCGCTCGCGGCTCCCGGTCCCGCGCCGTCGGGGACGCTGCCGAGCAGGACCGGCCCGGGCCGGGCGGGCGCGGGCGCACGGGGTCGGGTCGTGGCGCCCAACGGGGACCGTGGGCAGGGTGTGGCTGAGGTGAGAGCGAACCAGGAATCGGACCGCCCGCGCCTGTGCATCGGCACGGATCAGCCGGTGATCGGGATCCGGGTGCGCGCTGGTCAGCGATGGTGGGCTTGCCCTTCACCCACGAGGTAGGCCTAGATCCGCGGCAGCCCCACCCCGACCGGGGCGGGGCCTGTCCCCGCCGGGGCATGCCGGGTCGCTGGCAACCCCGGCACGGCCCCGACATGTGTTGAGAGCAGGAGTGCGGTGATGGCGTTCGTGGAACCGACCGGTCCGGACAGCTGGCGGGTCCGGTACTGGACCGACACCGGTGTGCACGGCTCGATCTGCGGGTTCAGCTCCGAAACCGAGGCGAGAGCCAAAGCAGCCGAGATCGATACTGACCGCCGCCGAGGCACCTTCATCGACCCCGCCGCCGGGAAACTCGCCGTCGGCCAGTGGGCGAGCACCTGGTTCGAGGCGCTCGACGTCGGCCCGGCCACCGACTCGCAGTACCGCTGCCTGTACCGCTGCCACATCGCCCCCCGCTGGGGGCGCCGCGCCCTGGGCGATGTCAGCGGCACCGACGTGCACATCTGGGCCCGCAAGTTGCGCACCGCGGGCTATGCCGACTCCACCGTGGCCTCGGTGGTCAAGCTGCTGTCGATGATGCTCGCCGATGCCGCCGCGGAGCGGCTCATCGCCGCGAACCCGATCAGGCCGCAACGACGGGGGCGACGCGTTCACCGAGTGCGCCGCGAACGGCTCTGGGCCACCCCCGAACAAGTCCTGCAGATCGCGCTCGGCGCGGTCGAACTCGCCGGGGGATGGGCCGGGCTGCTGATCGTGACCGGCGCCTGGACCGGGGCCCGCTGGGGCGAGCTACTCGGGCTGCGACGCCACAACCTGCACCTCACAGTCGACCGACCTCGCATGGTCATCGACCCCGACACCGGATCACTGCACGAGGTCGACGGCCGGCTGTTCCTGGGCCCGCCCAAGACCGCCGAGTCCGCCCGCACGATCACCCTGCCCCGGTTCCTCGTCGAGCTGCTGACCCGCCACCTCGACAGCCACACCCACCCCCACGTGTTCTGCACCGAACACGGCGAACACCCCCGCCGCTCCAACTTCGCCCGCCGGGTCATGCGCCCCGCCGCCGACGGCACCCACACCCGCCCCCGCGCACCACAGCGCCTCGACCCGGTCGCACCCGGACTGACCTTCCACGGACTACGCCACAGCCACAAAACCTGGATGATCGCCGACCACGTCCCCCAAGTCGCCCAAGCCCGCCGACTGGGCCACACCATGCCCGACAAGATCGAAGACATCTACAGCCACGTCGCCGCCGAAGTCGACACCCACCTCCTGACCTGCCTACAACAACGCTGGGACACCGCCACCGCGGCCCTCACCACCACAGCCCCGGCCACGACCAGCGGGCCCGGGCTCGAATTGATGGGCCGTGAGTGGCCAGCGGTAGCACCCGGCGTCTAGGTGTACTTGTTCGCGGGGGCCGGCGCTCGCCAGCATCGGGAGCACCTATCGCCGGCCATGCAAAGGACGACCATGTTTACCTGGATGATCACCGCACTCGATTCGGCCGGCTCTGCGCGAGGGCACCGCGCCGGATCCTCGGCAGGCGTGGAAGGCTGCCCTCGATCTGCTCTCGACAACGATCCCTGATGGCTGCGCGATCGTCATGGATGGCGAACCCGCGATACTCATCCCCGGTCGTAGGCCCGACGGCCGACTCGACACACCGGCTACCCGCGCGGCTGCCGAGAGGATGGCGATGGCGCTGATCGGCGGGTTAGTCTGAACGGACGCGCGGCGAGGCCTTCGCAATCGCCCGGACCTCAGTCCAGAGGGCGCCGGTTCGCCCGCCTGCTGGCCAGGGCGACCGTCTCCTCCGGGGCGGCTCGGGCCACGCGGATCTCGAAGGCGTCCTCGTGCGGTAGCCGCTCCTTCACCTGAGCTGTGGCGACCAGGTCGTTGCCGGTGCGGGACGGCCGTAGGTGGTCGATGTGGACCGCGCCACCCACAGCACCCTTAGCGATTCAGCCTTTCTGTGGCCTTCGAGTCGCCGGACTTGAGCCGCTGGAGGCCCTCGGCGATCCGCCGGGTGAAGAGGCCTCGCTGCAGGAGGTCGTGGGTCACGCGGAGCTCGTAAGCGGTCGCCGAGACGTGGTCCATGTGGGAGGCCCGGAGAGCGACCTCTTTGAGGATCGTTGTCAGTTCGGATCCGTGCTCCGCGATCTCATGAGCCAGGCGCAGTGCGGACTCGCGCAGCTGTCCGACGGGTACGACCTCGTCGACGAGGCCGCAACGCAGTGCCTCTTGGGCGTCGATGGGATCGCCGGTGAAGAACATCCGGCGTGCACGCTGGGTATTCGTCTTGCGCAGGATGCCGTGGTAGAAGCCGTTCATGGCGTACTTCACCTGGGTGGATCCGAATGCGGCGTTCTCGGACGCGATCGTGATATCGCACATGTTCGCCAGGTCCATGCCGTATCCGGGGGCGACTCCGGCGACTGCTGCGATCGTCGGCTTGCGGAAGTCGTAGATGGTGACCATCAGGCGGTATGCCAGGTCTGTGAAGTTCGACCGGTCGTCGCCGCTGGTTCCTTGGAGGACGTCGAGCGCCCATCCCGCGCAGAAGTAGTCCTCATTGCCGATCATGAGGACGGCGGCCACCTCGTCGTCGTAGGCCCAGGCCTCGAACGCGGCGATGATCTCGTTGTGCAACTCCCAGCCGAGGGCGTTCCGCTTTTCGGGGTGGTCCAGCTGCATGATCCCGACGCCGTTCTCGACCGAGGTCCGCAGATATTTAGTAGCTGTCATGATCAGTCCTTCGTCAGTTTCGCTGCGTCTGTGCGGTGCGTGATCGGGGTCAGGTGGCGGGTGAGGAACGCGACTTGGTGCGCTGCGACCTGTTCGTGGCGGGGTTGTCCTGGGTAGACGTCGAAGTGGTCGCAGGGGTAGTGGCGGACCTCAGCTCGCGCCGCTCGTCCGGCGGCCGCCGTGGCCGTGCGCGGTGGCGCGCTCTGATCGTGGTCGGCGATCTGGACGAGTAGCGGGCAGGTGATTTTTGTGGAGCGCCGGCCCGGGCGATATGCGGCGATGCGCAGCACTACACCGGCCGCCACCTCGTTGCGCCAGCTTGGGCCGGCGATCCCTTCGTAGCTCTGCAACGCGCCCGGGGCATTGAGGATCGCGGGCGATCCGGGAGGTCCGGCGAGGGGGACCAGCACCGGAGGGCGGCGACGGAGGGTGGCGTAGAGGTCGCGGACCCCGGCGAGCGCGGCTCGGATCGCGGCTGCGGGCCCTCCGGGCCGGCGCAGGACGTCCTTCATCGCCGCTAACCCGTCGGTGGCGGGAGTCAGGGCGATGGCGGCCGCAAGCTGCTGGTCCTGGGCGGCGAGCGCGAATACGTGACCTCCGGCTAGGGAGACGCCCCATACGGCGATCCGCGCCGGATCGACGCCCTCGAGTTCACGGGCCGCCGCTATGGCCGCCCGGTAGTCGGCGAGCTGGCCCGGTAGGTCGACCACCTGGCGGCGGTCGGTGTTGCTGGCTCCGAATCCCCGGTAGTCGAACACCAGGCAGTCCAGGCCGGCCTCGACGAGCGGCTCGGCGAATGACTCCAATCCGCAGTCACGGGTCGCGCCGAAGCCGTGCGCCATGACGACGCACGGCCGGCCGGCCTCAGTTGTCAGCGTCGCGGAGGTGGCCCGGTAGTGCCAGGCCGCCACTTCGCCGGCCGAGATGGCGATGTCGGTGCGGGTCATGAGTCGGTCCTCGGCTCGTAACGGCCGTTGATGGCCTGTGACCACAGCGCGACCAGGGCTTCCACGGCCCGGTCGGCGTGTGCATGGTCGGCGCCGGTACGGCTGAGTCGCTCGAAGGTGCGCTCGTTTGCCGCCATCAGGACGTGCAGCAGTTCCCGCTCGTCGAGGCCGTCGTCAGCCTGGCGCGCCCGCCGTCTGCGGAGCACGGCGTCGCCGACCTCGATCACGAAGCGCTCGATCCAGCCGTCCCAGAGCTCGCGCACCGAGGCGTCCGATCCACGGGCGTCGAGCATGGCCAGGATGAGGCCCTGGTGCTGTCGCCATGCCTCCCACGTCGCGTGTATCGCTATGCGCACCGAGTGGCTGCTGAGCTCCCCGCCGTGCATGAACGCCGTCGCGCCAGCGAGCATCTCGGCCAGCATGTCACCGAGCATCGCGGTGACCGCCGCGCCCTTGTTGGCGAAGTAGAAGTAGAAGCCGGAGCGGCCGACACCCGCGGCTGATGCGATGTCTCCTACGCTGATGTCGGCCAGGGACCGCTCCTGCAGCAGGTCCTCGATGGCGGCAAGGATTGCTTCGCGCCGCTCCTCACCGACCGGGCGGCGCCTACGATCCGGAAGCCGCGGCAGCCGGATGGGTTCACTCATCAGGACACCGCGTTGCGTGCGGCGGTACCCCGCCCGGCCAGCTCGACGGGTCCGGACAGCTCGGCGCGGTGCCGCCCGGCGGGCACCTCCTTGTTGCGCATCTCGCGTTCGTAGACGTAGTAGTCGAGCTGCTGGGTGTGGCGGGGGCGGTCGGCGAAGTGGCCGGTGAACCGCTTCTCGTCTTCGCGGATGATCCGGCGCATCTCCACCGGTGACGGCGGGCGGTACGTGCCGGCGAGATAGGCGGCCAAGGTCCGGGCCTGGCACTCCACGAACGGGAAAAGTGTGGGCAGTGACTGGGCGAAGCCGACGAACACCAGGTCGTCGATGTCGGGGGAGAACATCCGCTTGTACAGCGGCAGCTTGTTGTCCGGGGCGCTCAGGAACTCCGGGTCGAAGAACGGGAAGCTGATGTTGTACCCGGTGGCATAGATGATCACGTCCACCTCCTCCGCCGTACCGTCGGCGAAGTGCACCGTGCGACCGTCGAGCCTGGAGATGTCCGGCTTGGCCGTCAGGTCGCCGGAGCCCAGCCGCAACAACAGCTCGGAGGACTGCGTCGGGTGGGCCTCGAGGAAGTTGTGGTTCGGCCGCGGCAGGCCGTACTTCTCGGGCCGTCCGGACAGCCAGATCGGAAACTTGCGCAGAATCCGACGCTGCCACTTCATGGGGACGACCGACAATTTCATGATCAACGCATCGGCCGGAACCCCGAAGATGTACTTGGGGATGATCCATGCCCCGGAGCGGGTGGACAGGAAGACCGTGTTCTCGTGCGTCTTCTGGGACAACTCGCTGACGACGTCGGCCGCGCTGTTGCCGATACCGACCACCACGATGCGCTTGCCGTGCAGGTCCAGCGGGGTGGTCGGGTCGATGTAGTGGTGGGAGTGGATGGTCTCCCCGGTGAATTCGCCGGGGAAGTTCGGGTAGCGCGGATCCCAGTGGTGGCCGTTGGCGACCACCAACGCGTCGAAGTGCCGCGTCTGGCCATCCTGGGTGAGGAGCTCCCAGCCTCCGCCGGGTAGCCGCGTGGCCTTCTCCACACCGTTCTCGAAGTGGATGTGCTCCTTGAGCGAGAACGCCTCGGCGTAGCTCTCCAGGTACTGCTTGATCTGGGTGTGGTGGGGGAAGTCCGGGAAGTCGCGCGGGATCGGGAAGTCCTTGAACGACAGCCGGTCCTTCGAGGTGTCGATGTGCAACGACCGATAGGCGCTCGAGTGCCCGTTCGGGTTCCCGAAGGCCCAGTTACCACCGATCCGGTCCGAGGTCTCGAAGCACTCGTAAGGCACGCCGTGGTCGCCGAGCATCTTTCCCGAGGTCAAGCCGCTGATCCCGGCGCCGATGACAGCCGTCTTGGGGTAGGCAGTGCGCATTCCGGACTCCTTCTCCCTGGTCGAACCTGTGTGATGAGCGGTAGTCAAACAAACCAACTGACAGCTGTCAAGAACTATCAACATCTGTCAGTCGAGGATGATCAACAGAAGTGGCTGACGAGTGTTGGTATTTATTGATAGGTGTCAGAAACTCTTGTTAGCGTGATGCCGCTCCGGCACCGGCAACACCTTGGAGGGATGAGCTCGTGGGAGATCGACCTGATCCGACCACCGCCTACCGCGAGGCCGGCTACCGCGCGGCCGGTCTCTGGACCGATATGACGCTGGCCGAGCTGGTCCCGCAGGCCGCCGCTCGGCACCCAGAACGGGAGCTGTTCTGCTTCGAGGGCCGACGGGTGACCTACGGGGAGTTCGAGCGCCGGACCCGTGCGGTCGCCATCGACTTGATGCGCCGCGGCGTGCGACCGGGCGACCGGGTGCTGGTCCAGCTACCCAACCGGCTGGAGGCGCTGGTCATGCAGGTGGCGGCGTTCCGGGTCGGCGCGGTGAACGTGCCGGTCGTGCCCATCTACCGGGCCCATGAGATGCGCCAGATCCTGGCCGATTGCGGCCCCGCCGTTGTCTGCTCGACCACCCGGCTGGGCGAGCGTGAGCCGGCCGCCGAGTTGGACGACCTGCTCGCCGAGCTGGATCAGCGCCCCACCGCCCGGTACCTGGTCGACGGGGATCGGGACGGCTGGTCGGCCGTGCCCGGCCCGGATACCCACGCCGGCCCCGAAGTCGCCGCGCTGCCCGACCCGCCGGCCCCGCAGGAGCCGGTGCTGCTGCTCTATACCTCGGGCACGACCTCGGCCCCCAAGGGTGCGCTGTTGTCCAGCCGGGCGGTGATCGCCCACCTGGTCAACTTCCGGGACGCCCTCGGCGCCGGCGAACACACCGTGACCCTGGCCGCTACGCCGCTGTCGCACCTGGGTGGGTTCGTCGCGGCGGTGGTGTTCCCGGTCTTCCTGGGTGGCCGCTCGGTGATCATGCCGGCCTGGCGGCCCGACGAAGCGGTCGAACTGATCGCCGCCGAACGGGTCTCACTGATGATGGGCGCGACGGTGTTCGTGACCGACCTGGTGGCCCGCTACGAGCGCGGCGCCGGGGCCGGCCACCGGCTGCCGACCTACGCCGCCGCCGGAGCGGCGCTGGCCCCGGAGGTGGTGGACCGGGCGGCGGCGGTGGGGATCAGTGTGGTGCGCGCCTACGGGATGACCGAGACCGCCGGGGTGTGTGCCATTTCCTCGCCCGACGAACCACTGGAACGCCGCCGCGCCTGGGACGGCCGATTGCTGCCCGGCATGGAGATCCAAGCCGTGGACGACGACGGCCGCCCGGTGCCACCCGGGACCGTCGGCGACCTACGCATCCGCGGCCCGCAGATGCTCACCGGCTACACCGATCCCGCGCTCACCGCCGCGCAACTGGACGCCGAGGGCTGGTTCGCCTCCGGTGACATCGGCCAGGTCGACGACCACGGCTGGGTACGCATCGCCGGGCGCACCAAGGACATCGTGAACCGGGGCGGAGAGAAGTTCTCCACCCTGGACATCGAGCAGGCGATCGCTTCACACCCGGGCATTAGCCGGGTGGCCGTGACCGCCGTCCCGGACGAGCGCTTCGGCGAGGCAGTCGGCGCCTGGCTGGTCGCCGAGCCCGGAGCCGCCGATGACCTGACCCCGGAGACGGTGCTGGCACACCTGGAGGCGCAGGGACTGGCTCGGCAGAAACTGCCGGTGGAATGGCATGTGGTGGCAGACATCCCGGTCACCGCCAGTGGCAAAGTGCAGAAGCACCGACTGGCCGAGCTCACCGACCTAGACACGTGGACGACCCGACCATGAGCCTCTCGCGAGCGGGCGTCAACCCCGGTTGCTGAATTACCCGCCACCCACTCGTAGGAGACGTCCTGCCTGCGGACAATTGAGGACGTACGCCCGAACCTGATCATCCCCACAGGTTAGGGCGAGGGGCAGGAACCAAGCTTGACCAGCATGTACCGGGCACTGCCCGCGAATAAGGCGTGACGACGGTGCGTCCCGGGCAGCGGGGTCCCCGACAGCTCGGAGTGCATCTGACCAGCTCCGAAGCTGGGTCTCGGCCGCCACTAAGAGGCTCTTGGATCATCAGGGTGTTCACCTTGAACCGCCCCGGGTTGCACGGAGGCTCTAATCTCACGGGAGAGTGGATCAGTAGCGCGCAAGGTGTGGCACCAGCTGCGCCGACAAGGCGGGGTCGAGGGTCTACCCGTGGCCCGCTGTACCGAGCCTCCACTGAACCGGGGCGGTTCAGTTACCGGATCCGGCTAGCCGTTCGCCTGATCGCCGACGACCCCCGGCGAATCCTCCGCAGGTTTCCTACAACCCAGCAGAAGTACACCAGAGGTAGCTCGTCATCGACAAAGCGCGATGACTAATATTCTCACTAACCACGTGGGTCGCCAACTCACTGCAGAGCGTGCAGCGCTCATCAATCACCAACGATTCGATGGAGTGTGTGCAGCCCGCGTCGAATTTACTACTCTCTGCTCGGGTAAATGTCTGTACCTAATTGCTAATCGCAGGGTCTCGAATTGCCCTCGTGTACGGACTTGCAGGCTCTCGAGACACCCACCGGTCGGTACTGCGCAAGGCGCTGGACGATACACAATACCACGGTTAAAAGCCAGGCTGCGTAGGTACTCTCAACGAGTCTACGTACGTACTTTCGCCGGACATGTAGAACATGTGGACCCGTAGTTAACCCGATTGCTGTGATGTTCTCCGCAGGTCAGAATGATCGATAGTACCCCACCGGCCGATCGAGCGCGCATGGATCTGTGTGCGCGATCATTCCCATTGGTAACTGCGTGGCGGTCTTGTCCGCCTGAACAACTCGAATTCGGAGGTAGTCATGGACCGCCTACAAGAAACAGCCACAATTGTGACCGGCGCGGCACAGGGAATCGGACGGGCGGTGGCGATCCGCTGCGCGACCGAGGGCTCAAAGGTGGTCGTCGCCGATCGCCAGGACGACGAGTCGACGGTCAAGGAGATCATCGAAGCGGGCGGCCAGGCCTTGCACGTCGTGATGGATGTCCGCGACCAGCGCGACTGGCGGATGCTGGTGGACCGCACGCGGGAGCATTTCGGCGCGGTCGACCGGCTGGCCAACGTCGCTGGTGTCGTCAACATGCACAGCCCCGACAACGTGGTGGAGCTGACCGACGAGGGCTGGAACTCCGTCGTGGACACCGACCTCAAGGGGGTCTGGCTGGGCATGCAGGCGGTGATACCCGGAATGGTCGAGCGCGGAGGTGGCAGCATCGTGAACGTAGCGTCCATGGCGGCTTTGAAGGGTCTGTCCAATCTCGCCGCCTATTCCGCGGCCAAGGGTGGCGTCGTGGCGCTGACCCGGCAGGTAGCCATGGAGTGGGGTACCCGGGGAATCCGCTGTAACTGCGTCTGCCCCGGCACGATCGACACCCCGATCCTGGCCGACATCCCCGACGACATGCGCAGCAAGTACGCCAGCGCTCACATCATCCACCGGTTGGGGTTGCCGGAGGAGGTCGCCGCCGCCGCCGCGTTCTTCCTGTCCGACGACGCGGGCTTCTGTACCGGGGAGATTCTCCCCGTGGATGGAGGGTGGAACGCGAAGGGGAACGACAACTGACGGATTGATCAGCGGGAGGTCGGTGCCCTCGTCCGATGACGGCCCTGCGGAGTCGCGGCGCTCGGACCCGCGGGCAGGCTACCGTCAGGGTCTGAATCAATGGTGATTTCTGGGGATGCGCGTGGAAAGTCCGCTGACCGTTCCGGCCTTGTCCGCACTGTACGACGCGGTCGTGCCGCTCAAACGGGGCTCGGGGACGGGGACGCTGTCGGCCATTGAGCGCGGCACCGGTCTCCGGGTAGTGGTCAAGTACGTGGAGTGCGCCTCGTTGTCGGAGGAGGCCAAGGCTCGCCTGCACCGGGAGGTCGCCCTCCTCGAGGCCTCCCACGACCCCGAGATGGCCTCGGTGTACGGGTCGGTGAAAGGCGAACGGCTCTACCTGGTGATGCCCTACGTCGACGGGGTCTCGCTGGGGCAGCGGCTGCACGATCGGGGCCCGCTCACCGTCGAGGACGCCCTGACCGTGACGAGGGAGGTGTTGTTCCGTCTGCGACGGATGCACCTCCACGGGTTGATCCACCGTGGGGTCAGTCCCTCCAACATCATCCTCCCCGAACACAGCCCCCTGCGAACGGCGGCCCTGGTGGACCTCGGCTTCGCCTCCGCCGCGTTCCTGGCGCCCGACGAGGGGCCATCCCGGGCCTCGTCACCCTGGTACATGGCGCCGGAGCTGGCCGGGGTGCTAGATCGCCCGGTGGACGGCAGGTCGGACCTGTACTCGACGGGCATCGTGCTGTTCGAATGCTTGGCGGGTCGTCCGCCGTTCGGCGGAGCCGATGTCCGCGATGTGTTGCGGCACCACCTGTCCACCGTCGCCCCGCCCCTGCGTTCGCTCGGCGTGGCGGTGCCGCAGGTGCTCGAGGAGATCATCCGGCGGCTGCTGCACAAGGATCCAGATGATCGCTACCAGTCGGCCGAAGCCGTGCTGGGCGATATCGACGACCTGCGCCGCGCTCTGGGAAGTGGCATCGTCGAGCCGGAGGTAGCCCTCGGCTCACACGATCGCAGGGTGAGTTTGACCGAGCCCCCGCTGACCGGGCGGCTCGAGGAGCTGTCGGTGCTCACCACCCGGTTGCAGGACGCGCGCCGGGGTCCGGTCCGACCGGTGGTGCTCGAGGCTGTGTCGGGCGGCGGGAAGACGCGGGTCCTCGACGAGTTCTGCCAGCGCGCGCTGGCCGGTGGGGCGCGCGTGTTCCGCGGCAGGGGTATCGACCGGTCGGCGCGGCCCCCGCTGCACATGTTCGGCGGGATCGTCGCGGACCTGCTCGCCCAGGCCCGCGAGGATCCGGAGTTCGGCCGTCATGTCGCGGTGGCGCTGAATGAGTCAGCTCGTCCGCTGTGCGACGCGTTGCCTGAGCTGGAAGACCTGCTCGGCGAAGCCGGTGCACAGCAGTCCTCCCTTCCTGAGCACCTCCTTCAGGTGCGTCTGGTCGGGGCGCTGGTGGAACTGCTGGCCGGGCTGGGCGCGGAAGCACGTCCCGCATTGGTCGTGTTCGACGATTGTCAATGGTCGGACGAGGTCACCCTCCAGGTGCTCGAAGCGGTGGCCGGCGAGGGTCCATGCCCTGGCCACATGATGTTGGTCGTGGCGATGCGGGCGGAGGAGTCCGGCCCGCACCTGCGACTCAAGGAGATACGGGGGGTGGACACCATCTCGTTGCCCCCTCTCGACGTCGAGCAGATCGCGCAGGTCGTGGAGTCCATGGCCGGCAAGGTCCCGGTCGGTGTCACCCAGGTGGTGGTGGATCTGTCGCGGGGCAACCCACTGATGGTCTCCGCGGTGTTGCGTGGGCTGGTGGAGGACACCGTTTTGTCCCCCACCTCGGCGGGGTGGCGGTTCGATCCCGGCCCGGGCCGGTGGCAGGCCTCCCGAGGAGCGGCCGTATTGCTGGCGCGTCGGTTCTCCTTGCTGGCCCCGGGGACTCGCCGACTCCTCGACGCCGGCGCTGTGCTGGGCCGTGACTTCGACCCTCTCCTGGCGGCCCGTCTTGTAGGAGAGGACCGGGCTGGCGTAGAACGAGCGATCGAGCTGGCGATCGAGCGCCACCTGGTGTGGGACAGCACGGACGGACGGGTGAGCTTCGCCCACGACCGGCTGCGGGCCAGTCTGCTGGCCGGGCTGGATCCCATAGAGCTCGTCGAGCTCCATCGGCGCGCCGGCGAAGTCATCGAAGAATCCGAACCCGGGCAGGCGTTCGACCTGGCCTACCATTTCGACGCCGCCGGCGAACCTGATCGTGCGTTTCCCTACGCCCTCGACTCGGCGCGCGCGGCCTGGATCCGACACGACATCGAGGCCGCCGAACGCCAGTACCTCATCGCCGAGCGTGGCATGCGCAACGCACCACCAGCGACGCAGTACGCGCTGGCCGAGGAGCTCGGCAAGGTGTTCATGCGACGCGGCCGCTACGACAAGGCCGAACAACGCTTCCAGCAGGCGCGGGCCCTCGCCGAGGACAGTCTCCAGCTGGCCTGGATCGAGTGCCAGCTCGGCGAACTCACCTTCCGACGCGACGACCTGGACGGCGCCGCGGCGCACATGGAGGCGGGCCTACACGCCCTGGGCGAGGAGGTGACCTTTCAAGGTCGGCGGCACCTCGTGATCGGCGTGGTCCGCGAGGCGGCCCACCGGATGGCCAGGGGCGGACCGCGCCGCCAGCGGCGTCGCCGTCCATCGGAGGAACACCGGGCCGACTTGCTGAAGGCCCACCTATACACCCGACTGCAATATCCGCGGTGGTTTCACTCCCGCCGGCTGGAGACCTTCTGGCTGATGCTGCGGCAGGTGAACCTGGCAGAGCGCTGCCCGCCGGCCTCCGAGCAGCTTGCGCACGCTTACGCGGTCTGGGGCGGCGCGATTGCACTCACCTTCCCGTTCCTGTCGCGCCGAGCGATGACTTACGTCGAGCATGCGTTGTCGATCTACCGGAGCAACGGGAACCTGCGCGGGGAAGGTCACGCCGCAAGCATGCGGGCTTGTGTGCTGCACGCGGCCGGGCGGTACGAGGAGGCGGTGCAATCCGCCGAGCACGCCATCCACGCTCTGGGCCAGTTCGGCGACCGCTGGGAGCTGGGCTTCGCCACCCGGACCCGGGCCGCGTGCCTCTACCGGCTCGGACGGTTCTACGAGGCCCAGGAGGCGGCCCGCAGGCTCGGCCGGATCGGCCTCGAGGTGGGCGATGCCAATGCTGAGATCACGGCACTGGAAATCCTGGCCAAGACCGCCGACGGACGAGTGCCGGTGGTCGAGACCCGGGCCGCGCTGTCACTGCGGGGCGACGACATCGAGGTGACGACGGCGGCGCTGCAGGCAGAGGCCTTGCGCCTGCGACACGCGGGGCAGCTCGCGGAGGCGATCGAACGGCTGCAAACCGCCGCCGATCTGGTGAGCCGCGCGCAGCCGACCAGCACCCACCTCGTTCCGGTGTTCGCGTGGCTCGCGACGTGCCGGCGCGAACTCGCGGAGCAACAGCTGTTGCCGCATGATCGGCGGCGGCTGCTGCGCGCGGCCCGCCGTTCGGCTCGGCGGGCGTTGCGCTACGGAACCGTCTACCCCAACGATCTCCCGCACGCGCTCCGAGAACTCGGCATGGTGCATGCGCTGTCCGGGAACGGACGCCGTGCCCGGCGCTGCCTCAACCGGAGCGCGGAGCGGGCCCTGAGTCGTGACGCGCAGGCCGAGCTGCGGGAGACCAATCTGCAGCGTGATCGGCTCGGGCTGGCCGACGGTGTCCCCGGCGCCCAGCAGACCCGAGAGCAGGGGCCGGCGGCGGGGCAGCTCGTTCCGCCCACCCTCGGGCTGGCCGAGCGATTCGCCGCGCTGCTCGACGCCGGCGCGCTGCTGGCCTCGTGCAACTCAGCGGAAGACACCGTGCGGGCCATCCGTGACATCAGCCACTCCCTGCTGCGGGCGGAGCAGTGCCACATCGTGGGGCTACTCGCCCAGGGGCGGCCCGATGTCCGGGGTCTGTCGCCCGACCACTTGACTGCGATCCAGCGCGTGGGAGATCACGGCCACCCTGTCGTCCTGCCGGCGCCGTTTGTGACAGACGGGGACGGTTTCGAGGGGGCTGCGCCCCAGGTCGCCCGGTCGGCCCTGTGCGCGCCGGTGTTCGCCCGGCAGGAGATCGTCGGTTACTTCTTCGTGCTGCACACCAAGGTCGATGCTCTATTCGGTGAGGAGGAGCGGCAGTTGGCCGAATTCGTGGCTCGACTGGCGGGCGCCTCCTTGGAGCGCCAGTGGCTGGAGCGGGATTCCCGTGGGCGGGTCGTGGCCGCGCAAGAGGGTGAGCGAGCCCGAGTGGCCCGCGATCTGCACGACGAGATCGGCCAGGCTCTTACCTCGGTACTGCTGCACGCGATGTCGGTGGACAGCGCCGTCACCGGAGTGGAACGGACCGTGGTCGACCCGACCGAGGTCTCCCGACGTGTCGGCGAGCTCCGCCAGGACGTCGCGCAGGCCCTCGAAGCAGTGCAGCGCCTGGCCTTCGACATGCGTCCCGCGGTGTTGGATGATCTCGGCCTGGAGGCGGCATTGCGACGGCTACTCACCCGGACCGCGACGGGGGGTGTCACTATCGAGCTGGAGACCGTGGACCTCGAACCCGGTGACCGGCTACCCCACGACGTCGAGACCACGGCCTACCGGATCGTGCAGGAGGCGGTGACCAATGTGGTGCGTCATTCCCAGGCCGACCACTGCAGCGTGATCCTCGGGCGCGCCCGACAGCGCTTACGGATCGTGGTGGAGGACGACGGCCACGGCTTCGACAGCAAGGCCGAGGGGCCTGACGGGTTGGGATTACTCGGGATGCGAGAGCGGGCAGCGCTGGTCAGTGGGACCCTCGCCGTGTGCTCTGTGCCTGGTAGGGGGACCGAGGTCGTGTTCGAGGCGCCGCTATGAGCGGCGGGTCGATACGGATGGTCATCTGCGATGACCATCAGGTCGTACGCCGCGGCCTGCTTCTTGTGCTCAACGCGGACCCGGAGATCACCGTCATCGGCGACGTCGGCACGTCGGGGGCCGTGGTGGCCGTCGCGGCCGAATGCCATCCCGATGTGGTCCTGCTGGATCTCGGGCTGCCCGACAGCGGCGGGATCGACACCATCGCGAAAATTCATCAGGTCAGCCCGACCACCAAGGTCTTGATCCTGACCATGCACGACGACATCGCCTATCTGCGCGAGGCGTTCGCGGCGGGAGCACACGGCTATGTCGTGAAGGCTGCCGCGGACACCGAGCTCCTGCAGGCAGTTCATGCCGTCGCCGCCGGCGAACGCTACGTGCATCCGGCCCTTGGAGCGTCCATGCTCACCGTCGACCGTGTCAATGAGAAGCCCCATGAGACAGGCACGGTGTCGAAGCTGTCAGAGCGAGAGGTGGAGGTGCTGCGACTGCTGGCCTTGGGCTATACCAACTCGGAGATGGCCACAATGCTGCAGCTGTCGATCCGGACCGTGGAGACCTACCGCTACAGGCTTCAGCAGAAGGTTGGGTTGCGCTCTCGGGCTGAGCTGGCCCGCTTGGCCCGAGAATCAGGGATTTCGTGAACCCGGCTCATGAGCACCTGAGCGTCGCTTCGTCACGCTCCGGGGCGAGCTTGTAGCCACTACCCAGGCCGTCGAGATACTGGGCAAGGTCTTCGGCGCACGCGATCGCCAGATGGTGCGCCAGCGCGAATTCTGACAGTTCGGGGCCGCGCGCCATCCGACACGGATCGACCTCGCTGACGATGGCGGCGAACGCGGCCGCCGGTCGAAGCCCCGCCGCGCGTGCCATGTCCACTCCGATCGCCGCACACCCGTCCCGCCGAGACTGACCTCGCTCCGCGACGCTGTAGACCATGACGTGACCTGGTCGGGCCAGGTCGCTAGCGACGGTCTCGGCTCTGGCCAGTGTTCGGATGGTGTGCGCGCGTTCTCGCGCTGAGATCCCGGTCGTGATCTCGGCGATTGCATCGACCGTGACCGTGTAGGAGTTGCGGGCGTGGTCGTCGTGCGTCGGGTACATCGGGGGCAGCCGCAGCCGGTCGCACTCTCGGGCGGGCAGCGCCGCGGACACGCACCCGGAGGTGTGCCGGATGCTGAAGGCCAGCGTGGCTGGTGTGGCCGACTCGGCGGCGAAAACCAGGTACCCGTCGGTCAAAGGGCGAGCGCCATCGACGACGACGATCGGGCGACCGGTGGTGAACTCCTCAAGGGCCCGAACGCAGCGGCCAACGCTGTCTTGCCGTGTCAGGGGACGAAGGGTTCTTGCACTCACTGGGGCCTCCAGGGTTGACGCGCGTCGGTCTTGCTCAGACCGCCGCAGAGAGGTGACGGAACCGGCTGCTGTGGAAGACCAGGGGGGAACGCCCGGGGTCCGAACCGAAGCCGTGGATCTCGAGCAGCGCGATGAGGTGGTCTCCGGCGGACAGCTCGCTGTAGACCGAGCACTCCAACCACGCGGTGGCCCGGTTGACGAAGAGGGCTCCGTCGTCGTTGGCCTCCCAAGCCAGGTCGGCGAAACGGTCGCCCCCCTTCATCGCCAGGGCCCGGCAGGCGGCGTCCTGGTCCTCGGCGAGCACGCTGACCCCCAGCCGGGGCAGTCCGCGGAGGCGGGGCCAGGTGGTCGAGGCGAGTTGCACGCAGACCGACACCAGCGGAGGGCTGATCGAGACCGCGGTGAACGAGCTGGCCGCCATCCCGACCGGTGCCCCGTCGGACAGCGCGCAGACCGCGGTGACCCCGCTGGGGAAGCAGCCGTAAGCCTTGCGCAGATCGGTGTGGTCGGTGGACACCGCCGCCAAGCTGATCACGGTCGTACTCCTTCGTCCTGGTGGTGTCGGTCGGAACGGCGCCCTGATGACGCCGTCCCGGTCAGGTCCGGGTCCGGCTAGGGACGGCCATCGGCGCGGGGGACGTCGACCGTGTACACGTGCAGCTCGCCCTCCTTGGCCGCCTTGCGCTCGTGGTCGGCGAAGCTCGGGGCGGTGCACATCAGCAGGGATCGCCCGTCCGGGCCGCCCAGGGTGCACGCGTACAGGCCGAGGCCGTCGGGGGCGGGCACCTCGTCCACGATCGCTCCCCCGGGCGCGACCCGGCAGGCGCGCCCGTGGAGGGCGTCCGCGACCCAGATGTGGCCCTCGGCGTCGAGCACGCATCCATCGGGGGCGAAGTCGGTCTGGACGATGGTCTCGATCGAGTCGTAGGAAGGCTCGATCCCGACCTGTCCCCACAGTGCGCGGTCGACGAGGGTGCCGTCGTCGGAGATGCTGAAGGCGGTGAACCGGCCGCCGAAACACTCGGCCACGACGAGCGTTCCATCGTCCGGCGTGACCACCATGCCGTTCGGAAAGCGCAGGTCCGACGCCGCGACGTGGGTGCTGCCGTCCGGGTCGACCCTTAGCACGTCCCCGGGTTTCGGCGTCGCGCCGGCGAAGAGGTCGAAGCCGAACGTGCCGACGAACGCCCGTCCTCGTCCGTCCACGACCATGTCGTTGATGAAGTGCTCCGAGAGCCCGGACAGGTCGGCGTACTCGGCGACCGTGCCGTCGAGCCCCCGTCGCAGCAGCTTGCGGTCGATCATCGACACGATGAGCATCGAGCCGTCCGGTAGCCAGCCCAGGCCCGAAGGTTGGTTCGGCACCGACGCCACGACCTCGGTGTCGCCGTCGACGCTCACCCGGAGGACGTGGTGGGCGTAGAGGTCGGAGACGTACCAGGCGTCGTCGTGCCACCGGGGGCCCTCGAAGAACAGGCCGCCGTCGAGGAGTTTGACCATCTTGCTCACCTTTTCTCTCGGTGCGTCACGTACGGGTGGACGGGAGCGAGATGCTGACCGTCTTGAGTTCGGAGTACTGATCGATCCCTGGGCTGCCGTTGGCTCGTCCCACGCCGCTCTGTTTGGCCCCACCGAAGGGCACCTCGGGGCTCACGACGCCGTGTCGGTTGACCCACACCGAGCCTGCGTCGAGCCGGACCGCCACCGATTCACCGAGCGTGATGTCGGAGGTCCACACCGAGCCGCCCAGGCCGTAGTCCGTGTCATTGGCCGCCCGCACCGCTTCCTCGATGTCTTTGAACGGCAGGACGGGCAGCACCGGCCCGAACTGCTCGCCGGCAACCAGCTTGTGGTCGGCGCGAAGTCCGGTGATGAGGGTGGGGCGGTGGAAGTAGCCAGGTCCATCCCCGGCCTGCTCTCCGGCGCGCAGGATCCCGCCGTCCCGTACAGCGCTGGCCACCAACTCACGTACCCGCTCGAACTGGGGCCGGTTGGAGATCGGGCCCATCGTGACCGCGTCGTCGAAGGGGTCGCCGACCACGGTTGCCTGGGCCTGCTCGGCCAGCGCGGCGGTGAACGATTCGAACACGTCGGCGTGGACGTAGAGTCGTTTGATCGCGGCGCACACCTGGCCACCGCGATAGAACGCGCCCTGGAAGACCTTGCGGGCGACTTTCCGCACGTCGACGTCGGGGAGCACGATCGCGGCGTCGTTGCCGCCGAGCTCCAACGACAGCCGCTTGAGCCGGTCCGCCGCGGCGGCCATGATCGCCCTGCCGGCTTCGGTGCTACCGGTGAAGGAGATCATCCCGACTCCGGGGTGGGCGACCAGTGCCCGGCCCAGGCTGTCTCCGCCGGGTAGCACGGTGAGCACTCCGGGTGGAAGGTGCTCGGCCAGCAGCGATCCGAGCAGCAGTGTGGTCAGCGGCGCCAACGGTGAGGGTTTGACGACCACCGTGTTGCCGGCCGCGAAGGCCGTGCTGATCTTCTCGGTGCTGATCAGCAGCGGTGCGTTCCACGGGATGATGGCGCCGACGACGCCGATACGTGCCCGGTGCACCGACACCCGCTGGCGGGTGTCATCGTGGATGCGGTCCACGGGCGGGGGTGTACTCGCGCGGTAATGGGCGAACGCGGCGGCGCCGGCCGCCTCCAAGGTGGTGTCTCGCAGCGGAACGCCGGTCTCGAGGCTCAGCGAGCGGGCCAGGCGGTCCCGGTTCTCGGTGATCACGTCGGCCATTGCGCGCAGCGCGTCCGTGCGGGCCGTCGGATCGCCGGCCCAGGCGGTTCCGGCCCGCACGGCGGCTGACACTGCCCGCTCGAGCAGCTCGGGGGTGGCAACGGGGCAGGTTCCCAAAGGGGTGCCAGTGGCCGGGTTGACCACGGTGAGGCTGTCCTCCGTGGGGACCGGGCGACCGTCCACCACGAGCTCCGGGATGTCGACGACGGTCATCGGAGGTCCTTTCGGTGGTCGTTCACGGCGTGTGAGTCGACGCCCGCGGGTGCGTAGACCGGGAAAACGGACTGCCAGCTCAGTCGTGACCGCGCGTGCGCACCGAGGCAGCCGTAGACCCGCTCCAAGAGGTCGGCGGCGGCCCGTTGTTCGGCCTGGCTGGTGGCGGGGTCGGACTCGATCCGCTGTAGCGCGGTGAGCAAGGACGTGGTGAGGCTCCGGGTGTCCCGCCACAGCTCATCCAGGGCGGTCATGCTGGTGGCACCGGCCCGCAACCGTTGGGCCAGCTGCTCGCAGGTGGCAGCGGTCTCCCGCCGGCCCACTAGTGGTCCGATCTCGCGGCAGTAGCCGATCAGGTCATCGGTCTCGGTGGTCAATGAGTTATGGCGGACGTTCAGCTCGATCTCGGCTGTCTCGAGCAGTTTGACCGCTGCGCGGACCTCGCCCGCGCGCTCTCCCGAAACCTCGGGAACAAGGTCGGTCAGGAACTGGCGGACCGTAGCCAGCGTGGCCAGACCCCCAGGCGCCGGGCTCATCGGTTACCCGTTCCGTGCAGCGCGGTGAGCAGCAGGTCCGCCAGCTGGGCCTCGATGTGGTGCAGGCCCCGGCCCATGAGGTGTTGTGTGGGCGGTACCGGGCCGTCCCGGGACACCCCGGTGAGGAAGATCGCGGCCAGCTTGACCAGGGCGAGCACTCTCCAGAACAGGAGGGTGGCCGCGTCGATCTCGCGCCCGCTCTCGGCCTCGTAGGCGGCGAGATAGTCCTCGGGCGACAGTAGGCCGCCGACCAGGTCGAAACGGGTGCTCCACAGCATCGTCCAGGCCAGGTCCTCGACCGGGTCGCCCAGGTGCGCCATCTCCCAGTCGAGGACGGTGATGGCACCGTCCGCGCCGAACAGCAGGTTGTTGGTCTTGAAGTCGCCGTGGACGAGTCGCCATTCGCGGGTCGGGGGGAGGTGGTCGCGTAACCAGGCCAGTGCGGCACCCACCAGCGGGCCGGGCTCGATCCCGGACTGCCGGATCAGGCGGTCCCACTCGGCCAGCTCTCCCTCGGGTCCCCGTCGGGGCAGCCCGCTGGGCAGCTCCGGGCGCAAGTCGTCCACCTGGTGGAGACGGTTCTGCAGGCGGACGAGCTGCAACCCCAGTCGGGGGCCGTCGGTGTCCGGATGCGCGGCCAGGTGCTTGCGGATGTCCGTGCCGTCCACCCGACTGACGATCATGAACGGGCGCCCGAGCAGCGGACCCGAACCGTCGCACCACCACGGGCGGGGCACGGCGATGCCGAGGCCCCGCAGGGCGGTCAGCAGCTCGAACTCGATGGCCAGATCGGTGTCCAGCATGCCTTGGTCGACGTCCCGGCGGAGTACGAGCGGGTGTGTCTCGCCCCGGTACCCGTCATGGACGTCGAACGCCCAGGTCTCGTGGGCGGTCCCCCCGGCCAGCCGGCGCAGACCGTCCACCGCGACATCGCGTTCCCACTCCGCGCCGACATAGCGACGCAGCGCGTCGGCCAGCTGGGCGTCGTAGGGCGGCCGCGCCGGGGACATCATGGTGGCTGTCATCAACTGAACCCGTATCGGGGGAAGGCCCCGAAGACCTGGGTCTCGAATGTCCCGTAACCCACCTCGCCGGTGCTGGCCTCCATCCGGCACAGCACGTGCGAGGGTCCGATCTTCGCGGTGATCTGGGGATCGGTGATGTCGAATGACACCGAGTCCGCCCAGTCTTGCCCCCGGTAGGCGCCGTGCCGCCACGGGTCAGGGCCGCCGTAGCCGGTGCCGGCCCGCAGGTAGGCGCGGTGCAGCGGGGTGAGGGCGACGGTGCAGCGGGTTCCGTCGACGTCCCGGAAGGACACCCGGGAGCCGTCGAGCAACTCTCGGGTCTCCGGGTCGAACTTCAGGTCGTGGTCCGGCTCGCCGAGTTCGACCAGTTCACCGCCGCGCTCGATCGACGACGCCTGCCGTACGGTCTCGACCTCCCGCCGCCCGTCGGCGTGCTCGGACAGCGAGAAGTGCACCGTGCGGTTCTCGAACTGCATGGGCGACCAGATCCACAACGGCGGGCGCTCCTTGCCCAGTTGGTGGGCCTGGGCGATCCCCTTGGGCTCGCGCTCCATGCCCATCGACCGCACTCCCCAGGAGCGGTCGCGGGCGCCCCACCACCGATCCGGGGTGACCTCGTAGTGCTGGCCCTCGACCGTGATGGACCCGTTCCACACCCCGGTCTGGATCATGCGTGTGCCCTGGTCCATGACCCGCCCGAGCATTCGGCTGAACAGCGGCGGTTCATCGATCGGGGCGGCGGCGGCGTGCCACTCGAGGTCGACCTCGACGGCGTGACCGCCCTGGCCGGTGCGGAACCGCAGATGCCGCAGGCCCTCGATCACCTCGAGGCTGAAGGGGCCCACGTTGGTGGTGTCGAGCCGGTCGAAGGTCAGCTCCCGACCGCCGCGCGTGGTGTGCTGGACCTCCGGGGTGGCCGCCGAGGCGAATGCGTCGATGACCCCGAGGTTGGGATAGGCACCCATACCGAGCAGGAAGAACAGGTTCCCGTCCCGGCAGTGGCCGGTCAGGAAATGGCGGTCGTAGAACCGGCGGTCGCTGGTTGCCACGTACCGCACAGGCTCGGACGTCTGATGGATCAGCAGGTCGTCGGCGGGGCCGATCATCGTGTGACTCCTGACTTTCGTGTCGTGCTGTCGGTGTGCTCTCAGCGGTGGGCGGTGAGGAGCATGCAGTTCGCGGGGATCCCTCCCCCGCTGCTCACCACGGCCACCTGGGCGTCTGCCACCTGGCGGTCACCGGCCTGTCCACGCAGCTGCAGGATGGCCTCGTGTAGCTGTCCGTAGCCGTTGCTGCGGCCCGCGGACAGCTGCCCGCCGTGCGGGTTGATCGGCAGGGCACCGCCGAGCGTGATCTGGTCCGCACCGGTGACGAACTCCCCTGCTTCCCCTGGGCCGCAGAAGCCGAGCGCCTCCAACCACGACAGGACGTTGAAGGTGAACCCGTCGTAGAGGGTGGCCAGGTCGACGTCCTCGCGGCCGACGGAGGCCCGGCTCCACAGGTGGGCAGCCGGCCCGAAGACGTTCGGCTGGTGGGTCAGCGTCCCGGAGATCCAGGACTGCCGCTCAGTGATGCGGGTGCCCACCGCGTCGACCCGCACCTGGGGGTGGCGCAGGTCGTCCTTCGTGTCGGTCGAGGAGACGACGACCGCGTAGGCGCCGTCGCAGGGCACGTCGCAGTCGTGGATGCCGAACGGGGTGCAGATATCGCGCCCGGCGAGGTAGCCGTCCAGGTCCAGCTGGTCCCGGTGGAGGGCGTCGGGGTTCAGCCCGGCATGCCGACGGGCCGCCACCGCGACCCATCCCAGTGCCTCGCGGCTCACCCGGTAGCGCGCCAGGTACTGGGACGCGGCGAGCGCGATCCAGTGGGCCGGGGACAGCGCCCCGAACGGGGCATACCACTGTGGCTCGCCGTGGATGCGGCCGTCCCGGTCATCGGAGTAGAGACCGGGGCGACGATGTGTACTGACCGAACTCCAGCACAGGACGTGGCGGCACAGCCCCGCTGCGACGGCCATCATCGCGGTAATGACGGTCCCGGTCTGCCCGGGGGTCTCATGGGCTCCGTGGTACCAGGTCGGCTCGATCGACAGCTCACGGCCGACCTGCCGCGCCCCCAGCGACCCGTCGATCGTGCCGGGATACGCGCAGAGCCCGTCGATGTCCGCGGCGCTCAGACCGGCGTCCGAGATGGCCGACGTGCAGGCGTCGGTGACGAGGTCGAGATCGGGGACACCCAGACGGCGCCCGATCCGCGACCGGCCGATCCCGGACAGCACCACCCGATGCTCGAACCGGGCTCCTCTCGGCGTGGGCGGGACCGAAACGATCGGCTCGGGTACGGCACCGGACACCGGTGGCTCGTCCGACGGTCGGAACAACGGGATCCACACGTCCGCCACCCGGCGGAACTCCACTCGGACCGGTAGGCCCACCACCACCGACACGGCTTCACAACCCACGATATTCGTGGCCAACCGCACCGTGTCGTCCTCGCGCAGCGCCACCACCGCGACCACGTACGGCTCGGACAGCTGAGGAATCCACTTCTGGTGGTTCACGGTGCAGGCGACCACCGTGGCCTCGCCGGAAACGGCCACGCTGTCCACCTCGGAGCCGCAGGTCGGGCAGAGCTCGTGCTCGGGGTGCAGTAACCGTGCACACTTCGGGCACCGACCCACCCGCAGGCGGCCGTCCGCGCCGGAGGTCCAGAAGGGCACCGCCGACGAGGGCAGTCGTCCGGACCGCTCGGCCGGGATCAGCTCGGAGAGCTGCACGGACATGCTCACCCGCCCCCGGCGTGAAGCCATAGGTCCTGCAGCCCCCGGGTGAGGAACACCGGCTGCCAGCGCAGCTCCCGATCGGCCAGTCGTACGCCCGGCAGCGCCCTGGCCAGGATCGGCAGCGCAGTCGCGGCCTCCAGACGGGCCAGCGAGGCGCCCAGGCAGAAGTGTGCGCCTCCACCGAACGCCATGTGCTGTTTCGCGTCGCGGTCCAGGCGCAATCGGTCGGGGTCGTCGAACACCGCAGGATCACGATTGGCCGAGGCCAGTACCAGGAACACGCGCTGGCCCTTGGCCAGCTGCTCACCGCCGTAGTCGGCGTCGTCGGCCAGCACACGCACCACGGCCTTGCCAGGCCCATCGAACCTGAGGAACTCCTCGACGGCGGTCTTCGCCGGCACCCGGCCCTCGCGGAACGCGTCCAGTTGCTCGGGATGCCGGATGAGCGCGAGCATCGAGCTCGCGATGAGGTTCGCGGTGGTCTCGTGCCCGGCGAACAGGAGCAGGGTGCAGGTGGCGATGACCTCGGCCTCGGTCAGACCGTCGTCGGCCTCCCGGGCCCGGATCAGCGCAGTGATCAGGTTGTCCGCGGGATTGGCCCGGTAGTGCCGCAGCAGGTCGGCGAAGAACGACACCAGCTCGTTCATCGCCGACGCGGACCGGCGGTATCGATCGGGATCGTCCAGCTCGCCGGACACCACCGCCCCGATGCCCTCCGACCAGTGCTTGAACCGGTCTCGATCAGCCAGTGGGACACCGAGCATGTCCGCCATCACCATCGCCGGCAGCGGATAGCTGAATGCCTCGATCAGGTCGAACTCGCGGCTTACGTCGATCTCGCCGATCAGTTCATTCGACAGCTGACGTATCCGGTCTTCCATGAGGGTGATCGATCTCGGGGTGAACGCCTTGCTCACGAGCGAGCGCAGCCGCCTGTGCCCGGGTTCGTCCTGGAACACCATCCAGTCGCTGAGCACGTCGAAGACCTGCCGGACCAGCGGATCGACGTCGGGCCCGCTGAGTTTGTGCTGGATGAACGGGGCGATGCGGTCGGAGGAGAACCGTTCGTCCTTGAGACCACGCGTGACCATCTCGTGGCTGGTCAGCAACCACGACTTGTATCGCGGATCCCACAAGACCGGACGGTCCCGTCGGATCGGCGCGAAATACGTGTACGGATCCCGGACGGCCTCTGGGCTGAGGATGTTCACCTCGGTCGATGGCGCACTCACCTGGACCTCCTCACCCTCGGGGACGCTCGTCGATGACCCGCCGGGACTTGCCGGTGGACCGTTCGAAGGTGTCCGGTTCGACCAGGGTGACCGGGATCCTGATGACGCAGCGGTGCTTGAGCCGTTCCGCTGCGCGTCGTGTCAGGTCGGCCCGGGCTTCATCGGAGTCCGGGAATCGGGGATCGACCTCCGCCTCCACGGTGATCTCGTCCAGCGCACCTCGGCGGGTCAGCCTGATGCGGAACTCCTGCCCCAGACCCTCGGTGTCGCGCAACGCCTGCTCGATCGCCGACGGGAAGATGTTCGCGCCCCGGATGACCAACATGTCGTCGGCTCGACCCATCAGCCCCTCAGGTAGCCGGGGATAGGTACGCCCACATCTGCACGGCTCGGAGCTGAGATAGCTCCGGTCGTTCGAGGAGAACCTGATCATCGGCTGGGAGACCCGCCAGAGGTGCGTGTACACCAGGTTCCCGACCTCTCCCTCAGGCACCGGGCTTGCCGGGTCTTCGGGGTGGACGATCTCGGTCCACACCTCGTCGGTGTAGACGTGCATGCCGTTCATCTCCCGGCACTCGGCGTTCGTCACGAACGGGAACATCTCCGAGGTGGTACCGGCGTCACACACCGTCTCCAGGCCCCAGGTGTCGAGCAGCAGTTTCCGGGTCGACGGGATGGACCCGCCCGGTTCCCCGCCGCTGAGGAACACCCGCAACGGCGAGGCCGCCGTGTCGTAACCCGACTTCCGCGCCACCTCGGCCATGTGCAGCATGTACGAGGGGGTGGCCTCGATGACCGTGCAGCCCATCTTGTAGATCATCTCCAAGTGTCGGGCGGTCTCGGCCGCCCCCATGGGCAGCACGGCCGCACCTACCGACTCCGCCGCGTACAACATCGCCCAGCCGCCGAAGAACATGCCGAACGGGAAAGCGAAGTGCACGATGTCCGTCGGCCTGACCCCGGACGCCCAATGGGTCATGGCGAAGATCTCGCGGGCGTGATCCCAGTCCTCGCGGGCCACGCCGTACATGGTGGGGGTGCCCGAGGTGCCGCTGGAACCGTGGATGCGGTAGACCTCGTCGCGGGGTATCCCCAGGTAGGAGCCGAACGGGGGGTGCTCCGCCTGATCCTGCACGAGCATCTTCTTGGTGATGATCGGGCAGCGCTTCGTGAAATCGTCGAAGCTCGTGACCTGCTCGGGGGCGAACCCGTGCGCGTCCCAATGACGGCGGTAGAAGGGCAGCTGATAGGCGCGATGGAGCTGGCGCCGCAGCTGCACGAGGGTCGCGGCGTCTCGCTCGACCGGGTCCTGCAGCTCCCGCTCAGGATTCCAATATGGCGAAGAGATATCCCGCACCCGTGCTGCCCTCCTACCTGATCCGATCCTCAGACCGACGCGACGACTGCCGATTCCGCGAACTTGTTCACCTCGGGAATCACCTGCTCGGAGATGAGTCGCAGGCTCGTCTGAACGGTCTCCAACGGCATCCCGCCGTACGAGCACAGCACCATCTGCCGGAATGGTCCGATGAGCTCGACGCGTTGCCGCATCTGCTCGATCATCTTCTCCGGGGTACCGGTCCACTGCAGACCCATGAATCCCTCGAACCCGGCGTCCCGGCCCACATCGAGCAACATGTCCGCACCGGTCTCGTAATGCTCATAACCCTTGGTCTTACCGAAGTGTTTCCCGTCGAACTCGTAGTGGTCGACCATGGAGTTGTAGTACGGCGCGAGATGGTCCCGCATCGTTTTGTCCGCGACCTCCGCGTCCTCGTGGCAGTAGGTGAAGTCGAGCAGCACCGGCGGTGGCGGTTCATTACCGTGCACCTCGCGAAAGCGGTCGCGCCACTGGTTGAACTGTTCGGCCTGCTTCTCGATGTCGTACTGGTAGTTGAAGCACATGAGAGTGCCGCCGAACTCGGCCGCGGCCAGCGTGGACGGCGGCGACATGGCGATATTGAACAGCCGGTCGCGGAATCCCCGTGCCGGCGTCGGGAAGATGTCCCGGCGGGCCTGCTTGAAGTACTTGCCGTCGTGGTCGATGTAGCCGTTGTCCAGGCCGTCCAGAATCATGGTAGCGGCCTCGTTGAACCGGTCCCGGGATTCCTCCATGCTGACCGAGAAGCCTTCGTACTCGTCGCGGGCGAGGCCCCGGCCGAATCCGAGTTGCAGCCGCCCATCGGACAGCGCGTCCAACATGCTGATCCGCTCGGCTAGGCGGATCGGGTCGTTGTGCCCGGTCCACCAGGGCAAGATGAGCGCTCCGGTACCCAGCTGGATCGTCTTGGTCCGCGCGGCCAGGTAGGTCAGGGCCTGCAGCGGATCCGGAGAAACGCAGTACGGCCTGTCGAAATGGTGCTCAGGGACCCACACCGAGTCGTAACCGAGCTCTTCAAGGGAGACCCCGAGTTCCATCTCCTCTTTCCAGAGTTCGGTGTCGGTTTTTCCGGATCTCGCGTTCGCCAGCAGCAATAGGACGCCGAAATGCATGTTCCGTTACCTCTCCTCGCCGGTCATGTTCGCTGCAGTCATTGTTCACCGACCACCGTGACGTGTCATCCGTGCAAGATACGAGGATGTGCGTGGCCCCGGTGTCGTAGTTTCTTCGATACAGCTACCGCCCCCGGCGGATGTTCGTGAGACTAGGGTATAGGCCCGGTTCCGCGTGTCAGTAGTTTCCACGCCCCGAGGAACGGATCCCTTGCGTAGTTGACCCGCTTGTCACCGTCCGGATATGACGAAACAATGTTCCGACTCGGCGTTTGCGGCCCCGCCGGAGAGGTAGGAAATGGTGATGGCTGCCCGCCCGGTCGAGGCAGGCCGTTACGAGCACGACGTCGCGATCACCGGGCTTGGCCGGTCGCGCTTCGGCGCCCGGCTGGAACGCACCTGGATCTCGCTCGCGGTCGAGGCCTGCGGACACGCCCTGCGGGATGCCGATCTGAGCGGCCAGGATATCGACGGTGTGTGCGTGCACGGCGGCTCGGCGGGGCTTCCAGGCCTGTCCGCCGGGGGTGTACGCGGGCTCGCGTACGCCATGGGGCTCATGCCGACCTGGCATGACGGGTCGACAGAGTCACCCGGTCGGCTCGGCTCGCTGATTCCCGCGCTCCTAGCGATTTCCGCCGGCCTGTGTCAGCACGTGCTGTTGCTCGACGTGTGCGGGTTCGGGGATCAATCCCGCCCCTGGCTCGACCACACGCGCGCCGCCGCGGCGGCATACCTGGCGACCGGGGGGTATGACCGGGAGGTTTTGGGTTGGGTAGCCATATCGGCGCGCAAGCACGCTGAGCGCAACCCTGACGCGCTGCTGGGTCGAACCTTGCGGATGGACGACTACCTGTCCGCCGAGACGATCTTCTCGCCGTTCAGCGCGTTGGACCTGGCCGGACCGTGCCAGGGTGCCACCGCCCTCATAATCTCCGCACGCGAACTCGTCGGAGCAGGGCACCGGCCTGTGTTGATAGATGCCCTGGCTAGCGGACACTCCGAGGATCTCGGTGACGCTCCCTCCGATGCATCCGCCCGGGCCACCGCCGAGCGCCTATGGGATCGCGCTTCCGTCACGCCCTCAGAGATCGAGCTGGCGCTGCTCGACGACCGGTGCACGTTCGATGTGCTCGGTCAGTTGGAGACGCTCGGGCTGTGCGCCCCAGGTCACGCGGCGGAATTGGCGATGGACGCGAAACGCATCGGGCCGGAGGGGGACCTCCCAGTAAACCCGGACGGCGGCCGGCTGGCGATGGGACATGCAGGTGGCTACGGCCAGCTGTACGAAGCGGTACTCCAGCTTCGCGGAGAGGCCGGCGCGCGCCAGATACCCGGAGCGAATGTAGCGGCGGTGTCATCGCTCGGCGCCGGCTCGAGCATGGCCATGCTGATGACCCGAGCGCCGTCCCCGCCTAGACCCGCAAGGCGACGAATTGTCAGACCCAACGACGAGAGGTGAACCGGATGGGCAAGCTTGCCGGCAAGGTCGCGCTGATAACAGGAGCCGCCCGGGGCCAGGGCCGATCACACGCCGAAGGCCTGGCGGCCGAAGGCGCCGACATCATCGCGGTGGACATCTGCCGGCAGATCGGGACCGTGGCCTACCCCCTCGGCTCTTCTGAGGACCTCGCCGAAACAGTTCGCCTGGTGGAAAAACACGACCGACGGGCGGTGGCTTTCAAGGCCGATGTTCGAGATCTCGCCGCCCTGCGGCGAGCCGTCGCCGAAGGGGTCACCGAGCTCGGACGTCTCGACATCGTCATCGCCAACGCCGGAATCATGAACACGGTGGGACCAGCCGGCGACGAAGACCAGGCCTTCTACGACTCGATCGACGTCATGCTCACCGGCGTCTGGCACACACTGCGCGCAACGACACCCGTTCTCAAAGACCAGGGCCAGGGCGGATCCGTCGTCATCACCAGCTCGACCGCCGGGTTCCGAGGCATCCGCACCAACCTCGAAGCCGGATCGGCCGGATACGTTGCGGCCAAGCACGGCGTCGTCGGTCTCATGCGCGTCTACGCGAACATCCTCGCCGAGCACAGCATCCGCGTTAACACGGTGCACCCCACCGGTGTGGACACAGCCATGGTCAGCAACGAGGCGTTCGAAGCCTTCACCAAGGACTACCCGGAGCTCACCCAGTCCCTCCGTAACGCCCTACCCAAGCGCCTGCTCGAGCCGGCGGACGTCACGAAAGCCATCCTGTGGCTCGTGTCCGATGACGCCCAGTACGTCACCGGCACCACGCTCCCCATCGACGCGGGGTTCTGCGTGCGCACCTGAGCCACGGGACGTACCTAGGGTCTGTCCGATTAACGGTTTGTGCCCGCAGCCGGGGTGGTTCATCCGCGCATCAGCATGCCGCCGTTGACACTCCATACCTGGCCGTTGACCCAGCAGGCCTCGTCGGAGAGCAGGAACGCGACGGTCGAGGCGATGTCGTCGGGGACGCCGAGGCGTGGGCTCCTGACAGCGGCGAGGCTCTTCTCGACGTGCGCGCTGGAGGAGAGTTCCTGGGCCGTCTCGGTCTGCACCAGGCCCGGGGCGACCGCGTTGGCCCGGATGTTCTGCTTGCCCCAGCGCGACGCGGTGTGGCGTACGAGGGTGTCGATGCCGGCTTTGGAGGCTGCGTACGCGGGCAGCGAGCGTTGGCCGAGGTCGTCGGCGTCGGAGGTGGTGCAGACGATGGCGCCACCGGTGTCGTTGCCCAGCAGGTGCGGGAGCGTTTCTCGGATCAGCAGTGCGTAGCCGATGAGGTTGACCCGCAGGACCCGGGTCCAGGCCTCCGGGGTCATTCGGAGTAGATCGAGGTCGGCGGCCATGGTGGGGGCGCTGATGTCGGCGGCGTTCGCGTGCAGCCCGTGCAGGACCCCGAAGTGTTCGACGGTTTGCAGGACGAGCCTGGCCACCGAGTCTTCGTCGGACTGGTCGTAGTGCACGGCGTGGGCTGTGCCGCCGTCGGCCTGGATCTTCGCGGCGGTGTCTCGGACGGTGGCGAGGTCGAGGTCACCGAGGACCACTTTGGCGCCTTCCCGGGCGAGCCGGGTGGCCACGGCTGCCCCGATGCCCCGCCCGGCGCCGGCCACCAGGTAGACCCGGTCGGCCAAACCCTTCATTGCTGTGCTCCCGGACGTGGTGGGAGGCAGAACAGCTCCCAGACGTTGTCCTCCGGGTCGGCGAAGTAGGCGGTACGCACGCCCCACGGCCGGTCGGCTGCTTGTGCCAGTACGGTTCCGCCGGCGGCGACGACCGTGTCCAGGGCTTCGTCGATCGCTTCGGGGGAGGCGGCCTGCATCGCGGTTGCGGTGCCGCTGAACCCGCGACCTTCCGCTGTCGGTACTCCGACGACGTCGGCGAGGGTGTCGAGCGGGAACAGGACCATCGCGGTGGCGCCCAGCTCGAAGCGGGCGAACATGCCGTCCTTCGGGCGGTGTCGCCAGCCGAGGCGGGTGTAGAAGTCCCGTACGGTCGGCAGGTCCCGCACGCCGAACACGACGACGTCCAGGCGCGGCTCCAGGTCGGCGGTCATGCCGACTCGTCGACGGTGATCGCCTGTTCCGGGCAGTTGAGAGAGGCAAACCAGACTTCCTCCCGGTCGGCCTCCGGGACCGTCCCGTCGCCGCGGATGTGGGCGTAGCCGAGGTCGTCGCATTCGAAGATCTCGGTGTCGTACATCATGCAGCGGCCGTGTCCCTGACATTTGTCGGGATCGACGCTGACCTTCACGACCGGGCCGCCGCGACCGTCGCCGGGTACACGACGTCGACGACGCGTGGGCCCCAGATGTGGCCGGTGGAGTAGGTCACCGATTCCGGGTCGTCGAGCTCGAACTCGGGGATGACGCCCAGCCACTCCTCGATTGCGATCTTGAGTTCGAGGCGGGCGATCGAGGAGCCGAGGCAACGGTGAATTCCGGTGCCGAAGGCGATGTGGCGGTTCTCCGCGCGGTCGATGATGACTTTGTCGGCGTCCGGGAACATCTCGGGATCCCGGTTCGCGGCCGCCCAGTTCAGCAGCACCAGCTCCCCGGCCGGGATGGTGGTGTCACCCAGCTGGACGTCCTTCGTGGTCTCCCTGGTGAGCACGACCGGAGCGTAGAAGCGCAACAGTTCCTCCACCGCGGTCGGTATGAGTGCGGGTTCGGCGACAAGCCGGCGCCGGTCCTCCGGGTGCGTGGCGAGGTGCAACATGGCGCTGCTCAGGGCGTTCCAGGTGGTGTCCAGCCCGGCGATGAGCACCAGCATCAGGACGGCGATCAGGTCGTAGCCTTCGAGTCGGTCGCCGTCGACCTCGCTGTTCATCATGAGAGTGACGATGTCGTCGGTCGGGTTCGTGCGGCGGGTCTCGATCTGCTCGGCGAGGAACTTGGCGATCTCTCCGGTGGCTCGGAGCACACCGTCCATCTCGGTGGACTCGACGATGTCGCGGCACCATCTGGTGAACTGCGCTCCATCTCGGGGGGTACGCCCATGAGCTCGCAGGTGAACCCGAGGGGGATCTTCTTGGAGTAGTCGGTCACCACGTTGCAACGTCCGGCGGCGAGCAGCGGGGCGAGCGCGTCGCGGCAGACCTTGCGGATCGTCGGTTCCCACTTCTGGGCCTGGACATGGGTGAACCCGGGTTGCAGCAGCCGCCGGAAGAAGGTGTGGCGGGGTGGGTCGAGGGTGATCGGGGGTCGCTCGACGAAGTCTGGCCCGAACTTCAGCCGGGGAATCATGATGTAGCGCGACGAGTACGTGGCCGGGTCCTTCGTCGCCTCGACGACGTCGGCGTAGCGGGTGGCCATCCAGAATCCCTCGTCACGTTCGCTGTGCGAGACCGGGCACTTCGCGCGCAGCTCGTCATAGACCCGGTGCGGGTCGCGCATGATCTCTGGGTCGTAGAGGCTGAAGTCCCGTGCGGTGTCGTCGGCGGTCATGGGTGGTGGGTGTCCTTTCACGGATCGTCGCAGGCGGGGAGCGGTGTCAGCGCCGGTCGGCGCGGGCGACGCTGAAGCCGAGCTCTTCGAGGTCCCAGGTGCTCGCGGTGACCCCCTCCTGGCGCAGCACGTGCTTGGTGACCCGGCCGGTGGCAGCGGTGATCGGTAGGGCGGCCCGCAGCTCGACGAAGCGGGGAATGGCGAAGTACGGCAGCGATTCCTTGAAGAAGGTGAACAGCTCGTCAGGGGTGGGTGGCGCGGCGGGGGTCCAGACGATGCATGCCTTGATGTCGTCCTCGCCCAGCGGTGACGGCACGCCGCAGACCGCCACCTCTTTGATGTCGGGGTGGGTGGCGATCGCGGACTCCAGCTCGAAGGAGGACACGTTCTCACCTCGGCGGCGCAGGCAGTCCTTCTTGCGGTCGACGAAGGTGAGGAACCCCTCGGAGTCGGCGCGGGCGCTGTCACCGGTGTGGTGCCACAGGTTCGACCAGGCGGCGACGGTGGCATCCGGCTTGTTCCAGTAGCCGGAGTAGGTGGCGTGAGGTTCGCGGGGCCGCAGCACGATCTCCCCGACTGCACCCGTCGGCACCTCGACATCTTCGTCGTCGACCAGCTTGACCTCCAGGTGCGGCGACGGTCGGCCGAGTGTGCCGCGTTTGCGGGGGCCACCGACCGGGCTCATGGTGACGCCCAGGCACTCGGTCTGGCCGTAGAGCTCGCCGGTGACCGGCGTGTTGAACCGGCGTTCGAACTCTTCCTGCGCGGACACCGGCATCGGGCCGGCGATCACGGCCAGCCGGAAGGCGTGGTCCGCGTCCCCCGGGTCAGGACGTTGTGCCAGCAGCGGTATCCCCATCGAGGCCAGCGCCCAGACAACGGTCGCTTGCTCCTGCTTGGCGCGGGAGAGGAAGTTCGTGGCGGAGAACCATTCCTCGAAGCAGACCGACGCGCCGGAGGTCATCAGGGCTTGCATCAGCACCGAGTGTGCGGACTGGTGGAACAGCTGGAAGCAGCAGAAGATCCGGTCGTCCTCGGCAATGATCCCGGCTTCGCGCAGCGCCACCGGCGAGGCCGCGTAGTAACCGTTGCTGAGCACACAGCCCTTCGAAGGCCCCGTGGTCCCCGACGTGTACATGATCGTCAACGGGTCCGATGGACGCAGCGTCACCCTCGGCGGTGATGCCGATGCCGAGAGGAGCTCGTCGTATCGGCAGCTCGACACGGTCCGGGACAGTTCTGTCGGCGGGTCGTCGGCGTCGGTACCGTCGAGGCGGACGACCTGGGTGATGTCGGTGTGCCCGAGCAGCGGGGCCGCCACCTGGATGCCCGCCCGGTCGGCGATCAGCATGCTCGCGCCACTGTCGGCCAGTTGGTACCGGAGCAGCTCGCCCTTGAGGAACGTGTTGAGCGGGACCTGGACCGCGCCGAGCTTCGCGCAGGCGAAGAACAGCAGCACGTACTCCTCACGGTTCGCCGAGATCAGCGCCACCCGGTCGCCCTTGGACAGACCCCGCTCCGCAAGCCCGCGGGCGAGCCGATCAGATGTGGCGTTCACCTCGGCCACGGTCAGCCAACCGCCACCGCAGTTGACCAGCGGCTCGTCCGGGCAGTCCTCAGCCCGGCCACGCAGGATATCGGCGATCACACGCTCCATCGGCACCGTCTACGCCGTAACCGCGGCGTCGAGACCGATCACCCGACGGGCGTTGTCCCGCATGATCAGCCGCACCTCACCGTCTGGTAGCCCCTCGAGGGCGTCGGTGAACTCCAGCGGCGAGAAAACGCCTTCGGCGTGCGGGTAGTCCGAACCTCCCAGCACCTGGCTCGCGCCGATCAGCTCGACGAGTGCCTTGACGTCTTCCTCGTGGAACGGGTTGACGTACACGGACCGCTTGAAGATCGTGCTCGGACGCTCGGTCAACTGTCCGCCGGGCCACGAGCCGTTGCGGCCCATGCCCCGTCCCTTGTCGATGCTCTTGAGCAGGTATTCGACCCATCCGGAGCCGTTCTCGATCGAGGCCAGCGGAATGTTGGGGAAGCGGGCCTGGAAGTTCCAGAACAGGAACGACGCGAGAGTCTCCATGATCGGACGCTCCACCATGCACATCGCCCACTGGAAAGCGTCGGCGTTGAACACCCCCGGGTTGGGTCGGTGCCCCCAATGCTGGGAGTACAGCTCGTTGTAGCTGGAGTCCGACGAGTGCATGAACACCGCTGCCCGGGCCTCGTTCACCCGCGACCAGAACGGGTCGAAATGCGTATCCGCCGGGGAGCGACCCGCGACCGGACCTGGACGGATGTGAATGACCCGCGCACCCCGCGCGAGGGCCCATTCGAGATCCTTGACCGCCTCGTCGAGATCAAGCAGCGAGATCAACGGTGTGGTGTAGATCCGTCCCTGGTGATCGAACCCCCACTCCTCATCCAGCCACGCATTGAACGAACGCAGGTTGGCATAGG
>JADMIJ010000027.1 GCA_015478655.1 Acidimicrobiales bacterium | reverse complement strand
GACGATGTCATCCGGGACCCCCGAAAATGCCTACGAACTCAGTAATGCCGGCCAGATCGGGTGTCCGTGGACGTGGCCGGCAATCATGCGGTCGCCTCCAGATCCAACAGCTGCCGCTTGGTCTCGGGGCCACCCAGGTAGGAGCCGGCGAGCCCGTCCGAGCGGATCACCCGGTGGCACGGGATGACCAGCGGGAGGGGGTTGGTGGCACAGGCGGTGCCCACGGCCCGGACCGCCTTGGGATTGTTGACGGCGGCGGCGACCGCTCCGTAGCTGGCCGTCTGTCCGTATCGGATGACCGGGAGGTAGGTGAGGACCGTGCGCCGGAACCCCGCAGACAGGCTCAGGTCGAGCGGCAGGTCGAAGCGGCGGCGGCGGCCGGCGAAGTACTCATCCAGCTGTCGTGCGGTGTCGTCGAGGCGCTTGGGGGCGTTGAGGATGCGGGCGCTGACCTTGGTGGCCAGGCCCTCAAGGACGGTGTCGAGCCCTTCCCGCTCGTAGGCAACCCGGACCAGGCCGACGGAGGTGGCCGCCAGCAGCAGAGTTCCGACCGTCGTGTCCAGGGTGCGGTAGGCGACGTCGAGGAGCCCGGTCGACTCGGCCTGGTCCGCCAGGGCATCGTGGAGGACCCGCAGTTCGCTGTCGGTCACCGGTCCGGACAGGTTGAAGAGATCGGACACGTCACTGTCTCGGTGTCTTGTGTTCATTGGATGGTTCCTCGTGCTTTCCTGAGGTTGGCGATACCGTCGGCGGCGGCTCGGCGGGAGGCCTCGACGCTGCCTCCGATGATGGCGGCGACCTCGCCATAGGGCAGGCCGCCGAGGTAGTGGTACACAACGGCGAACCGTTGCTTTTCCGGCAGGGCAGCAAGGGATCCGGGGAGATCGAGGTCTCGATCGTCGGCTCCGTCTCTTGCCGGCTGTTGAGGCATTTCGGCCAACGGGATCGCCCTTCGAGCCGATCCGCGAGTCACGTCGATGGCCTTTCGATGGGCGATGGTCACCAACCATGCCTCCACGTTGGCGTCCACTGGCAGCTGCGGATACGCCTTCAGCGCGGACAGGAAGGTCTCCGACCAGGCATCGTCGGCATCAGTGCTGCCCAACACGGCTCGGCAGACCCGCAGGACAGTTCGACCGTGTTGGGACACGACCTCCTCGAAGGGCTGCTTGTTCGTCACAACGAGCAGACGCCTGGAAGGTCAACAACGTGAGCCGGCATGATCAGCACAGTCTGCCGGGACGTCGCCCTATGGCGACGCCGGGAGCCATCCGAGCTGCTTGGCGTCGTCAGCCCTTCGTCCGGGCCCTACTCATCGGTGTCTCACCAAGGGAGCCATTCGGCCCAGACAATCCCGTTGGTATCCGCACCCATGCCGTCAGGTGGGCGGGGAGTCAGGAATCCATCGCGGCACACACCGCCATCCCGTCGATGCGACGCAGGAGTGTGAATGCCGGGGTGACCGGGTGGTCATTCAGCTGCTCGTTGATGATCACTTCCATCGACCGCCTTCCATCGCTGGTGGCTGCGGCGAAGATGGTGTAGCCGGGGAAGTTCCCGGTGTGGCCGTACACAGTTCCGCACGACGTCCGGTACCGGAAGATGCCAAGGCCTGCCGCATTGGTGCCGGGGCCGGGAGGGCCGGAGTTTCCGGCCACGAAGGTGAACTGTTTCTTCCGGGTTGCTGCAGACGTGAACGCTCCACGCACATAAGCCCTCATGAACTTGTTGAGCTCGGAGGGGGTGGAGAGCATTCCTCCGGACGCCCAAGCCAGTGCCGGGTTGAGAAACATACTGACGTCGAGGGGTGGGACTCCCGGGGTCACGTCGTAGCCGTGCACGTACGGGGTGGGGAGCCGAACGTCGGAGGGAAGGGAGGTCCTGGCTAGGTGGCTCGGATTGGTCACCTCGTCGGCAAGTGCCGCCTCATAGGGCTTGCCTGTCACGGCTTCGATCATCAGGCCGACGACGATGTTGTCGGAGTCCGAGTAGTCATACCCGTGGCCAGGCACCAGGCCCGTATTGGCGACGAATCCCAGCAGTTGGAGAGGCGTCAGGTGGATGAGCGGATTCGCCTTCAGCACATCCAGAAACGCAGGACTCTTGATGTAGTCGGGGAGTCGACCGGTGTGGTCGAGCAGCTGCGCCAACGTCACCGGGTACCAGGCCTTGGGCAGCCCGGGGAGGCGATGTCCGATCGTGTCGGAGAGCTTCAGGTCTCCCTCGGTCACCAGCGAGAGCGCGACCGCTCCGCTGAACGCCTTGGACACACTGGCGATTCGTGCCGTGTCCTGGACGGCAATGGGGTCGTCAGCCCCCACGTCGGCCACTCCGGCCGTCGACACCTCCAGTCGATCGCCGACTTGCACGAGTGCGATAGCCCCTGGAGGTCCGTCGGGCAGCGTCACCAGCTGTCGGAGGGCTTTGGACAACGGAGAGGAGGGCTGGCTCTGGACGAGGTTGGTGGCCCGCGCCGGAGTGCCAGCCAACAGGATGCATCCCGCGAGTACCAGCACCGTTGCGATGCGCCGGACTGCCTGTCGCCCCTGCATGACCCGCGATCGTAGTTCAGCAGGTCATGTCGAGGTACCTGGGATTCAGCGCATCTGGCCGGTGATCAGGATGACACGCTGCACCCTGCCGACGAAGCCGAGGGTGACGACGTACAAGAGGGCCACCCCGAGGTGCTTCCAGATGTTCCAACGGTCCTCGACCGCCGCTACCACACGAAATCCGGAACCATTGATCTCCACCGTGGCCTTTCGGAGGGCGCTCACCTGGTTCTCACCCGCCAGCATGCCGATCCAACCGCCTCGGTAGGCAACCACGTACAACTCGTTGAGCGGCGTCTCGGAGTTCCGTCGGCGATCCGGCGAGTTCGAGAGGTCCGGCGTATCCAACCGGAACTCTCCGGGAGGTGCGGCCAGTTCGTCCAGCCATGAGCCGAGTTCGGGTGGTGAATAGTCGGGATGCAGCTCCGGCGCATACCAGTACCCGTCCGATGCCAGCAACCAACCGGGTGGCTGGGTGTAGCTCATGTCGTGCCGCCTTCTCGTTCCCTGTCGACCAGCTCCCGCTGAACAGTTTGCCCGAATCCACGTGATCTGTGGGCGGATGCCGATGCCGCCGAATGCCGTCTGCGATCGAGGTCGAGGATGCGACCGCATGTCTCGGGGGTCGGACTCCTGGCCACCATCAGGCCTCTCTCCCGTCGATCACCTCACGGAGGCTGATCGTGACCCCAACGAGTCCTGGCGCTCAGTATGGATTCGGTGTCGAACCGAAGGCGAGCCGGAGACTTCTTGGCCTGTTGGTTGCTACACACTCTTGGGGTCCGCCAGGATTGCTCGACATCCGGCGCCCCACTTGCCAAGGCTCAGTGAACCAGAACGCCATGCCGTTCCAGCGCGACTTCTGGTTCGATGTCGGCCCAACAGTCGATCCACCGCTCACAGACCGCGCAGAACACGCTCACGTGATCGTCCACCCTTGCGACTGCTCCGTTGGCCGGGGCGATCGGACGCGCCTCCGAGGTGGACCGCTCCTTACGGAACTCCACGACGGGGCGACGGATGACGACCGCCGCTTCGTCCCTCTTGGCATCCGCTTCCCGGATCATCTGATCGCCTCTCGCCATTCCGCCCCCGCCTGTACCCATAGCAACGGCCAACCACGGCCCGGACTTGAGCTGTTGACCCTTGATTCCCGGACGGTGATCTGGCGCAGGCATGGTTGCGGCCGCTGCCTGCCCGATCGTGGCCTCAGGCCATGAGCCAGACAGCCGCTCCTGATCGCTCAGTCACCTGTCAACACAGGCGGCAGGTCAGGATGTCGCCGATGATCCGCATATCCGACGAACCATCCCGGAAATCGTTCAGCTGCTCACTTCGGAAAGGGATCTGACTCTCCCCTATGGGAGCCTCGACGATGGTGACTACGCCCAAACGCGGAGAAACCAGCCAGGCAGGAAGGACCGGTAGCCGCTACGCGCTGGCGGATGTCAGCTCCGGCGGTCCGCGATCCTTGCCGTCCACGGATGAACGTGGGTGTGGTTCACGAGACCGTCACAGGCGCGGTGTCCGAGGCCCAAAGGATCGAGGCCTCGGCTGTTGCTGCATCGTTCCACCAGCGCGTCGCTGAGAACCGCTACCGTGCTTCGGCCGAATCCCCGGGAGGTCGGTCAACCCTGAGCCTCCTATTCCGCTGACGCTGAGGGTGACGGTAACAGTCGAGCTTCCATCGGTGACACCCAGGCGCCATTGCCATTGAACACTGCTCCGATCCTCTTCATTGAAAATGCCATGGCGGGAACCAACTCGGCCTCGAGGGAATCCGATTGCGGGAGTCGACAGCGGTGTCCGACCCTCGATGTACCAACGGTCAGTGAGGCCTGGGACTCGCCCATTGAGACGGCCGGTCGGCACTCTTCATCCGTTAATGAGCCCCTCACGCTGGTAAGTGGACACCCAACGTGAGGGGCCACAGCCCCTCGGTCCGCCGACACTCGCACGGGGAGGTGTGCTCCCGGACCCCTCTCCGTTGTAACACCCCGGGGTGAAGTCTCCGTCACAGGGCGCTGAAGACTCGGCAAACACTTGGTGACAATGGCGGATCGCAAATTCGGGCAGCGCCGTTCGCCGGTGCCAGTGGTCAACCCCTCAGCGGTGGCGCTTCAACCCGGTCCTGGCCGACACGCTCCGAGTGGAGGGATGTCAAGCCCCCCACTCCGTTCTGACAGCGTCTCCGAAGCGAGCATCACTGGTAAACCAAATCGTTCACAATCGGTCACGCGAAGTTCATGCTGCTGTTACGTCGATTTGACCGGCTGTCAAAGTACGGCGCCTACAGTGAAGACGTGGCCCAACATGAGGCGCGGGTATTCGAGATCAGTGAGCACGAGTGGGAGATCGTCTGTCCCAGCTGTCCTGGTGACAGTGTCCGTGTGAGCGGGGTGAAGGACAGTCCAATGCTCGCGACTGAGGAACACGCAGCTCAGCTGGCTCGCTTTCACCAAGAGATCTACTCCGACCTCGGACATCGGATTCTCCGCGCTGTGGGGGTCATCCAGCCGTAGACGCTTCGTTGAAGCGGCCCGATCTGGCTGACGCTTCGATCACGTCCCCGCCAACAGGGCAAATAGGGCTCGGTCCCGAGAGGGTGAACGGGTGCGGGCGCTTCGTCATCGAAGGCCCCGATCCCTCGGGGCTCCGGTGCTACCCGATTCGTCCACCGACGCCCACTCGAATGCCCACCTAGCCGTGTGGGTCGGGCCAGCATGGACGAGACTCCGCTCATGTGCGCGCGTTCGTGGTCCTTCCGGCATGATGGACTGCATGGGCGATACCTCTGTACCGCTTCACATTGTGAAGGCTGTTGCCCCGATCCGGATATGCGACAACGGCGGGTGGACCGATACCTGGTTCGCCGGGCACGGCAAGGTATTCAACATCGGCGTCCATCCGTGTGTCGAGGTGCAGGTCAAAGTCCACCCGATCGGTGCTCTGGCCGATCGGATCATGCTCGACGCCGAGAACTACGGCGATCGGTACACCTTCGATCCAGGCGCCCTCCCAAATCGCCATCCCCTGCTCGAAGCAGCCATCGACGACGTCGGTCTGCCCGACGAGATATCGGTGGAGATCAATGTCTTTTCTGAGGTGCCGGCCGGCTGCTCGACTGGAACCTCCGCGGCGGCGACGGTTGCGCTGATCGGTGCTCTCGACGCGCTCACGCCGGGCGCCATGACACCGCACGAGGTGGCTTATGCCGCCCACCGGATCGAAGTGGACCGGCTCAAGACCCAGTCAGGCATCCAGGACCAACTGTGCGCAGCCTATGGCGGCATCAACTACATCGAGATGTTCTCGTATCCCCACGCCTTGGTGTCGCAGCTCGCCCTGTCCAATGCCGTGTGGTGGGAGCTGGAGCGGCGCCTGGTCCTGGTGTTCCTGGGTCGAACGCATGTGTCATCCGAAGTGCATCAGCAGGTGATCGCCGGCCTTGCGGGGGAGGGTGAGGACTCTCCGCATCTGGACGAGTTGCGAAAGGCAGCCGAGCAAGCCAGAGACGCCGTTCAAGCGGGCGACTTCGCTGCGCTGGGGCGGGCGATGACAGAGAACACCGACTCGCAGAGGCGCCTGCACACGAGCCTCGTCAGCCAGGAGGCTCAAGCTGCCATTGAGATTGCGGCCGCCAATGGCGCGTTGGGTTGGAAGGTGAACGGTGCCGGAGGTAGAGGTGGGAGCATCACCCTCCTGTGCGGGCCGGACATGCCCGCCAAACGTCGGATGCTGCGCGCCCTTCGCCAAGCTGACCCACTGTTCGAGGTCATCCCGACCCATCTCAGCCAGCACGGCCTGCGTGTGTGGAGCACGTGATATCGGAGGATGCCGGAGCCAAAGGCTGCTGCTGGTCTCCACGCAACGTCCCCTTGCCAAGCTCACCAACGGAACGCGCTCGAACGCCTACTGTCGGATCCGTGGCTGACTCGCGCTTTGAGATACCCCGACTTGCTGAGGTCCTTGACCCGTTGGGCCATGACGGGACGGACCTCGATGCCTATCTCGCTTTGGCGGATGAACTCGGCGCTCAGATGATTCTCGACATCGGAGCCGAACCGTCGCCGCGGGTCCATAGGTGGCGGCCCCGGAGCGCAGGCGGCGGAACCCACGCTCAACGGGACCGCCGAGCGGGCAAGCTATGTGACGGGAGAGTGAAATCGCCAATCGGGCTGGTCAGCTGGGCCACCTCCCCGACGCTGGCTGGCAGTGGCGACCTAAAGTGGCGACCATGAACGCCGAGGGATGGTACATCGACCCCTTCGGTCATCACGAAGCCCGTTGGTTCTCGGACGGGGCACCCACCGCGCTGGTTCGAGACGGGGGGGTCGAGGGGCATGATCCGCCCCCGAGCAGCCCATTACCGGTGAAATTGAGCGCGTGCCGGAGACCGCTCTAACTGACGGCAGGGATCTGAAGCGGGCGGATGACGCGGAGGCCGGGGAGTTCGACCCCAGCACGTTTGCTCAGGCGGCCTCGGATGCGATCGACAGCGCAACTGGTCTCTGAGAGCGGTCAGTGCATCCTCGGAGAGCACCAGCCTGGAGTCAAGTTCTCTCTGATGCACGCCAATCTTTGAGGTCGAAGTCTGCCTAAAATCACGACATGTCAGTGCCGGCCGAATCTCCGCGCTTGATCAACGCAAGGAAGTTCTTCATGAGTTTGGCGGCGAGTCAGCTGGAGGAGGCTGCCCATCTGCTGTCGCCGAATATCACTTACACCGTTCCTGCGGGGAATGCTCTCTCCGGCGTATTTCGCGGGCCAGCCGAAGTGAAACGGCATCTAATCGAACTGTTCGAGTTCTCCCACGAGACATATGACGTACTCAAGTTCGCCGACTGGATGGTGGGAGAGAGTCATGTGGCGATGCTTCAGGATGCCCAGCTACAGGGAAACGGAAAGATTTATCGAGGTCACCAGCTCTTCTTGGTGACATTCGACGAGAATGACGCGCTCACCAGGATTGAGGTCTTCTTCGAGAATCAAGAAGCCGCTAATCGCTTCTTCTCCGGCTAAGTCGAGAATGCGGATGAGCCGATGTTGGCCCAGTGAGGCCAGGAATCAGACACTGCACGGCAGGTAGCACGATGCCCAGGTCGGTGGCGCCGGTGATGGTGCCGACAAGGTGAGCTGGTATGCGCATAGTCCGCGGTTCAGGATGTTCCTCAGAAAGTAGCGGCCTCAGAACTGGTGAACCCCGACGGGGACGTGTATCACCTGGTCGATGGGCACCTTCTCGGGACCAATGACCGTCGTCTGTTCCATTTGGGTAGGACATGCCCGAGGGAGGACAAGGGGCACCGTGGCCGGAGGAGAGCGTCGGCATATCGGGCTGGAAAATGCCAGGCGCGTCGAACTGGACAAGGGCACCGGCGCAATCACCGGCATTCCAACCAAGCGAAGTGCCACGTCCAGCTTCACGGTTGAGGTGCGCGACACGAAATCGACGACCAGGCCCCACACCCGGAACACGGCCTCGGCCTCCTTCACGATCACCATTTCGTAGGTAAGTCGCTCAACCGGTCGCGCCGTCAACGGCGACGGTGCTGCTCAGGGGGAAGATTTGTCCGCGTCATCTAGTCACGACGCGCAGTCGGAGGAGGATGAGCGTCTGTCCTGGCGCGACTCTTCGAAACCGAGCAGTCCCAGGTTTACCGTGTTCGAACCAGGACATCGTGGTCGAAGGTCCGTGGATCCAGCTGACTAGCCGAGGAGACCGTCGAGTATCCAACCAATAGCGCTATTGATCAAATCTCAACATCGCTACAGATCACCTATTGCTGCGTAAGTTGTTGTCGCCGCAACACAGGGATGCTGGCAGTCGGGCGGAAGCGATCTAGGATCTCGTCAGATTAGGTCTAGATGAGACCGTGAATCATTTGAGCGGTCGAAGGAGTCGAGATGCCAGACAAGCCACAAGCCCCAGTACCCAAGGCCCCTCCTCCGCCTCCGCCGCCACCAGCGCGGGAACCCGATCGGCTCGCCAAAGAAGCGAACCCGGGCCAAACGAAGCGAGATTGACATCGCGATGATTCACGCACGTTCGGAACCTCCACCCCCTCCTCCACCTCCTCCGCCGCCACCGGCGAGGGAACCGGACATTGAGAGACGCAATGACCGAGAACCCCTTGAGCGACGGGGTGAATGAGGCCGGCTTATCGAGGGATTACGGCCACGACCCAAAGCAGCGCCTGGACAATCAAAAGGCCAAATTCGACCACGTAGGCGCGTGCCAGTCGTGGATATTTATTGCCATTCGAGACATAGGCACCAACCAGAACAGATGCAAATTCTTCGGTGAGCTGATTTGTTAAGTCTGGAGATTCAGGGGCGTGCTCCCGTCGCCACGTTCGCACGTCCTCGATCCATTTTGGGTATCTGTCGAGTTGGACGCCGATTGCCCAGTCCGTCGGTAGATGAATCCAGACGGCAGGAAACATCGTGAGCACTAAGGCTCCGACTGCCCAGTAGGCCCAGACGTCCCCTCGACGTAAGTAGTGGGGAGCGAATAGCGCCGCTACAACTCCGGCGATCGAAAGAACCGCCGTAGCGCGTGTACGTATCAGATCAAGCGATGCCTCTTGCTGTGCAACTTGGATACGCGCCTGTTCCAACAACACTTCATATTCGGCCACACAAAGACGCTAGCAGCGCACCTCGCATATCCATCGGAGCGAAGCCCGCGGCGTTGGACGTTGGCACGTGGGTTCATAGAGACGGGGGTTACCTGGTTGCAGCGACCAGATCATCAACGATGAGCGGGGACTGCGCCTTGCAGACTTCGATGCCTGCCGGGCTCTGAAGGCCTTTCACGATCGAATCAGCGACCGAACAGCCCGGAGCGCGTAGCCCTCCATCAGCCGCAGCCACGCCGAATGTCGCCGGCGTCGGACAACGCCAGGAGTGCCAATCGCGAAAGCCCAGTTCGCGTGGGGCTGTGACAACCTCATTTACTACTTGATGGGTGGGCAGCCGACGTCACTGAAGGGGCCCAAATCCCGGTGACCCCCTCCCGGCCCTGCCGGAGCCTGATCATGCGCAGTCCCGTATCCGCGATTGCAAGCCCCCGAAACTACGAGTGATTACCGATACGCTTGACAGCCGTACCAGTACAAACGATGTTGAATTCACCAAGATCATTCGAACTGATTCTATAGTGCCTAAGTACGCGCTTCTTCTCCTCCGAATCGATCCAGGGCTTCCAGCCACCAACAATCTGATCAACGACAGGAGATTCGTCACATACCCACAGACAGAAGGCACCGTGTGATGTCGTCTGTTCTGTGATTAGGAATCCTGCTTCTTTCGTCAAACTCTCATTGTGGTAAACGGATTCACTCACTTGACTAAATGCATAGTCGATGGCAGAGCCCTCACCAAATTCAGACTCCTGGTAGTGAAACATGACAACATTGAAGAATGTGATTGACGCCGGAAACAACTTCTTGGATGAAGGAGCTATCCCTCCACTGATCGCCATAATCTTCATGGCTATTTTCTGCCACAGCCATGGAACTCCCCGCTTCAGGGTGTCGAAATCATCATCTCGTAGCCCTTCAGACGTTCGCTCCGCTTTCAGGTCTAGTCCCACCGAGAGTATTTCGGCACAGTGCGTTAGCGCAGGTTCGACTGGATACCAGTCAGCTAAACGTCTCCGCTGGTTGTTTGTAGTCACCACTCTCAGAAGTTCTGCTGGATGAAAGAAACGGACGTTACTATTCCATTTGCTGAGCCTGGAACATTGATCGGAGTATTACAGGACTGGCTCGGAGTGATCAGAATACTCGGTGACGGAAGGGGACCGCCAAGAGCTGAAGTTTCCTGCAGCCTCGCCATATCTGTCTTGGATGGTGGTACCCAAACATACGGAGGGTGTACGACGCCGTTGAGTGAATAGTTGGCGAGCCTTCGGTTTCCATCAGCGATCGCGATCGGTTTCCCACCTGCCTCACCGGGAAAAACGGGGATGGGTGCCCCAGTCGGAGGACCGGCAATCGAATTGCCACCTCCAAACGTCGGGCTGATTCGCGCTTGGCCGAACCAGATGGGGATATTGGCGACGCCTCCCGCTGGAGTGGCGGTGGCGGCACTCCAAACTACGGCGACGGCACCTCCAACAACCACCGCAATCGCCGCACCGGCAGCAAGGCCAGAGGCACCTTCCGCCAGTCCCGCGCCCACGTCTTCAAGACCAGTTGCCGCCTCCTTCAGCAAGCCTTCCCCAAGAAACTTGCCACTCGGATCACTTCCATTCACCGGATCTCCTCCGGCATAGGCATAGGCCTGGTCGGTTTGACTGTACGCCGGGTCTCGGTTGGTGAAGCTCCCGGTCTGGCTATCGAACCACCGGGCCCGCATGTTGGTGAACCCGCTGGCGGTGGTGCTGTCCAGATACTGCCCGGCGTAGCCGAAGGAGGAGCCCGCTGTGCCAAGGGCCAGGTTTCCGAAGGCGTCGTAGCGGTAGAAGTTGGTCTGGTTGCCGGCGGCGTTGGTGATCAGCCACGAGGAGTCCGACGGCGTGTAGGTCATGAAGCCGGGAGTAGAGTTCGACAAGCTCACCTGCTCGACCGGTTGGCCGGTCGGCCCGTAGAGGTAGTCGTTCGTGCCATCCGAAAGCGCGAGGGCCAACGAACCGTTGGTGTTCCAGATGAACTGGGACTTGACCACGGTCCCCGATCGATACCAGAGCACATTGCCGCCGTTATCCACCGTTGCGCATAGGGTGGCGCTGGTGCACGAGACCGAGTCCAGGGCCTTGGTTCCGTCAATATTGGACGCCGACGACCAGCTGGTCCCGCTGTACTTGAGGGCGTTGCCCGAGGCGTCGACGGCCTGACACGAGGTCGCACTCACGCAGGACACCGAGTTGATGACCTTGGTCCCGTCGATGTTGGTGGCCGATGACCAGCTGGTCCCGTTGTAGGTCAGAGCGTTGCCATTGGCGTCGACGGCGGCACAGAAGGAAGAGGTCGAGCAAGATACCGACTTGAGCGCCTTGGTCCCATCGATGCTCGATGCTGCGGCCCAGCTGGTTCCGTTGTACTTGAGCGCGTTGCCCGAGCCGTCGACCGCCATACAGAAGGTGGTGCTCTGGCAGGACACCGAGGTGATCGACTTGGTCCCGTCGATACCGGATGCGGCTGCCCAGCTCCCGGTGTACTTGAGGGCATTGCCGTTGGCGTCGACCGCTTCACAGAAGCTCGAACTCGTACAGGACACCGAGTTGATGACCTTGGTCCCGTCGATGCTGGCCCCGGCCGCCCAGCTCCCCGTGTACTTCATAGCCCGACCGGCGTTGTCGACCGCCTCGCAGAACGAGGACGTCGGACAGGAGACCGACTCGACGGGCTTGGTGGTGTCGATGCTGGCCGCCGTGGACCAGCTGGTCCCGTTGTAGTTGAGGGCGTTGCCATTGGCGTCCACCGCCTCGCAGAAGGTCGAGCTTGCGCACGAGACCGAGTCGATGACCTTGGTCCCGTCGATGCTGGAAGCAGCGGTCCAACCCGGGGTTACAGACGCCGCTTGCAAGCCGTCCCCGGTGTAGAGGTAGTTGGTGGAGTTCGCTGAGGTCGAGGCCATCTGACCGGCCTGGTTGAAGCCGTAGGTGGTGGTGGCCGATCCAGTGACCGTCGTGGTCCTATCCCCAAGGGTGTCATACGTGTAGGTGGAGGAGCTGCCCATGGAGCCCGAGATGGGGGTCTGGCTGGTGGTCTCCCCGGTGTTGTCGAAGGCCTGGGTGTAGGAGTCAAAGTTGCCGCTCCCATCGTGACTGGAAATCTGGGTCGGGTCCCCCGAGGCGTCATAGATGACGTTGTTGGGGCTGGCACCCTGGGTCGTACTGCCCTGGAAGACGACACGTCCGGCCTGGTCGTAGGAGTAATTGCGCTGGTAGGTGGCTGGACCGGCGCACGACCCAGCGTAGGACTGGGAGTCCTGGGTCACCTGGCTATCGGCGTTCCGTGACCCACTGGTGCCCGAGAAGGACTGGGTCAGGGTCCCGTTCGTCCCCGAGCAGTTGAGGGTGGAGCTGGCCTGGCTGTTGAGGTCGGCGTTGTCGTAGAGAAAGGCGGTTTTGCTGGTGCCGGTGGGCTTGGAGGTGCTCACCGCGTTGTTCTGGGCGGTGACATTGCCATCACCGTCGTGCGTGAACACAATCTTGTTGGTCAGCCAATCGGTGACCGATGCCATGTTGCCCAGGGCGTCATAGGTGTAGGTGGCCTGCGGGTTGGTGTGGGTCCCGTAAGTCGGATAGGTGACCGAGGACTGGACACCGGTGGTGAAGTAGCCATAGCCGACGGTGTTGTTGGACAGACCGGTGCCACTGCCGGCTACGAACTGTTGCTGGGTGACGTCACCGTTGGCGTCTTGTGTGTAGGTGGTGGTCCCCGAGGCGTCGACCATGGTGTGCCGGGACCCGTCGGCGAAGTAGGTGGTGCTCTGGTTGGCCGGCGTGGAATAGCCCGAGGCCGTGCTCGAGTAGGCCACCCCGGTCAAATTCAAGCTGGCGTCGTAGGAGTCGGTGGTGGTCCCCCCTGGCGTGGTGGTGACGTGAGTGGTGTCACCGGCGAAGTAGGTATGCGTAGTGGTCGCCCCACTAGGGTCGGCCGACGTGGCCGGGGTGGTCACCGAGTACAGATCGTCGAGTGATCCTCCGGCGGCTGGGGCCGACGCGGCGCACTGGCCGGTGCCCGACTGCCAGTAGTAGCAGTTGGTGGTGACCTTGCCCCGGGGGTCGGTGGTGGTCAGGGTGTGCCCCGACGGGTCGTAGGCGGTGCTGGTGGTGTTGCCGAGCTGGTCGGTCCTGGACAGGACCTGCCCGGCATGATCGAAAATGGTGGTGACGTACCCGGTCGCAGTAGTGGGTGCGGTCGTCGGCGGGGTGCCCGGGCACAGGTAGGGGTAGGTGCCCGAAGGGTTGGCCGTGAGCCACGCCGAAACGTTCACCGGGTCCGAGGTGCAGTAGGTCCGCCCGTCGGCGTCATTGACCGAGATGGATGTCTGGACGTCGGGGTTGGTGGACTGGACGGCCACCCCGTCGGCGTTGAAGAAGTCGGTCGAGACGTTGTTGGCCTGGGATGGATACAGTGTCGCAGGGCTTGGTGGGGCCGTGATCCAATTCGCCTGCCAGGTCGGGCACTGGTAGTTCGAGCTGCCCGTTGCATAGACCTTGGCCGATACCGTGCAGAAGGCGTTTCCGTTGGGGTCGTAGTTGGTCAGAGTGGTGGCCGGGCTGGACGACCCAGAACCAACTGTCGTGGAGACCAGGCGATTGTCTGCATCGTAACCCTTGGCGGTCACGACGTTGGGAGCACTTGTCGTGTTGTTTGACTCGAGGGTCGACTGCACGAGATTCCCCGCAGAGTCATAGCTGGAGAGAGTGATACCGCCAAGCGGATTCGTGACCTGGCTGACACGGTTATCGGCATCGTACGTGTCGATGGTGGCCCCGAGGTAGGAGTCCGAGCCGGGGGTGGGAGTGGTCAGGGGAAGCGAGGTCGGGCACCGTGTGCCACCGGAGTAGTTCGTGGGCGTGACGGTGCAGTACTTGTTCCCAGACCCGTCGTAGGCGTACTGGGATGTGCCACCGATCGGGCTGGTTGTGGAGGTGACCTGGCCATTCGAGTTGTAGATGGTGTCGCTGTAGCCCGGTGTCCCGCTTGGGGGCGAAGTCGGCGGAGTGCCAGGGCAGCGGATCGAGTTCGAGTACTCGTAGGGATCAACCTGACAAAACTTTCGACCGGCCGAGTCGTAGGCGTATTGGGTGGTGGCCGTATAGGTGCCGGTGGTGCCGGTGACCACCTGGGTGAGGATCTCGCCCTGGGCGTTATAGGTGTCGGTGGTCACCTTGCCGTCGGGATCGGTGGTCGTGGTCGGGAGGCCGGGGTTGGCGGCCGAACCGTAGGTGAATGAGGTGGTGTTGCCGTTGGCGTCGGTGGAAGTGAGCACGTCACCGTTGGCGTCGAAGGTCTTGGTGGCGGTGCCGTCCACGTGGGCAGCACCGTAGGCGGGACAGGTGACGCTGGCCTGGTAGTCGACCGGGTCGACCGTGCAGTACAACAGCCCGACCGGGATCCCGGAGCCTGAAATCGTATAGGCGTTAGCGGTGGTATTGCCCAGCGGGTCGGTGGTGGAGGTCAGCTGGTTGGCGGCGTTGTAGATGTTGATGGTGTAGCCGGTGGCCCCGGTGGGCGGCGTGGTGGGAGGAGTAGTCGGACACGAGACCTGGGGACCCTGGGCCTGACCCCAGGCGTAGTCGGCCGCGTTCATGACGCAGTAGGGCAGGTTGGCCGAGGTATAGAGGGTTTGGCTCACATTCCCCATGGCGTCAGTTGCGAGCGTGACATCCGCCGATGAGGTGGGCGTCCCACCTGGCGAGGCGTAATTGTCAAAGACATTGCCGCTTATGTTGCCGTCCCCGTTCACGTTGCGTTGACCAAGAAGGGTTGCCGGGTCGGGGTCGGTGTACGCAGAGGCGCCGGTGCCATCGTTCGTACCGACCATGACCCCGTTCGAATAGAGATACGTCACGGTCGTCGACGACCCCCCAGAGCCGCTCGGGAATGAGCTCACAACGGTCTGTGTGCCATTGGTAACCGTGGAGTTGACCGAGTAGGCGAAGTCCTGTTCCTCACTGGTTCCTCCGGTGGCAATCACTTGCTTACTGATCTGACCATTCGAGTTGTAGGTGTTGGCTACTTGCCCCGTGGCTGGCGGGGTCATGGTTGTCTCGTCGTACTGGTAAGGGCTGGCTTTCGAGGCGTCGTAAGTGAAGGTAGTAGTGAGCGATCCCGGATCAGTGGCGCTGCACAGATCCTGAGGCGTGCCGGTCCACGTCGAACATCCCGTGCCCGAATAGGTGAAGGATGCCACCTGGGTCGTTGCCGCGGCCGAGGCGGCATCGAAGACCGAGACCAGCTGCGAGCCGGAATTGAACGCCTCGACCAGAACGGCTGACGGCGTGGACTCGCCGCTCGGGGTGGATGACCAGGCCGTGCAGGTGTCGCCCGACGGGCAGGCAGCCTGGCCGCTGCCTGGGGCGTAGGTCGAACTGACCAGAGTGTCGCCCGCGGCATCGGCGATCTGACTGAGCGCTCCGCCCGAGTTGAACGAGTAGGTGATCGGGCTCTTGATGTCGTTGACGAAGGTCCAGGGTCCGCCGGTCCCACCTGATGCCCCGCTCAGGGTGGCGATATAGCGCGGTGCGGTCGGGCAGAACACCCCGGCGGTAGCGTCCGAGGGGCACCAGGTCACCCCGTTCGAACCAACCGGCTCGGTGGCGCCCATGGGGTAGTACTGGAAGGTCAGCTGGGACCCGTTGGCCTGGGTGACGGTGGCCAATCCGGTGCCGCTGCTATAGGAGACGGACATGGACAGGTTGTCCGACCAGCCGTAGCCGAGGGGGCCAGCGGGGGCCGCCGCAGTTGTCTCAGCTTGGGCAGCATTGGCGTCATAAGTACGGTTGAAGGTTAGCGGGACTCCGGCGCCAGGAATCGTGAGGTCGGTCTTCGTGTCATAGAAGTCACCGGTTGCTGGGTTCACTGGTTCGCCTGTGGAACAGGCGCACGAAGCCAGTGCTCCACCACCGCCACCCCATGCGTCGGGCCCGGGATTAGTCCCGTCGGGGGTGACGCTGTACGGTGCCGACGATTCGATCAGAGTTTGAGGGTAACCGAAGTCGGAGTGTCCGGCTGCGGAGCACGCTGACCAACAAGAAACTCCGCTGAGCAGGTAGTACTCTCCGGGGTTCTTGTATGGGTGTGGAAGGATCGACCAAGACCCACCATTCACTTGCTCAATCAGGGAGTTCTGGATACCGTTCGAGTCGGGGTAGCTGCCAACGGCGGTGCAAACGGTAGCGGAGGTACAGGAGACTCCACTGAGAATGTTATTCGGTCCTGACGCGGGATTGGGGCTCGACACGATCGACCAGGTGGTCCCGTTCCACTGCTCGACAAGGGTCTGAGAGTTGTAGTAAACGTCGGGTGTTGCCCAGCCGACAGCGGTGCAAGCCGAGGTCGAAGTACACGAGACACCGTTTAATAAGTTGTGCACTGTGGTTCCAGTATTGGGACTCGAGGCAATCGACCAGATGGTCCCATTCCACTGCTCGATAAGCGTCTGGTCGTAGCCGGTCGCTGCTGCGTAGACGCCGACAGCAGTGCAGGAAGAAGCAGTTGCGCATGAGACCCCATTCAAACTATTGGCCTCGATACTGCTCGTATCAGGACTGGCAACGATGGACCATGTGGTCCCGTCCCACTGTTCGATCAGAGTCTGGTAGGGAGCACCGTAGTAGCCGACGGCCGTGCACGCCGATGCCGAAGTACATGACACCGCCGTCAGAAAGTTGTCCTGGCTCGTGCCCGCGTTAGGACTCGAAACAATTGACCACGCGGTCCCATTCCACTGCTCAATAAGGGTTGCGCGAGGACCTGAGTCGGTGTAGCCAACCGCGGTGCACGCCGACGCGGAGACGCACGAAATCCCGTACAAGAAATTGTGAATGGTCGTACTGGTGTCCGGACTCGGCACGATAGACCAAGAGGTCCCATTCCACTGTTCGATAAGGGTTTGGTTGTAGGACGCATAGGCATGGGATGTCCCTGCCGCCATGCATGCCGATGCCGAGATGCAAGAGATTGCGTTCAGCTGATTGTCTGTGGTGCTGCTTGTATCGGCGCTAGGCACCACGGACCATACGGACGGCTGTGCCGCTTCCGCGATGGAGGAAGATCCCCCTCCAAACACCATGACGATTGGGACCATTACCGACGTCAGGATTGCCAGAGAAACCAGCAGTCGACGGAATCGGCTAGCCCTCTCGTCACTGCGATCCCGAGCCGGCAAAAGACAACGCTCAGCGTTCATACTGCCACCCCTCGTGGTATTGCTCTCCGGCGCCACCTTGGACCCTGGACCCGGCGATGTCAAGGAGAAATCCAGGCACTCCCCAAGAGTTCGCAGTGCTTCATCTGCACCGACGAGAACTTCCGGGGAAGGGTTGCCAAACCAATGGCGGCGAACGCGGGTCCCGAAAGGAAGTGGGGCCACAAACGCACCGACACCAGGGCAACGAGGCAATCGTTCACGTTGGCGCTGGCCACGTCTCCGAACGCAACGGCGGTTGCGTGGCGGAGGCTGGCAGTATTCGGTGGAAAGCTCTTCCGGTTCGGCTCTGGCAAGGAGCAGCGCCAAGGCGAAACTCGACACTCCCAAAGATCCTGTGGCAGGAGCTAGATGTGCGGCAAATATCTCTGTACCTCATACGATTCCGCCAACCCGATGATGACCGCCAGCACGCAACCGATCGTCGTCATCGGTTCTTTCTAGCCGTCCGGCGTCATGTCGCCGGGACCGGGCTGCTGTAGTTGTCCGACGGGTCAGCCGACATTGATGACGGAGATCGAAGGGTCATTCCACGACTGGAACTCGACGCCAGCAACTACCAGTCGGACCCGCAACCAACCGCCGTCAGACCCGCAGCCCGCAAACCGGCCGACGTGCCACAATCTACTCGGCACACCGACCACAAACCATGCACCTACTTCACCCTGCAAGTCCTTAACCCCACAAGTCCGCCAACGCGACGGATCCCCCTCCCCGCCCGTGACTAGCAATACGTAGCAAGGGAGGGTCCAGCGCAGGACGGCTGGGCTGACGGATCCCCGTGTGGATCCCTGACTGATATCACGAAAGGGATTGACCATAGGCAGCGGCGTTTGCCGAGAACCCTGTGGATCCCGAAATTCTACGGCGGACGAGGTCCCTGAGTCTTCGTCTTCGCTACGAGCGACAGTGCCCGATCTGGGTGCCCCAGGCCGGCCAGCCGCCGACGTGGCCCGCCTTCCCCAACTGTCTGCCACACAGGGCCCTCTGCGCTCGATCCAGGCGCCACGGTGGCGGTAGCGACTGGTACCTCGGGATGGATCAGCACTCGGCGAGCATGGGCTTCCCGTGCCGCGCTGGGGAAGCAGAAGAGGACCCAGGTCGGATGCTTGGCGGCGCGCGCCAGCTTGGCGTAGCCAGGAAGCTTCGCTTCGAGTCGTGCTAACGGCTCGGTGCCATTGTCGTACTCGAAGCAGAAGGGAAGTCGAAAGCCGTTCTCTACCCAGACGGCATAGGCGTCCGGCCTGACTACAACGCTCCAGGCGTCGGCACAACGCGCCGCGGACCACCACTCGTCCAGAGCGAAATCGGCTCCTCCCCTGGAGGCCCGGATGAGCGCGGTGAAGAACCCATTGCAGCCGACGAGATGGCTAAGGTGGCGACTCGTGGCCAGGGCCGTTCGCACCTCGCGGCGCCAGCCCAGATCGGAGGGCTGGACGCCTCGTTCGGCTGCTATGACCTGGGCACCAGCTGGTCCAAGGGTGAAGTGGTTCGGGCTGCTGCCCGACCAGGAGCGGGGTCGGAACCGATCGACAACGCCGAATGCGAGGAGTACTGAGAGACGCTCTTGGGTCTTGCGAAGCGAGTGGAAGGCGACGTCGGCAACCTGCGATGTAGTCAGGACTCGATGGTCGAAAAGGAGTCGGCAGATCAGTCGATCCCGTTCGGTGATCCGACCAGCCAGCTCGTACAGCCGATCGTCCCGACTACTCCGCACCGAGGGAAACTCGCTGCCGCCGCCAGACACAGCACTCATCTCGACATAACTCCTCTCCTCCTCCCTAAGTCGGCCATCACCAACGATCCCCCTGCCCCTGCCTGACCTGGATCTGTGCGGAGTAGCCGGTGGTCGCATGAAGCACGACCCCTGGCACGATCCCAGATGCGATCCCTTAAACGAGCCATGGGACTCCGTGACTCCACGTTTGCTGAGCCGAGAGGGCGATCTCGGCAAGGATCAGATCATCCCCAACCTAGAGAATGGGGTGTTTTCGGTGCTTTTGTGACAAAAGAACCGGAGTCTGGGCGTCGACTGTCCTCCGCTGGGATCTGAAGTGGACCGACCCCGCGTCTCAGACTGCCTCGCATTTAACGAGAGTGCCGGTAGTCCCGAACGTCGGCCAGCCTCGAAGCAGAGAGTCCTCTCGACGAATTCGATTGCTCGCGGGCGTCGCCTCCTGTGTAGGGCGACGAAGGGGAGCATCCCCCGTCCCCCGCGTTTGCTCCACAAGTCCTCCAGATGGGAGGAAGGCCCCGTTGCCCAGGGGTGGGGGAGACGCGGGGTATTCGCGGGGTATCGAGAGCACCCCGGGCCAGCCCGAGATACCTCACCTCGAGTGGTATCGAGTGGGCGCGGGCGCGCCACGACATTTGTCCCAAAGGGATCCGAAATGCCCCGTTCTCTGGTGACGCTTCTTCGGCCGTGGGTCGCCCATGAGTTCCGCCGATCCCACCCACCGACCTGTGGCACGCGGTGCAATATCTGGAGCATTTGAGCTGCTCCCCTCCCAGCTAGTCGACCTGGGCCAGGATCGACAGAAACGCGCCGAAACGGCGCTATCCGACCTCTTCGAACTACTGATCCGCAGCGACTCCCCATGGTTGACTTCACCGTCGGATCGGAGGTCTTCTGGGACTCCGCCATCGCAGGAGGACGAACGATGAGAATCGCCACTTACACCCGGATCTCCACCGACGAGGAGCACCAGCCGTTCTCGCTTGGTGCCCAGTCCGATCGGCTTCGGAAGTACGTCGACAGCCAAGGCGGCTGGGAGCTCGTGCGGGAGTTCACTGACCAGATGAGTGGGGCCAGCCTCGAACGGCCCAACCTGCAACGCGCCCTTCTGGAGGCTCGAGCCGATCGCTTTGACCTCCTCCTCGTCTACCGAGTCGACCGCCTGGCGCGTTCGGTCCGCGGTTTGGCCCAAATACTGGAAGACCTGGATGCGGCCGGTGTGGCATTCCGTTCCGCCACCGAGCCCTTCGACACATCCTCACCGGCCGGTCGCATGATGGTCCAGATGCTCGGTGTCTTCGCCGAGTTTGAGCGCGCCACGATCATCGACAGAGTCATCGCCGGCATGGAGCGCAAAGCGGCCCGAGGCGAGTGGTGTGGCGGGCAGCGACCATTTGGTTACGTGATCGACGAAGCGACAAGTACCCTTCGGGTCAAGGACGACGAGGCCGCGCTGGTTCCCCTCATCTTTCGGCGCTACGTGAAGGACCGGCTCGGAGCCAATGCCATTGCCACCTCTCTTAACGAAGAGGGGCACCGGACCCGGAACGGCCGGCCATGGAGCCACATGTCGGTACTCACTGTCCTCCGCAACCGCGTCTATGTCGGAGAGATCTTCTTTCGGGGCGTTCACCACGAGTCGATGCACCGTCATCTCATCGATGATGCAACATTCACCACTGCGCAAAACCTTCTCGCCGAACGCGGAAGTGACAAGGCGGCTTGCCGCTCCAATTCCTACGACTACCTCTTGACCCGTCTCCTGGTCTGCAGGCTGTGCGGGAAGCGCTACGTCGGTGCCTCAGCACACGGCCGCTATGCCCGGTATGAGTACTACGTGTGCCATTCCCGCCAGAAGTACGGGACCACCGGCTGCACCGCCGACCGTCTCCCGGCTCGTGAGCTTGAGGAGGCGGTCATCGATGCCATCGGCTCTGTCTTCTCGGATCTCGACTTCGTCGAGCGAGCATTCACGACTGCCGCCGAACGCACCCAGGAGGTCAGTGGCCAAAGCCAAGAAGAGCTCAACCAGGTCGAAGCGGAACTGAAGAAGACCGAATCGGCAATTGACCGATATCTGGCCGCCTTCGAGGACGGCTCCATGTCGTCGGCCCAATGCGGGCCTCGGCTTGAACAGCTGTCTGGCCGACTCCGACAGTTGCAGTCCCGCCGGGACGAAATTGCCGACCTCGATCGGCAGCAGGCAAACGAACCCGACCCAGAGAGGATCGCCTCCCTTCGTTTCGATCTCAGCCTTGCCCTCAGCCAAGGCGAAGCGCCGACGGTGAAGACGGTTCTGCGGGAACTTGTGGACTCGATCGACGTACACGATCATCGGCTTGTGCGTCCGCGATTCCGAATACCGGGAGCGGTTCGAACACACTCAAGCCTGGCAGTCCCAACGGGGTTCGAACCCGTGTCTCCACCTTGAGAGGGTGGTGTCCTAGGCCTCTAGACGATGGGACCCTAGATTGGTCATCTCCGAAGAAATGGACCCTTGTTTGCCCTTTTCAGAGCACATGTGCCACAGGGCCCCGGGGATGGAGCACCGTGTGCGCTCGGGGGGGAGGGCTCGAACCTCCAACCTCATGAACCAGAATCATGCGCGCTGCCAGTTGCGCCACCCCCGAATGGGCGAACCGTCAATTTAGCCGACCTGGGCCGCCCGAGAAACTTCTTGATTAGGTAGCTGCCGGCCGGTCCACTGGGCCTCTCCACGATCCATCGGTGCGATCGTCGAACTGCCTGAAGGGGTCACTCGATGGTCCGGTCCTCACGTCCTTCTCACAGCTGAGGTCCCTCGTAGCTGTGAGTCCGTAGGGCTCGTCCAAGGGCCATGGGAAGATGTACCGGCATGAGCACCCCGATACGACTGGTGGCCCTGGATATGGCGGGCACCACCGTCTCGGATGACGGAGCGGTCGAGGAGGCATTCCAGCAGGCCCTCGACGCCGTCGGCCTCACTGCCGGCAGCTTGAGGCGAGACCCGCAGGAATACGTGCGCCGGACGATGGGCCAATCCAAGATCGCCGTCTTCACTGAGTTGCTGGAGGGCGACCGTCACCGGGCCGAGCAGGCCAACGCCGAGTTCGAGCGGGCATTCGATCAAGCGGTGGATCGGGGGGAGGTCGCGCCCATCCCGGGGACCGAATCCGCCTTCGCCCAGCTCCGAGCGGCCGGGATGCGGATCTGCCTGACCACCGGCTTCTCCCCCGCCACCCGAGAACACATCGTCTCCGTGCTGGACTGGAAGGGCATGATCGATCTTGCCCTTTCTCCGGCGGATGCCGGGCGCGGTCGCCCGTGGCCCGACATGATCTTGACTGCGGTGCTCCGCCTTCGCATCGACGATGTGGCTGAAGTGGCGGTCGTCGGCGATACCGACAGCGATCTGGTGGCCGGAAGCCGGTCCGGAGCCTCGATGGTGATCGGCGTGCTCACCGGCGCCCACTCACGCTCCGACCTGACATCGGTGCCCCACACCCACATCATCGATTCGGTGGCGGATCTTCCTGCGTTGCTGCTCTCCCGAGCGGGCGCAGCGCAAACCTGATCAGGCCACAGCCGCCCAACCCTTCAACGCCATTGGTCTCGAAGGGCCACGGCGCCGTCGGAGGCGGTCACCATGGTGCCGGCCAGCGTGCGATCATCGTTGCGCATCCGCCACCGCACCAGCTGCTGGGCGGCCTGCCAGCCCAGCTCGGAGGAGCTGCCCGCCTGCACCAGGTCATGAACTTGTCCGGGGTCTGTGACGAGATCGAAGAGCAGCGGCGGCAGCACGTCGGGTTCGGCGGCAAATTGCACGTACTTGACGTCAAGTCCCCGAATCACATCGAGGGCGCAGTGCGCCATGGGAAGGCCGAGATGCCGCTCGGCCGCCCTGGTGACGGGATTGGAGAAGTTCCAACTCCAGTGGGCCTCGGTGCGCCAGTGATCCGGAGCCTGCCCGTCGGAGAGGCCGTCCCCGGTGATGAACGGCTGCAGGGCGAAACCGTCGGCCTGCAAGGGCACCTCGATGCCCAACCACTGGCAGATGGTTGGAAGGACATCCACCGATTCCGTGAAGGACTCCACCACCCGGCCCCGGGTGGCGCTCGCCCCCGGGTCGGGATCGCGGATGATGAGTGGGACGTGGAACGACTCGTCCCAATAGCCCAGCTTCTCGAACAGCCAGTGGTCGCCGCCCATCTCCCCGTGGTCGCTCGTGAGCACCACCAGCGTGGAATCCGCCAGGCCCGACGAGTCGAGCTGGGCGAACAGTCGAGCCAGTTGGTCATCCACCTCTTTTTGCGCCCCGTGGTAGGTGGCTCGCATCTGACGACGCTCCCGCTCGTCCTCCGGCGAGCCTGCGTGGGGAAGATACATGAGGATCTCGTTGAGCGGGTGGGCGGCTGCCTCCTCGGCCTTGGTCGGGGCGGCGATGAACGGCGGCATGTCGTCGGCGTCGTAGATGTCGTGGTAGCCCAGGGGATTGCGACGTGGTGGATGGGGGCGGATGAACGAGGCGTGGATGAAGAACGGCTCGTCCCCGTGTTCGTCGAGCCAGGCGGTGAGGGCGTCCACCAGAAATGCCGTCTCCGACTGTTCGGCCGCGAACCGGGCGGGCGCCCATGTGGAGCCGTGCCGGTCCGCACCGGGGAAGCCGGGCATCGGCCGGTACAGCTCATGGGGATTGGCCGGGACATCGACCCCCTGTGCGGCCAACCACCGACCCCATTGCTGGCTGCCGGCCTCCCACGGATCGTGAACCACCGGTCGGAAGCCGGGGAGAACCTCCTCGTAGGAGCGCAGCCGAGGGTCGGCCGCAGGAAGCGTCCGGGGGTCGAGACTGGTGTCGGTGTATCCGAACAGCACCGGGTCGTAGCCGGCGGCGCGGGCCAGCAGGGCCACGTTGGTGAAACGGGCGTCGAGTGGGGTCCCGTTGTTCACCGATCGGTTGTGGTGCAGATAGGTGCCGGTGTAGAGGCACGCCCGGGAGGGACCGCACGGCGCCGCGTTGGCCCAGTGGTTGGCGAACAGCGTGCCCTGGGCGGCCAGCCAGTCGAGCGCCGGGGTGGTCAGGACCGGATGACCGAGCGCTGAGAGGCTGTCGCCGCGCCACTGGTCCACGGTGATGAACAGGACGTTGCGGTTCATCGGTTGCCCGGGGCGACTGGGTCCCGGATCCGGCCCATCGGTCGATGGTGCCCGGTCATCCGAACGAGGTGTGCAGCTGACTCAGATGGTCGTACCCGATGATCCGACCCAGAGCTACTCCGACCGTCTCCTTGGCGTAGTAGGGGACGGTGGACAGACCGCGGATCGGCGATGACCGGGTGGGCGTCGGGTAGGCGTGCAGCCCCAGCGATGAGGCGATGGCCAGGCTGCGGGCTTCGTGGAACGGATCGGTCACGATCAGCACGGTACCGCCCCCCCGGGATCGCAGGGCGGGAGCCGCCAGCGAGAGGCTCTCCCACGAGTCGCTGCCCCCCGATTCGAAGATGTCACGACCGGGCACGCCGGCCGCCAGGAGGTAGCGGGCCGAGGCTTGCGCCTCGGTGTACCGGTCACCTTTCTTCTTCGAGCCCGTGACCATGATGGCGGCGGCGTAGTGCTGGCGCCAGAGGGCTTCGGCCTCATCGAGACGGGAGGCCAGGTCCGGCGAGGCCACCCCGTTGTACTGGGCCGCCCCCATGACCACGATGGCCCCCGCCGACCGCGGCTCGTACCGGCGTCCGGTCAGCCACACCTGCACGGCGGTGACCGCCAGGTAGATGAGCACGGCGGCCACGGCCAAGGTGACGATCCGCAGGATGAACCGGAACAGGCGCAGTCCGGTCAGCGTGGCGAGTAGGCCCACCGGGCTCAGAACACGTCGGTCTGGAGAGGGGCTGCTTGGGTCATCACGACCCCGGCCCGGTGTCACCGCGGCCGAGGGCGTCCCGCAGTCGGGCCAGGGTCCGGTCCGGGCCCATCAACTCCAGTGCCTCGAACAGCGGTGGGCCGATCCTGCGACCGGTGATCGCCACCCGGATGGGCGCCTGCGCCTTGCCCAGCTTCCGGCCCACGCCTTCGCCGATGGCCACCGTGGCCGCGTGCAGCGCGTCGCGGGTCCAGTTGCCGGTCAGACCTCCGTAGGCCTCGAGGGCCCCGGACAGGACGGCACCGGCCAGCTCGTCGTTGGCCACGGCTCTGGTCCACGAGTCCTCGTCGATGATCGGCTCGTCGAGGAACATGAAGTCGACCATGGCCGGCACCTCGTCGAGGACGGACACCCGCTCTTGTACCAGTGGGGCCAGTGTTGAGAACACGACCTCATCGAAGTTGCCGTCGGGCCACGGGGCGTTGGCTCCGCTCAGCCACGGCCGGCAGGCCTCGATGAACGCCTCGAGCGGCATGGCCCGGATGTACTCGCCGTTCATGTGGGTCAGCTTGACCACGTCGAAGAAGGCCGGCGAGTGGTTGACATCCTCCAGCCGGAACCACTGCACCATCTGGTTGACGTCGAACAACTCCTCCCCGCCCGGTGGGCTCCATCCGAGCAGCCCCAGGTAGTTGAGAAACGCATCGGGTAGATAGCCCCGGTCCCGGTAGGACTCGACCGCCACCGGATCCCGCCGCTTGGACAGTTTCTTCCGCTGCTCATTGACCAGCATGGGCAGGTGGGCGAACACCGGGAGGTCGGGCGCCGGTTGGGCGCCGGTTCCCGTGGAACCGTCGGTCATCCAACCCATGGACCGCAGTGCCTCCCAGGCCAGAACGCCCCTCGGGGTCGTGGGCAACAGGTCCTCGCCCCGGATCACGTGGGTGATGGCCATGTCGATGTCGTCGACCACATTGGCCAACACGAACAGGGGCGCCCCGTCTGCCTTCACGGCCACGAAATCGTCCATCGCCGCGTTGGGGAACTCGACATCACCACGGACCACGTCGTGAACGGTGGTGATCCCGACGTCCGGTGTCCGGAAGCGAAGGGCCCTTCCGTCACCCCGCGGCAGTCGCCGGTCACGGCAGAAGCCGTCGTATCCGGGAGTCTTGATGCCGCGCTCCTTGTTTCTGGCCTCGATCTGCTCGCGGGTGCAGTCGCAGGCATAGAGGAACCCGCCGGCCCAGAGGACATCGATGGCCTGGTGGTGGCGCTCGGTGCGCAGCGACTGCCGGTACGGCCCTTCGTCGGGGTCCATGCGCAGCCAGTGCAGCGCCGACATGATCCCGTCCACCCACTCCTCGCGGTTGCGATCGGTGTCGGTGTCCTCGATGCGGAGCACGAAGGTGCCGCCGGACTGGCGGGCCACCAGCCAGTTGAACAACGCGGTGCGGGCGCTGCCGACGTGGAAATAGCCGGTGGGCGACGGAGCGAAGCGGACCCTCGGGACGGCCCCGGGCACGCCTCGGTTACTCGTCTTCGACGATGGTGATCGCACCCGTCGGACAGCCGTTGGCGGCCTGGCGCACCTTCTCGCGCAGCTCCTCGCCGGGGTGCTCGTTCAGGACGTAGAGAAACCCGTCATCACGTACCTCGAAGACCTCGGGGGCGATTCCCATGCAGACAGCGTTGCTGGCGCACTCGTCGAAGTCGACAACAATCTTCACGTGATGCCTCCGGGATCTCGGCGAACCAGCCCGAGTGTATCGGCCCCCCGAGGGAGCACCGGGACACCTCGGCACCGGGCGGAGCCGAGGGTGGCACGTCCCCCGAATCGGACCGGTCGGTTTCGACGGCTTGCGGTCCGCATCGAGTAGAAACACCGTATGACCACTCGCCCTCGATCAGTCGGCCGGGTTGACCGTCACCGGCATACGCTCCCGGCTCCGGCGGCGATTGCCCTGGTGGCGGCCCTCGCCGTGCTGACGGCGGCATGCTCGTCGGGGAGTACGACGTCCTCATCGACCACCGCGGCCAGCCAGCCGCCCCCGTCCGGGAACGCCTCGACGACGGGACTCCCCGGCATCCACCACGTCTTCGTCATCCTGCTGGAGAACGAGGGCTTCGACGCCACGTTCGGCAGCCCCTCTGCGGACCCCTATCTTGCGACCACCCTGCCCGCCTCCGGGGCCCTGCTGACCAACTACTACGGGATCGGGCACTTCTCCAACGGCAACTACATCGGACTCATCTCCGGCCAGGCCCCCAATCCCCTCAACCAGGCGGACTGCCAGGTGTTCGGCGACTTCCCGGCGACGGCCACTGTGTCTCCCGATGGCCAGATCAGCGATTCGGGCTGTGTCTTCCCGCCCGCGGTCACCACGGTGGCCAACCAGTTGAACCAGGCCCACCTCACCTGGAAGGGCTACATGGAGGACATGGGGAACATCCCCGCACGTGAAGCGGCCGTCTGTGGCCACCCGGCCGTCGAGACGGCTGACAGAACCCAGGCCGCCGTGCCGGGCGACGGGTATGCCACCCGCCACAACCCGTTCGTCTACTTCCACTCGATCATCGACAACCCGTCGCTGTGCGATTCCACCGTCGTCCCGCTCGGTACGGCCACCGGCGCCCTCCCCTCCGGCACCCCGACCGGGGTCACCGGGTTGGCCACCGATCTCAAGTCGGCATCGACCACTCCCAACCTGAGCTTCGTCTCCCCCAACCTCTGCAATGACGGCCACGATGCTCCGTGCGTGAATCAACATGCATCCCCGTCGGCCTTCGCCAACATCGACACATTCCTCAAGACCTGGGTCCCGCTCATCACCGGCTCGCCCGCGTTCAAGAAGGACGGACTGCTGGAGGTCACCTTCGACGAGTCGGTCACCGCCGACGCCACCTCGTGCTGCAACCAGACACCCGGGCCGGCGGCGGCCAGCCCAGGGCTGTCCGGGCCGGGCGGCGGCCGCACGGGCACCGTGCTGATCTCCCCTTTCATCAAGGACGGCACGACGACCGACGTGCCCTACAACCACTACTCGACGCTCGCCACCATCGAGGACCTCTTCGGCCTCACCAAGCTGGGCCAGGCCAAGACGACGAGTGCGACCTTCGGCACGGACATCTTCACCAGGGCCGGGTGAGCCGGAGCTGGGCGCCATCGGCTCAGCGGAGTGAAGCGGGCTCCATCACGTCAGTTCCAGCGAACGGGTGACGTCGACGGAATCGAGGAGTTGCCGGTCATGCGAGACCAGCAGCAGGGTGCCCCCGAATCCGGCCAGCGCCGCCTCCAACTGTTCGATGGCCGGGAGGTCGAGGTGGTTGGTCGGCTCGTCCAACACCAGGAAGTTGACCCCGAGGGCCTGGAACATGGCCAGTTCCGCCCGGGTCCGCTCCCCCGGTGACAATGACTCGGCGGCCCGGACGACGAGATCGGCACCCAACCCGAACTTGGCCAGGAGCGACCTGGCCTCGGACTGCTTCAGGCCGCAGCGGTCCATCACCGTGCGAACCACGTCGTGGTGGCCGCGCAGGGCCCGGCGGTCCTGGCCCAGCTCCCCGACCACCACGCTGGGCCCGATCCATCGCTGACCGCTGGCCAGAGGGAGGGTGCCGAGCAGCGCGGCCACCAGTGAGGTCTTTCCCGTGCCGTTGGCCCCGGTCAGGGCCATCCGATCTCCCCAATCGATCTGCAGATCGATCGGCCCCATCCGGAACGTGCCCCGTTCGATCACGGCGTTGCTGAGCCGGGCCACCACGGCACCGGCACGCGGAGCCTCCTCGATCGTGAACCTGAGGTCCCACCCCTCCCAGGGCTTGTCGACCGTTACGAGGGCCGCCCGGGCCCGATCGGTCTGGCGGGCCTTGGCGGCCAACTTCTCGGTGCGGTTGATCCGAAAGTCTCGCTGGGCCTTGTCGTTGTCCGTCGGGTGGCGGGACTCCCGCCGCACCCCGCTCGTGGCCCACTGGCGCTGCTGCTCGGCCCGGTGCTCGAGCTGGCTCCGTCGGCGGTCGTAGCGCTCATAGGCCTCGGTGGCGTGACGTCGGGCATTGGCCCGCTCCGCCTGGTAACCGCTCCAACCCCCTCCGTACTCCTGGGCGGTGCGGCTGTGCTCGTCGAGCTCGAGGACCGAGGTCACCGCGCGCTCGAGGAAGTCCCGATCGTGAGAGACGATGACCATCCCTCCGGACCGGGATGCCAACCACGCCTCGAGCCGCCCGAGGCCTCCGAAGTCGAGGTCGTTGGTCGGCTCGTCGAGCAGGGTGATGTCGAACTGGGAGAGCTCGATGCTGGCCAGCGCCACCTTGGCCTGTTGACCGCCCGACAGTGTCGACGCCTCCTGACCGGCCAGGGCGGCCCCGACACCGAGGTCATCGAGGACGGCGTCGATGCGGGCATCCAGGTCGGCGACACCCAACCGGTTGAAGCGCTCGAGCGCCACCTCGTAGCGCAGGGCGGCCGGGGCGGTACCTCCGGCCAGGGCGGCAGCGGCCTCTGCCAACTCTGCCTCCGCATCGGCTCCGCCCACCTGGCGGGCCAACAGCTCCCGCACCGTCACCCCGGAAGGCACATCGTGCTCTTGAGCCAGGTAGCCGATGGTGGCCGACGGCGGATCCCGCACGACCTCGCCGCCGCCGGGTGCCAGGACGCCCGCCAGCACCTGGAGCAGTGAGGACTTCCCGACGCCATTGGGCCCGATCATCCCGATGCGGCTCTGCGGCCCGACCGTCAGCGAGACGCCACCGAGGACGGTGTGCCCACCTCGGTCGAGCGTGACGGCGCGGGCCACCAGCGTTGCCGCGCCGCCGGCACGGGACGAGCGAGAACGGGAAGCGGCAGAGCGGGACGAGGAAGAGCGGGGCGCGGGCAAGAGAAACCTCCGGGGACCAGTGACCGACGGTCGAACACGGGGTATCGATTCTCAGCGCACCGTCACAGGGTAGCGCCGCCTTCGGCGTTAGGGCTTCTCGCTCCCGACCACCCACATCGAGAAGAACTGCGAACCGCCGCCGTAGGCCTGCCCCAGCGCCACCTTGGCCCCGTCGATCTGGTGCTCGCCGGCCTGGCCCCGCACCTGCATGGCCACCTCGAGGAAGCGGAGCATGCCGGACGCCCCGATGGGATTGGACGACAGCACACCGCCCGAGGTGTTCCAGGGGATGTCGCCGTCGAAGGCGGTGGCGCCCGCTTCCGTCAGCTTCCACCCGTCGCCCAGATCGCAGAAACCGAGGTTCTCCAGCCACATGGGCTCGTACCAGCTGAACGGCACGTACACCTCGGCCACGTCGATCTGCTCACGGGGATTGGTGATCCCCGCCTGGCCGTAGACATCGGCCGAGCAGTCCCGCCCGGCCCGGGGGTTGACCTGGTCACGACCGGCGAACATGGTCGGCTCGGACCGCATGGCCGTGCCGTGGACCCACGCCGGGGGGTAGTGGCCTGACACCGCGTCCTCCGACGACAGCACCATGGCGGCGGCCCCGTCCGAGGACGGGCACGCCTCGAGATAGCGCAGGGGGTCCCACAGCATCATCGAGTCCTCCACCATCTTCATGTCGATGTCGGCCAGATGGAGGTGGGCGTACGGGTTGCGCAGGGCATTGAGGCGGTCCTTCACCGCCACCATCCGGCCGATGTACTCGGGCGCACCCGACCGCCGCATGTAGGCGCGGATGTGCGGGGCGAAGTAGCCGCCCGCACCGGCCAGCAGCGGTGCGGCGAAGGGTTGGGGCACCGACAGCGCCCACATGGCATCGGAGTCGGACTGCTTCTCGTAGGCCACCGTGAGGACCCGCCTGTGGATGCCCGAGGAGATGAGGTGGGCGGCCACCAGCGCCGTCGATCCGCCCACCGAGCCGGCGGTGTGCACCCGGAACATGGGCTTGCCCACGGCACCGAGGGCCGGTGCCAGGTAGAGCTCGGGCATCATGTTGCCCTCGAACATGTCCGGGGCCTTGCCGATGACCACGGCGTCGATGTCCGTCCAGGTCAGGTCCGCATCGGCGAGCGCCATCTTGGCCGCCTCACGGACCAGGCCGGCGATGGACACGTCCTCGCGTTTGGCCTTGTGGTGGGTCTGTCCGACGCCGACCACCGCGCAACGCTCTGCCATCACTCACCCTCCAGGACGCAGACGAGGTTCTGCTGCAGGCACGGTCCCGAGGTGGCGTGGGCCACCGCCCGCTTGGCCCGGCCCGACGAGATGCTGGCCGCGGCCTCACCGATACGGATGAGGCCGGCGGACATGAGCGGGTTGGCGGCCAGCGGGCCTCCCGACGGATTGACGGTGACCGTGTCGTCGAGGCCCAGGGCCTGCTTGACGATGATCTCCTGATGGGCGAAGGGCGCGTGGATCTCGGCCACGTCGACGGGCCCGTCGGCCACCCCGGCCACCTCGGCGGCCCTGGTCGTGGAGGGGGATGACGTGAGGTCGCGGGCCCCCAGCGAATGGGTCTCCATCCGGTGGTCGAGCCCGGTGATCCACACCGGGCTCTTCGACCACAGCCCGGCCTTGTCGCCGGCGGCCAGCACGATGGCGGCTGCGCCGTCGGTGATCGGTGGCAGGGCATGGCGGCGCAGGGGTGCGACCACGTAGTCCTCTTCGAGCAGGGTGGCGGGGGGGATGTCCTTGGCCACTTGGGCCTTGGGATTGGACATGGCATCCCTGCGGCTGCGGGAGGCGATGGCGGCGAAGTCCGCTTCGGAGCCCTTGCCGGCATCGATGAGGGCTCGTGCCTGCAGGGCGGCCAGGCTCACCGGGTCCGGCCACAGGGGGGCCAGGTAGTACGGGTCGAGCTGCAGGGAGAGGATCTCGTTGAGGTTCCCGGGTGACGAGCGACCGAAGGCGTAGACCAGGGCGGCGTCGATCTCCCCCTCTTGGAGGAGCACCCAGGCCTCGTAGAGGGCCCAGGCCCCGTCCATCTCCACGTGGCTCTCGGCTCTTGGCGGCCACACCCCGACGGCGTCGAGGGCGGTCACGAAGCTGAAGGGGCCGCCGATCAGGTAGTCGGTCGATCCCGAGCAGATGAAGTCGACGTCGTCCTTGGTGATCCCGATGTTGCCGAACACCTCGGCCACCACCGGCATGAGCATCTCGACCTCGTTGTGCTCGTCGTCCCGTCGGACATTCTGTGACTGGGCGAACGACGCCACGGCAACGGGCCTCACGGTGCGCCCTCCACCAGCACTCACAGGTACTCCTTGAAGGTCTCGTAGTCGGCGTCGGGCTCCCCGCTGGGTCGGAAGTACCTGACCGAGGCCAAGGACGGCTTCAACTCCTCGCGCTCGACCCATACGGCCTCGACCCGCATCCCCATGCGGATCTCGTCGGTCGGGATCTCCTGGATGAGCCCCATGAACGACAGGTTGGCCCCGTCGAGCAGCACCTGGGCACAGATGTAGGGGATCTCGATGGACTGGCCGGCAAAGGGCACGTTGACCACGCAGTAGGTAGTCACGGTGCCCACGTTGGCCAGCTCCACGTCCTCGGTGGTGGGCACGCCGTCGGTCGGGCACGAGCCCCGCGAGGGGACGTAGACCTTCCCGCACTTGGGGCAGCGCTGCCCCATGAACTTCCCCTGCTCGAGGCCGCGGAGGAATCGGGACTGGGCCACCCCGGGGGTGAACTCGAAGTCGAGCCGGATGGGAGTGGCCAAGGTGGTGACCGGGCCCAACGGTTCGGTGACGGTCTCATCCGTCATCGGGGCGCTCCGCCTTGCGGCACGAACGACTCGATGTCGGCCATGGCCCCGATCCGTTCGGCAGCAGGACGGAATCTGACGGTCACCCGGTCGCCGGAGGCGAGCTGGTCCGGACCTCCCGAGTCCACGGCGTGGAGCAGCGCGGTGTCCGCTCCGTCCAACCGGATCAGTGCCCAGGCGAACGGCGACGGCAGCGGGTGCTTCGGCAGCGGATGGGAGACCCAGGCCCACGACTCCACCACCCCGCCGGGGCCGACCTCGACCATCTCACCGGTGTCGCCACCGGTGGTCGGGTCGTACTCGGTGGGAGGGACGATGACCGACCCCCCGGCCCCCCGCACGCCCAGCAACCTGCCCTCACGGAGACCGGTCAGGAACGCCCCGATGACCGGGCCGACGGAGCGCGAATACGGGTATTCGAGCCGATGACTGGCGTGCAGCGCTTCGCTCTCAGGCATCCCGTTCCTTCCCCTGGCATCTCGACTCGTCGACGTCGAAAAGTAGAACACATTTCACTTTTGGGCGCCAACAGTGCCCTCCCGCCCCCGGACGGGGACGGGGATGGGGACGGGGCTACCGTGGCGGATCATGGCCACGACCGTCACCAAGCGCCCCAATATCCTGCTGCTGGTCTCCGACCAGGAGCGCCAGCGCTCCTGGCTGCCCCCCGAGGTCTCCCTCCCCTGGCGGGACCGGCTCCGGGCCGAAGGGCTCGAGTTCACCGACTACTTCACCCACTCCTCCCCGTGCTCGCCCAGCCGGGCCAGCCTGTTCACCGGGCGCTATCTCGAGGGCCACGGCGTGCTCGACAACGTCATCATGCCCGAGCACGCCGAGCTGCCTACCTCGACTCCCACCCTGGGGTCGCTGCTCGACGGGGCCGGCTACCGTTCGTCCTACATCGGGAAGTGGCACCTATCGCACTCGCCCACTCCGGACATGGAGGCCTACGGCTTCGCCGACTGGGACGGCAACGACCGCCACTTCATGGGCTGGGCCGGCACCGGGGTGCACTTCGACCCGATCATCGCCGGCAACGCCGCCCACTGGCTGGGCGAGAACGCCCGGCCGGCCGGCGACCATGACGGCGGCCATTCCGGCGGTCCCGATCCGTGGTTCCTCACCGTCGCCCTGGTCAACCCCCACGACGTGATGTGGTTTCCGGTGGACCAGCCAGGCTACCGGGAGCGCCACCCCGACGATGTGGCCTCCATCCGCGCCGTGCTCGAGTCGGCGGCGTGGAAGGACGACGACCCGCTCCCCGTCTTCACCGAGCCCTACCCCGAGGTGGTCGACCAGCTGCCGGCCAACTTCGACGACGATCTGCACACCAAGCCCGAGGCCCACCGTCAGTGGCGGTGGGACCAGCAGCACGGGCTGTGGGGCTACATCGACCCCTCCGACAAGGGCGCCTGGCTCCGACACCTCGACTACTACGTGCACCTCCACCGGATGGCCGATCGCAACCTGGGCACCGTGCTCTCCGCCCTCGAGGCGTCGGGGGCGTGGGACGACACCATCATCATCTTCACCTCCGACCACGGCGACATGTGCGGATCCCACGGGCTCCGTTCCAAGGGCCCGTTCGTCTACGACGAGATCATGAACGTTCCCCTCTATGTGAAGGTCCCCGGCGTGACGACCGCCGGTACGGTGACGTCCTCTCTGGGCTCGCACGTCGATCTGGCCGCCACCATCTGCTCGTTGGCCGGAGTGGACGCCGCCACCTCCGGGTCAACCGTGCAGGGCACCGACCTCTCTCCGGTACTGGCCGATCCGGCAGCATCGGTGCGCGATCACATCCTGTTCGCCCAGGACTCCGCCCAGTCCACCGGGCTCAACAACGTGCGCTACGCGCTGCGCGGCTTCTACGACGGACAGGTCAAATACGCCCGCTACTACGGCGTGGGCGGAGGCAAGCCCTCAACCGGTCTGTGGGGCAAGTCTCCAGGCCACAAACGGTTCGACGTGGACTGCGCCTTCGACGACAACGACCACGAGTGGTACGACCACGGCAGCGATCCCGCCGAGCTGGTCAACCTGGCCAACGACCGGTCCCGCCGCGCCGAGTTGCTCGAGGTCTACGAGCGGATGCGCGCCTACGAGCGCGAATCATTCGTCGACTTCGGCGGCTGAGCCGCCTCCGGACCGCACGCTCAGCGGGATGGCCGGTCCAGGCCGGCCAGGTGGTCGACGAGTCCGCGGCACCCGGACTCCACCAGGGCCAGGCACGTCTCGAAACCGGCGTCGTCCCCGTAGTACGGGTCCGGCACGTCGACGGTGCCGCCCGCCTGCCTGTCGAACCGGCGCAACATGACCAACCGCTCGTCATAGCGCTCGTCGCCGGCCTTCCCCCGGGCCAGGCTCAGGAGCGTCTGCTGGTGGCCCCGGTCCATGCACACGATCAGATCGGTCGCCTCGAACCACTCCGTCTCGAACGGCCGGGCCCGGTGGCCGTGGTCCATGTAGCCCCGACGCTCGAGCACGGCCCGGGCCCGGGGGTCCATGGGCTCACCGGCGTGCCAGCCACCGGTGCCGGCGCTGCCGATGTCGAGCCGATCGACCAGGACGGTCCCGTCCGCCATCGGCGCATCCCGGGCCAGGTGGCGCAGGACCACGTCCGCCATCGGTGACCGGCAGATGTTGCCGGTGCAGACGAAACAGACGCGCCAGCGACCGCCGGCCGGGGCCGAGGCCGGACGGGAGACGGCCGGGCCCCGGGTTTCGGTCACGGACTCATTCTGCCCCGGCGTCGCACGGCGCCGATACGCTGCCACCGGGTGGCCACATTGCTGCCGCCGTCCGGATCGCAGGCCAGGAGGTCGAATGAGCCAACAGGAGATGCCACAGCAGATGGGCCACGGGGTCAAGCAGCGCGACCTCGTGAAGATGACGGCCGAGGAGATCGACGCCTTCCTCCACGAGCGCCGTCCGATGACCATGTGCACGCTCAACCACGACGGGTCCATCCATGCGGTGGCCATGTGGTACGGATTCGTCGACGGCTCGATTGCCGTCGAGACCAAGGCCAAGGCCCAAAAGGCCGTCAATCTGCGACGCGACGCCCGCATGACCTGCATGTTCGAGGACGGCGACTCGTACGAGGAGCTCAGAGGGGTCGAGCTCGTGGGGACGGCGGAGATCCTCGACGACCCGGACAAGATGTGGGAGCTCGGCGTCAACCTCTTCGAGCGCTACTACGGGGCGTATACCGAGGAGCTTCGCCCCATGGTCGAGATCATGCTCAACAAGCGCATCGTGGCCAAGCTCAACGTGGAGCGGACCGTTTCATGGGACCACCACAAGCTCGGACTCCCTCCCACCGGCCCGGCCTGAGCCACAGCCGGTCCGAAGGCACACCCCCGATGGCCCGTTCCATGAGTGACGAGGAACTGCTCGTGTTCCTCACTGGCGAGCCGAGGCACACCGCCAAGCTGGCCACCGTCCGGGCCGACGGACGGCCGCACGTGGCACCGGTCTGGTTCGTGGTGGACGGGACCACCGCCAGCGACGACTCCCGCATCGGCGACCTCATCTTCAATACCGGCGCAGACACGCTCAAGGGAAAGAGTTTGCGTCGCGACCCTCGGGTGGCGTTGTGCATCGATGATGAGCGCCCTCCCCATTCGTTCGTCATCATCGACGGGGTCGCCACCCTGAGCGAGGACCTCGACGAAGTTCGCCACTGGGCGGCCGTCATCGGTGGCCGCTACATGGGTCAGGAGCGAGCCGAGGAATTCGGGGCCCGCAACGGCGTCCCCGGCGAGCTCGTGGTCAGGGTGCGACCCACCAACATCGTGGCCATGGTCGACCTCTCCGACTGAGAGAGAGACGGCCCGCCGGCACTGACCGGGCTCGGAGGTGTATCAACCCGAAGGGCGGGGCGCCAGTCTGGGAACGTGGCGGGACCCCGCCCCGGGCTGGTAACACTGTCGCCGACAAAGGGAGACGTGCTCGATGATCCTCGATCGCTTCGCCATGACCGACAAGGTGGCCATCGTGACCGGTGCCGGCCGCGGGATCGGTGCCGCCACCGCAGTGAGCTTGGCCGAGGCCGGCGCCGACGTGGTCATCTCGGCCCGCACCGCCGACCAACTCGACCAGGTGGGCCGCCAGATCGAAGCCGTCGGGCGCAGGGCGGTCGTCGTCCCGGCCGACCTGAGCGACCTGGAGGCGGTCGCCGCCCTGGTGGAGCAGGCCCGCGACGCCTTCGGTCGCCTCAACCTGGTGGTCAACAACGTGGGTGGGGCCATGCCCCGGCCGTTCATGGACACCTCACCTGGTCGCCTCGAGCAGGCCTTCCAGTTCAACGTGGCCACCGCCCACGCCCTGCTCCGCCCGGCGGTGCCGCTGATGCTCGAAGGAGGCGGAGGGTCGGCGGTCAACATCTCGTCGGCCATGGGGCGGCTGTCCGGGCGCGGCTACCTGGCCTACGGGACGGCCAAAGGGGCACTGGCCCACTACACCAGACTGGCGGCGGCCGACCTGTCACCCCAGATCCGGGTCAACGCCATCGCCGTGGGATCAGTCGCCACCTCGGCGCTGGACATCGTGATGCAGACCGACGAGCTCCGGATGGCCCTCGAGGCCGGCACACCGCTCAAGCGGATCGGCGATCCGAATGACATCGCCGCCGCCGTGGTCTATCTGGCCTCGGACGCCGGCTCCTACATCACCGGCAAGATCCTCGAGGTCGACGGGGGGATCGAGAGCCCCAACCTCGACATGGGCCTTCCCGACCTTTGAGGACCACCCCGCACGCCACGCCCCCAGGCAATTCCAAAACCGTCCCGTCTCGACCGAGGAGCACCACATGAGCAGAACCTTCCGCGTCGTCGCCTGGAGCACCGGCAATGTCGGTGTGCACGTCATCGCCGGCATCGATGCCCGACCCGACCTCGAGCTGGTCGGGCTGTGGGTGTCCAATCCCGCCAAGGTGGGCAAGGATGCGGGCCGGTTGGCGCGCCTCGGCCGCAACCTCGGAGTGGCCGCCACCAATGACGTCGATGCGGTGCTCGCCCTCAAGCCGGACGTGGTGGTGCACACGGCCATGGCCGACGACCGCCTGATGGAGGCCCTCGCCGACATCCAGCGGATCCTCCGATCCGGGATCAACGTCCTCTCCAGTGGGCCGGTGTTCCTCCAGTATCCCTTCGGCGTGGTGGACGACTCGATGATCACCCCCGTGCAGGAGGCCGCCCTGGCGGGCGGGGTGTCGCTCTTCGTCAACGGCGTCGATCCCGGGTTCGCCAACGACGCCCTGCCGCTGGTGCTGACCGGGGTGAGTGAGCGCATCGACGAGGTGCGCTGCTCCGAGATCCTCAACTACAACACCTACAACCAGCCCATGGTGCTCTTCGACATCATGGGGTTCGGGCGACCCCTCGACCAGGTCCCCATGATCCTCCAGCCCGGAGTCCTGACCATGGCGTGGGGCAGCGTGGTGCGCCAACTGGCGGCGGGGCTGGACGTCGAGTTGGACTCGGTGGAGGAGTGGTACGAGCGGCGGCCCGCCACCGAGACATTCGAGGTCGACGCCGGCACCATCGAGCAGGGCAGCGCCGCCGCTCTCCACTTCGAGGTGCGGGGTATCCGCAAGGGCAAAGCGGTGATCGTGCTGGAGCACGTGACCCGCCTCCATGACGACCTGGCCCCCGAATGGCCGCAGCCCGCCGGTCACGGGTGCTATCGGGTTGAGGTCAGCGGGGAGCCCAACTACACCCTCGACCTCCAGCTGCTGGGCAGCGACGGCGACCACAACACCGCCGGGCTCAAGGCCACGGCCATGCGCCTGGTCAATGCCATCCCCGCCGTCGTGGACGGATCTCCCGGGCTGCTCACCGCCCTCGACCTCCCGCCGATCACCGGTCGGGGGCTCGTCACCTGATCGTCGGCGGCGCCGGCCCGGACCTCCAATGGGATGGGCGGGACACCGCGAACAGTAGGGTCCGAGACATGACTCGTGCTCGTGATGGAGGACCGTGACGGCAGCGCACGGCGGCATGGGCGGCCACGGAGGCGGCCAGTTCGGATCGGTGATGCGCTCCATGCGTCGCGACGACTCGGTCACCCAACAGCAGGTGACCAGGGGGACCGCCAAGCGGATGGTCCAGTTCGCCCGGCCCTACCGGAGGATCCTGGCCTGGTTTCTGGTGCTGGTGGTCATCGAGGCGGTGGTCGGGGTCATCAACCCGCTGCTGTTCGCCTCGATCATCGACAACGGGATCAAACACAACAACAAGGGCCTGGTCATCGGTCTGGCCCTGGTGGCCGCAGGACTGGCCGTCGCCGACACCGGCCTGTCCATCGGTATCCGCTATGTGTCGGCCAAGGTCGGCGAAGGGCTCATCTTCGACATGCGGTCCAAGGTCTTCGGTCACATCCAGAAGATGCCCATCGCCTTCTTCACCCGCACCCAGACCGGGGCGTTGATCAGCCGCCTCAACAACGACGTGATCGGGGCCCAGCAGGCATTCACCGACACCCTGTCGTCGGTGGTGTCCAACCTGATCAGCGTGACGCTGGTCCTCATCGTGATGTTCCTGTTGTCGTGGCAGATCACCCTGATCAGCCTCATCATCCTCCCGGTGTTCGTGCTCCCGGCCAAGCGGGTGGGGCGGCGGCTGTCATCCATCACTCGGGAGTCCTACGCGCTCAATGCGCAGATGAACAACACCATGACCGAGCGCTTCAACGTGTCGGGGGCCCTGCTGGTCAAGCTGTTCGGCCGTCCCTCCGAGGAACGGGGGGCATTCGAGAGCAAGGCCGGCCGGGTCCGGGACATCGGGGTGACCCAGGCCATGTACGCCCGCATCTTCATCGCCGCCCTGACCCTCACGGCGGCATTGGCCACGGCCGTCGTCTACGGCTGGGGAGGCATCCAGGTCATCGACAAGTCCCTCCAGCTGGGGACGGTGGTGGCCCTGGCCGCCTACCTGGCCCGGCTGTACGGGCCCCTCACCGCCCTCTCCAACGTGCAGATCGACGTCATGACCGCGCTCGTGTCCTTCGATCGGGTGTTCGAGATCCTCGACCTCCCGCCGATGATCGACGACAAGCCGGATGCGGGACCGGTCCCCCCGGGGCCCGCCCGCGTCGACTTCGACCGGGTCGACTTCCGCTACCCCACCGCCGAGGAGGTGTCCCTGGCCTCGCTCGAGTCGGTGGCGATCCTCGACCAGACCGTCTCCCAGCAGGTGCTGTTCGACGTCACCTTCACCGCCGAGCCCGGTCAGCTCGTGGCCCTGGTCGGGCCGTCGGGCGCGGGCAAGACCACGATCAGCCACCTCCTCCCCCGCCTCTACGACGTCACATCCGGCGCCATCCGGATCAACGGGACAGACGTGCGCGACGTGACCATGGAGTCGCTGACGGCGGCCATCGGCGTGGTCACCCAGGACGCCCACCTGTTCCACGACACCATCCGGGGCAACCTCCTGTACGCCAAGCCCGACGCCACCCGCGGTGAGTTGGATGCGGCCCTGGCCGGCGCCCAGATCGCCACCATGGTCGACAGCCTGCCCGACGGCCTCGACACCGTGGTGGGTGATCGGGGCTACCGCCTGTCCGGGGGTGAGAAGCAACGCCTGGCCATTGCCCGCATCCTCTTGAAGGCGCCCGAGATCGTGATCCTGGACGAGGCCACGGCCCACCTCGACTCGGAGTCCGAGGCCGCCGTGCAGCAGGCCCTGGCCACCGCCCTGCGAGGCCGCACCTCGTTGGTCATCGCCCACCGGTTGTCGACGGTGCGGGAGGCCGATGTGATCCTGGTGCTCGACCACGGGCGCATCGTCGAGCGGGGGCGACACGACGAATTGCTGGCGGCGGGGGGCCAGTACGCCGAGCTCTACCGCATCCAGTTCGAGCGCCAGGAGCACTCCGACCTCATCTAGCCGACGGGTCGCCGACGGCGCCGGTTCCGGCCTGGCAATCCCGCGCCGCGTAGGCCGTCGGCGTCTCCTCGACACCTCGGCGATCGACGTGCATACTCGGGGATATGGGTGGGCACTCGAATCGTCTGAGCATTCCCGACGCCCGGGGCGGTGGGGCGAACCTCAGGGTGACGGGGCACGCCGATCAGGGGAAGGTGGTGGTCAGCCACTGGCGGGACGGGGTCTGCGTGGCGTCGACTCCCATCGAACTGAGCCAGGTACCGGCGCTCATCGCCGTGCTGGCGAACGCGCTCGGCCAGGCAGTGGCGACCCCGGAGACGCCCACTCGGGGCACCCCGCCCCCAGCCTCGTGGTTGTCGACGGTGAGAGGCCTCCTCCGTCCCACCGTGGCCAAGATCGTCGATCTTCGGGCGGTACGGGAGGATCGGCGGGATGGGCGGATCAGTTAGCCGATCGAGTCGGCAGGGCGCCTCCCCGACGGCAGGCGCTAGCTGTCCCCTGAAAGCGCCTTCGTGATCTGGGTCAGATCGAAGTAGTCACGCCACGCGCTGATCTTGCCGTCGCGGATCTCGAATGTACCCATGACCGGCAACGGGGCCACGATCTGCCCGACGGTGAACGTGTCTACCCGCTCCGTGAGCACGACGTTGCCCCGGACGGCAAGGTGAAGGGTCTCGATGACCATGCTCTCGCACATGGCGAAGAAGCCGGCGATGAACGCCACGGCGTCGTCGGCACCGACGGCGGGATCCATGGGCATGTTGTGGTAGACGACGTCGTCGGTGAAGAAGGGCCGCAAGGCTTCGGCATCATGCTTCTCGAACGTGGCACAGAAGTCCCGCACCACTCGTTCGGCATCACCTTCGGATCCCATGGCGGTCCTCCTGACGTGGATCGGGCTCGATCACGAGGCTATCCAATCTCCTGCTGTCCGGCCGAGTGGCGACGCGACGCCCGGGCGGTCAGCGGCTGCACGCCGGCCGCGTGGGATTGCCGGTCTGCTTGACTGAGGCCATGTCGAGTGTGGGCGTCACCATCTACGGCGTCTGTGCACTCTCCTTCATGATGGTGATGTACGCCCTCGAGCGGCGTGGAAGGCAATTCATCTTGTTCTTTGCCCTCGGGTGCCTGCTGTCCAGCGCCTATGGGTTCCTGTCGGGGGCTTGGCCCTTCGGCGTGGTCGAGTTGATCTGGTCCGGCATCGCCGTGCGCAGGTACCTCCGCCCGGATCTGATCTGAGCCACTACCGATCGCCGGGCTCCCTCAAGTCGCCGGTTCGAACCGCCGATACGACTTCGTGTGTGAACGCCGGGTGGCGAAGTCGACCCGCAAGACCCTCAACGAGCGCCGGGTGTCGGGAGACGGATCTCCACGTCCTCAGACCACATCCCTGAGGGCGGCGCCGACGCGCCCGACACCGGCCCGCAAGACCGGCCTGTCCGACGAGCTCATCCGCCTCGCCCTCGAGGCGGATGAGCTCGCACGCTGGCTGAGTATCGGATCAATCCGTCGCTGGACTGAGACCCCTCAACCCGCGCTGGCGGTGACGGGCGCACGTGTCTACGGCTCGGGCTCGATCCAGTGCTTGAACCCGACATGGCTCGGCACGAAGCCCTGCCGCTCGTAGAAGCGGTGGGCCTCGGTGCGCCGGACGTTCGACATCAGCTGCACCCGGTAGCACCCCGCTCGACGAGCGGCTCCCACGGCTGCCTCCAGGAGTTGGGCGCCGATCCCCATGGAGCGGAACCCGGGATGCACGTGCATCGACTCGATCTCCGCGCTTCGTCCCCCGTGGTGTTGGAAATGGCGGAAGACGATCAGCTGGCACATGCCCACCGGCTCACCGCCCACCTCGGCCACCAGCACGTCGTTGCCCGGCGTCGCCTGGATGTCAGCCAACGCCGACCGGTAGGCCTCGATGTCGGAGCCGTCCTCCTGGTTGGCCGTGAGAGCCCCGTACTCCAGCAGGGCCACCAGCTGGGCAGCGTCGGCCGGACGGGCACTGCGGATGACAACGATCCCACCACCGGGGGCCCTGCTTTCCACCGCGGCAGTATGCCAGCCGAGGGCCGTGTGCGAGGTGGGTTGACATGTGACCAAATAGTCACCTAATATCGAACCGTGGACGCTGTGTTCAGGGCTCTCGCCGATCCGACCCGGAGGAGCCTGCTCGACGAGCTCTTCAAGCAGGACGGTCAGACCTTGGGTGCGCTCGAGGAGCGCTTCTCCATGACCCGGTTCGGCGTCATGAAGCACCTCAGGCTGCTCGAGGAAGCGGGCCTGGTGGTGACCAAGCGGCGCGGCCGCCTGAAGCTCCACTTTCTGAACCCCGTCCCGATCCGGCTCATCCACGACCGTTGGGTGAGCAAGTACACCGAGCCCTGGGCGGCTGCGCTCAGCGACCTCAAGACCAGACTGGAGACCCCCATGGAAAAGGTATTCGAGATCTACATCCGCACCACGCCGGAGCGCCTCTGGGAGGCGATCGTCGACCCCGAGATCCGATCCAAGTACAACTTCGGGGCCGGGGTCGAGTCGGACTGGAAGGTCGGGTCATCCGTGCTGATGGGCTCCCCGAAGGCCGGTGGGCTGCTCGGCGAGGGCGAGGTCCTCGAGGTCGAGCCGCCGCGCCGGCTGGTCCACACCTTGGTTGCCCTCTGGAGCGACGAGGTGAAGCGCGAAGGGGCCTCGCGGGTCACCTGGGAGATCGAGCCCGTGGCCGACTCCTGCCGGCTCATCGTGACCCACGACGAGCTGCGCGAGGGAGCCAACCCGGAGCTCTACGGCGGCTGGCCCATGATCCTCTCCGGCCTCAAGACCTGGCTCGAGACGGGCCAACTGCTGACCACGCCGGGATCGCTGATGTACAGCTGAGATCGGCGGCCGACACCGAGACGAGTTGTTGCCGGCGGCGCGGGCGGTCTGGGCCTGGCCGTGCCACTGACCGGGCAGACCGGGAGAGCGGCCCGGCGAAACTCGGGACGTGGGCACTACCCTGCATGTCACTCCCCGGCACTGGTCAGCGTGTGAGAGGACCCAATGCACATCCCGCTCCCCGATCGGACCCTCGGCGAATCGGAATGGCGCCCATTCGTCGAGGGCCAGGGGTTCGGCCACCTGGTCGCCGCCGGGCTCGGCCGGGATGTGCCCGTGGTCGTCCCCACGCAGTTCGTGCTGGAGGACGATCACGTCTACTTGCACCTTGCCGCGCCCAACCCCATCTTCGGAGCTCTCGCCGAGCAGCCCCGCGTGGTGCTCAGCGTCGCCGGCGACTGGGCGTTCATCCCGTCGGCCTGGAAGGCGATCGACGATGAGGACCCCATGCTCGGCATCCCGACCACGTACTACGCCGCCGTCCAGTTGGAGGGAGTGGCCACGGTGGCGAGCGAGCCGGCCGCGGTGGCCGCTGTGCTGCGGAGGCAACTGGAGTCCCTGCAGCCGGAGGTGCCGGTGGCGGACCCTGAACTGGCCCACCCGGCCAGGCTGCGGAGCATCCGGGCCATTGTCATCGGCGTGGACGACGTCCGGGCCAAGTTCAAGTACGGCGGCAACGTCGATGAGCGCCACCGGTCGGCCGTGATCGAGCGGCTGGCCGCCCGGGCCGGGCCGGGGGTCGTGCCGCTGCCGACCGCGCCGCCCAGAGGATCCGCCACCCGGTATCGGCGGACCGCACCTCGAACCAGGGCCCTGGCGTCGAGCGCCCACCTTCGTGACCGTCGCGTCACGGGGCCGGCGCCGTTCCGGGGGGTGCTGCCGCTGCCCTTCTCGGCCCTCAAGTCGGCGTCGCCCGTGCTCGGCAACCCTGCCAACCACCGACGCGCCGTGCCCCTGACCTATGAGCAGTTCCGCTACGCCTTTGCCAACGCGGTGACCGAGGAGGAGGCAAAGGAGCTGTATGCGACGTTCGCCGTCCCCGGTTCGGGGGTGCCGCTGTTCCAGGCCGCCACCGCCAATCTCAATCCGTGGACCCAGGCCAAGGTGAAGTCCAAGGATCCCGAGCGCGGGCCACTGCTGATCATCGACGGGGAGAAGGACAACACCGTCCCCTGGGCCATCGCCAACGCCTCGTTCAAGAAGCAGAAGCGCAACCCGGGCGTGACCGAGATCGTCAAGATCCCGGATCGCGGGCATTCCCTCGTCATCGACCACGGCTGGCGGGTGGTCGCCGACACCACCCTCAGCTTCGTGCGGCGGTTCGCCCAACCCTGACGGTTCCGGAACGAGGCGCCGGGGCCACCACGGCATCCCCACGCAGGCGGTCCGGCGGTGTCCTTCAGGTGGCGGACAATGCCTTTCGTCGCATCGGTGGGAGGGTCGGAGGAGGCTGGCGGCGCGGCGGCAGTTGGGCCAGGAGCTCGGTCGTCGCCCCCGCCACCTTTCGAACAGCACGCTCGAAGGCGTCCTCGGTGGACGGCGAAGTCGCCTGGACGCCACTCACCTTTCGCACGTACTGCCGGGCGGCAGCCTCGATCTCGTCGGCGGTGGCCCGGGGCTCGAGGCCCCGAAGGGTGGTGATATTGCGGCACATGCGGTCCACGCTAGGCCGGAACGACCTCGGGATCCACGTCGTGAGAAAGGGATCGCCGAGGGTGGCGCCTCATGCCGCCTCGCCGACCACGCCTGGTACCCGGTCGGGAACCTCCCCGAGCGCCGCGTCGATGATCTCGCGGGTGGCCACGTCGATCACCGGCAGCTCCGCCAGGCCCTTGAGCTCGTCGTGTACGCGGCGAAGACCGTGGGCGCGCCAAGCCTGACAGGCCGGCTCGCCCAGGTGCTCCCAGAGCACGGCGTGATCATCGCGGCACCAACGCAACATCTCGGTCACCACCGCGAGCGGGTCGGTCTCGCTGGCCAGCGCGCTGCGCAGGCCGGCGAGGCGACGCCGGTCAGACCCCGGGTCCCAGTGGACCCTGTTGGGCTGCTCCGGCCCGGCGTGCGTACCGGTCAGGCGGGGCGAACGGGGGCGGGTGAGGCCGGCGGCGAAGCGAGCAGCGAGCTCGGAGCCGCCGCAGACGCCGTCGGTCTCACCGGGGTTCCCCGCCTCACCAGCAGCCGGTAGCGCGTTCCCCGGTGGCTCGGTGCTCGGAAGGGAGGGCCGCGCTCCGACCTGGGTGGTGCGGTCCTGGGCCGCCGTCGGGCACAGCTGCCCGATCGTGGTGGCCGCCGAATCGGCAACGGTTGCCGGGCTCATGACCGGACCTCCAACAGAGTCCCCGGAGTGGTGGGACGGGGGAGCTTCACCCCGGCTTGTCGTCTGAACACGAGCACTGCCGCGGCCGTCAGCCCCGCCAGCCAGACGAGGGCGAGCAGCAGGTACCCGTACTGCTCGAAGCCCGAGGTGAAGGCGCCGTCGAGCACGAGATTGCCTGCGCCTCGGGCGGGCAGGAACGCCCCCCAGGTGGGCGGGAAGGCGTGGAACATGACGGTCTGGCCGAAGCCGATATCGACGAACGACAGTGACAAGAGCACGTAGAGGCTGCCCAGACGACCGACGAGCGGTCCGAGCAGGACGCCGATCATGGCGTAGGTCAGGGCGACCAGCAGGTCGG
>JADMIJ010000152.1 GCA_015478655.1 Acidimicrobiales bacterium | reverse complement strand
CACAAACAGACAGAAATTCCTATTTCTGTAAGAATCTCCGACTCAGGACACTAGAGATCGCATCCAGCGGCTGATCGCCGGTGGGAACCCCGTCAGATTGGGTTCTCCAGGCGATGCTCGGGTCTGGGCCGGTTACTTCCTTGACGTCGTCCCGACGCGATTCGCGAGAACCCACCTGTCAGGTGCAGACTGTCGAGAGCTCCTACGATCATGCCGATCGGGATCCGGCGTCGGTGGCACCGTGGCCCGATCTATCGCCGGGCGCTGTCGGTGGGAGGGGCACAGCTGCGGTGGCCATCGGGGCGGCGGCCGTGCCAGTTGGCTGCGGCTCAAGTACGATGGCAGCCAGGTCGTCCCTGCTGTCTAGGCCGGCAGTTGTGTTGGGGGCGGGGCGGTTCCCGCCCCGCACCACGAGCAACATCGAGACGAGCACCACCGTCAGCCCCGCCGCAGTCCAGGGGCTCGGTCGTTCGCCTTCGACAGCCACACTGAGGACCAGCCCGAACAGCGGCACCGCGAAGGTCCAGGCGGTGAGCCGGTACAGGGGGCAGCGGCGGGCTTCTTTGAACCACGCCACGTATACCGCGGCCGTTCCGAGCACGCTGAGGAACGCCAGTATACCCACAAAGCCAAGACTCCACCGGATTGTCGGCACGCCCTCGTCCAACCCGGCCCACATCGCCAGGGCCGCCCCGCCGAGCAAGAATGACCAGCCCCCGGCCACGACGTTGTCGAGCGTGCCGAGACGCCGGGCGATGAGCGTTCCCGCCGTGGCGCCTGCCGCCGCTATCAGCTCGAGCGGGGCGCCGGATCCGCCGCCACCGGGGATGGCCACCACCACGAGGCCGACAAACCCGACCGATAGTCCTATGGTCGTTCGCCTCGTCGGTCGCTCCGCGTAGAGGGCCCAGGCCGGGAGGATGATGAGCAGAGGCTGGGCGTTGGCGACCACCGAGGCGATTCCGGTGGCGAGGTGCACGGTCCCGAGGTACATCGCCGCTCCTCCGATCGTGGCGTTGGCGAGGCCGAGTCCCGCGACGACCGCCCACTCGCGAAAGCCACGGGGCAGCCGGAGGCGTTGACCCAGCCCGAGCCCGACAAGCACCATGCCGCCCAGAAGGGCCCGGAGGGCGGCGAACCACAGCACGGGGATGTCGCCGAGGCCGGCACGGATGAACACAAAACAGGCCCCGAGCACGGCCGTGACCCAGAGCATGCGAACGCTGGAAGGCCGGGCGTCAGTCGGGACCGTCGTGGCGTCACGCGCCATCGCCATGGCTCCTGGTGCGGTTCTGCGCCGACCCACTAGTCGTGATGCTGTGGCCGCGGTGGCGCAGAGTGTGGTCGCGGAAGTGGCCCACGGCTGCTCGGGTGCTCAGGCGAGGCATGGGAGGCCTCCGACTGGTTGGTCTGCCCCGCAGGGCGTGTTCGCGTCATCGTCCCTCGGGCGTTCGCGACCGGATCTACTGTGAGCCACGGCTCGGGGGCCGGACGTCTCCTCTGCTCTACTCCGTGGCAATGGTTGGCGAGGGCGGCGCCTGCCGGGCGACGAGGCGCTGTGCCAGACGGTGGATGCCAAGCTCGGCACACACCGTGCCGACTCATCGGGGAGGGTCCCAGGCGCTCCACCTGGACCAGCGGGCCTGGCGGCTGCGAGGCACGGGACCTCCGCCGCCAAGTAGAGCGGGCGTGGCGCAACCGATGGACCCCCTGAGGGCGAGGCGTATGCCATGCGTAGGTCATGCTCCGTCCGATGCGCGATCAGGGTTGCCCAAAACCAAACCGGCACGCGCCCTCTGCTCATTTTGACCCGCTGGGCCAGGCGACCGAGGAGAAATGCATGCCAACCGGAGACAAGTCGCTCAAGAAGCACAGGACCGAGCCACTGAACGCGGGAGCGGCGGTCGTCGTTGGCAACCACGACGGGGCGGCGCGTTCGGCTGACGACGAGGCGGTGTGCCCTGTCGCTGTCGGAGCTGACCAACTCGATTCTGCCCGCGGCAGCAGTGGGGCCGTCGAAGGCAAACCACCATTTCATCCGGGCAGGTGGGCCTTGGGCGGGGCTCACAATCGCGTCCATGTGGTCCGATCTGAATCCAGGCAACCACTTGAGTACCGGGTCGACCAGCCAGATCATCCCGAAAGCGATGCGCAGCCCGTCTTTCGGCCATGCCAGTACTCCCCGCCCCTGTGGGTTTGCCTCTGTTGCTTTCAGGGTACTGGCCATGAGCGGTTTCTTCACGCCTGCTGCCTATGCAAGCCGATTCGCATACTCCAACTATGAGGCCAACGGGAGGGGGGGACAGAGTCCAAAGTCCCATCTCGATCGATGTGGTGCTGTGCAAGTAGTGAAGGGCGCCCCTTGGACCTCACTTGCACGAAGACCGAATCGACCCGTCGTGTGATGGGACGAATGGCCCTCCTCGGTTGGGCCATATGGGTTCAGGCTAAATCGCGTGGCTCGATGTTGGACCCGAGGAGATAGTTATGATGGTGTTCGGGACACGGCAGCCACCGGAAGTTCTGCCAGGTTGGCCCTGATGTGGATCGGAATGGTGCCTTCTGGGGTTGGTCTCCGAAATGAGCGGTCTGCGCATTCGTGGGCAGATGTTCTCGGTGGTCCGACGATGGACATCGATACGATGAGGCGCGATCTATTCTCGACCAGCGCTTGCCACGAGGCGAGATTGACGCTGAGGAATACCAGCCCCTCCCGCAATCTGATCATGGAGTTCGTACTCCGGTGGTCACCGGAAGCGGCCAACCACCCCTCACTGACGAAATGACTGTTGCGTGAAGTTCCAATATTTGCTCCGTCCACCTCCCCAGTCGTGTGGCGGCTAACGCCAACAGCGCTCCGCGGAGACCAATAGGCGTCTTTGGAGTCACACTGGTTCACTCGGCGCCAGCTGCACGGTCCGGCCACCCGAATGAGGAGGCCTGACTACATCTGATTACGAAAGACCAGTACTGGGCAGTCGGCATTGGTGACGCAGTACTCGCTAACTGATCCGAGCAAGATCCCGGAGAGCTCGCCGTGACCGCGACTACCCACGACGAGTAGATCCGCTCCACGCGATTCCTCCACCAGAGTTCTTGCCGGGTGTCCCTCGACAACGATCGAGCGCAACACGATGTGAGCGTGGGAGCTCTGTATCGCTCGTACAGCACCGTCCAGTATCTTTCGAGCGTCGGCCGCCGGGTCGTACTCGGGGATCGCAGGGCCAGTGACGCCGTAAGTCGTTGGCCACTCCCATGTCGTTACCGCGTCGAGGGGAACTCCGGTCATTTCTGCCTGGCGAGCCGCCCATTCCGCTGCGGCTTCCGACGACGGCGATCCGTCGACCCCCACGACGATTCTGTGGCGAAATTCATCTTGTGAGTTTGTCACGTTAGCTCCTTTGAGACACGGTTGCGGCGGCTACCGATACTGAGTGAGCCACAGCCGAACGCCCCGGGTCTTGGGCTACTGGTCGCCCGCCGCGTAGAGTGTCGGATCTGCTTCGAAGCTCTCCTGGCAGCTTCGACTACAAAAGAAGTACGTGGTGCCGTCGTGAATGGCAGTACCGGTCGCTGCGGACGTCTCAATTGTCATGCCACACACCGGGTCTGTCGTCGTAGCCATCGTTGTCTCCTTGTATTGGGGTAGTTGCACCATGAAGCCTTGACCGGTCACGGGCTAGAGCCCAAGCTTCGTTGATGCCCAGTCACTGTGCCGCTATTCGCTCGCCCGGGCCACAGCGCCCTTGCCTGGAGCGGTCCCTTGCTCCTCCCCTCGCAGCGGACGTGCGGAGTGCGGCAGGGAATCCGCGACTAAAGCGGCAACACGTCGCGGGGCCACGGTCGAACCGTTCTGTTCGGTGGGGACCGGCTTGCCGATAAGCCGGTAGACGGCCGTGCCATCGACCGTCTCCTCGTTCAGCAGGAGCTCTGCCAGCTTGCCCAGCTCCTTTCGATGAGTCGTAAGGAGCTCGCTGGCGCGTTTTTCCGCTGTGCGCAGCAGATTTGCAACCTCAGCGTCGATGATGGCCTGGGTGGCCTCGGCGAAGGGCCGGCTCGACAGCCCGGCCCCTCCTCCCCCCAGAAACACCGAGCCCCCTTCTGGGTAGCCGACCGGGCCGAGGGTCGTCGAGAGTCCGAATTCCCGCACCATCTTGGTGGCCAAGTCGGTGGCCTGGGCGTACTTGGATAGCGGGGCGTGAGGGGTCGTTCAAGGGTGGATGAGCCGTGACGACCGGCGGGTTTTCAGGCGAAGACGCTGATGGTGGCCGGGTC
>JADMIJ010000026.1 GCA_015478655.1 Acidimicrobiales bacterium | reverse complement strand
ACGGCGACTGGAACTACACCGTCAGTGCTCAATCAGTCGTGGCGTGAGGCCTAAGTCAGAAGCGGTTCCGTCGATGTGTAGTCAACCGAAACGGGACTGCCATGGTGCAGTTGGGAGATCCGACCCGTGCATGCCACAACCATTGTCCAGACCGTGCCGCCAACGGCACGTCACGCCAAGCAGGTGATGGCGGTTCCGGAATCGAGATCCTTGAGCGCCGCCGAGGACTTGGCCAGGCCGCTTGTCGTCACCGGTTCGGCCTGGAGCCCGGCGAAGGCGGCAGCGAAGACGGCGGAGACATAGGCGTAGGCCGCCATCTTGCGGACATCGAGCCACTGACGATCGGGGTCCAGGGTGGGTCCTCCGGCCCGGGCCAGCCCGTCACGGTAGCGGGCGAGCAGGGCCTCACCGTGCTGTCGGCGTTGATCGGTGTCCAAGCCAAGCACGAGGAAGTAGGTCAGGTCCCGGGTCCCGTTTCCCCGACGCAGTACCTGCCAATCGAAGAGGCCACCCCGGAGGCCGGCGCCCGAGCTCGGCGCTGCGTCGATGAAGTAGACGTTGCCGGGGTGCGGGTCGCCGTGCAGGAGCGTGTGGCGCCCCGCATCGAGCTCGTCGGCCACCGCCAGGTAACGGGCCAGGATCTTCGCTCCCTCCCGGGGGACGTACTCGAGATGGTCCTTGGCCACCTTCCTCCCGGCGGCCACCAGCGCCTTCTGGACGATCGGAAGCTGCGGGTCGCCGCTGTTGGTGGTCACCCAGGCCAAGCCACCCGGACCGGGATCGGCGAGCCGGGGCGAGTCCCAGAACGTGCCGTGCAGTTTGGCCAGGGTGTCGACGACCGCCTCGGCCTCGGGCAGGGTTACGCCTCCCACGGTGTCGGTGAACCGCGCATCCCTGGTCGTCAGGTCCTCGATGACGATGGTGAACCGCTTGGTCCGAGGATCGCAGTCGAGCGCCACGACCGCGGGCGCCTCGATGTCGAGCCCCGGTGACACGTCTCGGTAGAAGCCGAGCTCACTGCGCCCCAGGTTGCTGAGATTGGTGAAGATCCTCGTCACCGTCTTGGTCGGGGCGATCTTCACGAACACCGACCCCGGCACGTCGGAGCCAGGGGAGTCGAGCAAGAGCCGTGCCCGGTCGGTGGTCCCCGAGGTGACGTCAACCGGTTTGACCCCGGTCACCTCGACGCCCAGCAGCCGACTCAGGTAGTCACGGTCGACGCCCTCGATGGTGCGGGGCACGGCCGAGCGGTGGTCGAACCGATCGGCAACCACCCGGACCGCCTCCAGGCCCATGTGGGCGACCGAGGCCAGCAGGGACTGACGACGTCCGGACGGGGCCGGACGCAGCCCCGAGGTCACGTCCACCGACTTCGTCGCCGGGTTGTAGGTCTCATGGTCCTCCGCTCCCCCGACCGGGTGCAGCCGGGTGGTCAGTGATTGGACCGGACATCGCCGGGCAGGCCGCACGTCGTCGGAGGTGCCGATCCGTGCAAGCGGTCGGCGGCCCAAGCCAGGATGCGGGGCACCGCTTGGAAGGTGACCTGGTCATGACCAGCTCCGGGGTAATGGACGTAGTCGACGACGTCGCCAGCCGGGCACGCCATCCGGGACACGAATGCGTCGGTGAGTGGTGACGGCACCTGGTTGTCGCCGGTTCCCTGGACGATGAGCATCGGCGCGGCCGTCCTCAGCTGTCCGGGGTCGTTGGCGTGCGCGTGGGCCACGAGCGCAGGATTGGTGGACGCATCGGGTTGGAATTCGTTTCGTGATGCCTGGCCCGAGAGCACGGCCACCAGTCCGTTGTCACAGTGCCGGGTCACGATCCGCTGGGCGAGGACAACGCCCGTCGGGGTGAAGACGGCGGAGGGCGGGAGGTCGGGATAGGTCTGTGACCACGTCCAACCGATGAGGGTGAAGTAGGCCAGGTCGTCCGGGAGAGTGAGCGACCCGATGACCGCCACGATGGTGGACAGACCGGTGGCCGGGGCCGCGGCGACGACGCCGATCACACGGAGGGATGGCGCATACGACGGGGCCAGTTCGCCGGCGAAGAGGGCGGCCTGGCCACCCTGTGAATGGCCGTAGATGAGGGTGGTGGTGCTGACGGACAGGCCGGGCAGCTGCCGGGCGGCCACGGCGGCGTCGAGGGTTCCGTAGCCTTCGCTCGTCCCCACCAGGTAGGGATGGATGCCCGCCGCCGCGCCGAGGCCCTGGTAGTCGGTGGCGGCGACCAACCATCCCGCCTGCAGGTACCGGCCGATGTCCGGTGTCGGGTACGGGCCCTCGCCTTCCATGCGGTCGAACAGGGATGGTGCGCACTGGACCGCGGCACCGGTGGTCCCGTGTGCCCAGGCCAACACCGGATACCCGCCGGCCGGTGCCGGTCGGGCCGGCACGGCCACGTACCCCGAGACGGCGATGTCGGCCCCCGTGATGGTGCGTGAGTGATAGAGGATCCGCCACAGCGCGGCGTCGGCGGGAATGCCACCCGCTCCCTGCACGAGCTGGTCGCGGATCAACGTCCCCGGTGGGGCAGGTGGGAGCGGGTCGGGTGGCGCGTAGAAGGTGGTGGGGCCGGCCGCGGTGGCCGACGCCGGTACGGCGCCGACCCCGTGGTGAACCTGGCCTCCGGTGACTGCCGCGGAGCCACAACCGGCCAGCATCAGGCCCACGACGAGGATCAGGACGGTGGTGGCGGCGTTCCCCGGTGCACCGGGAGTCGGTGCACCGCCCCTCACGCCGGCGTCCGAGTCGACGAGGAGCGAGTGTTGGCGCTCAGGAACCGACCTGTCCCAGGAACGGGACCAGATGGTCGAAGAAGTCGTTGTTGGGATACGCACCGGCCGGGTCGTTGTGGGCGTAGGTGGTCTGGCGATTGACCAGTGTCAGGTTTCCCGCCGGGATGTGTGACTGTTGGGCCAGGAGCGCGGCGGCGTCGAGGACGCCCTGTCCACCCAGCGCGGCCCCGAAGGCGTAGATCCGGAGATTCTGTGGGAGCTGGTGACCCATGGTGGCGTTCACGTCGAGCACGCCCTGCGCCGGGTTGGCGTTGCCGTTGGCCACTGCTCCCGTGTCGTCGGTCAGGCGTTGGGGGAAGTACCACTCGGTGCCGTCGACGCTCTGGTAGCCGGCCCCTGAGAACATGGTGGCGAACCGCGTGATCGGGGTCAGCGCACCGGTCCCGTCCCAGCCGTGGACCAGGCCGGTGGCTGTCAGGCCGGTGCCGAGGTGGGCCTGCGCCGCGATCAGGCTCGCCGGTGACGTCCCCACGTTGAGGGCGTAGCCGTACTGGCCGACATTGCTCACCCGCACCGGGGGCACGATGGAGGCAGGGAGCAGGCCCGAGGTCTGGCCCAGCGACGGTGAGTTGGGATCGAGGAGCGCGCCCGCCGACCCGGAGGCGTTGAACACCCCGGCGTAGGGCGCGGTGATCCCCCCGAAGGAGAGCCACGGGGAGGCGGCGGTGGCGTCGAGCGCCTGCACTTCCTGGGTGGCTTGCGCGGACGTCACCGGGACCGAATCGCTGCCGCCGTCGATGTACACCAGCCCGGCCAGATCCTTCGCCCCCGCCTGACCGTTGAAGTCCCAGGTGGCGTAGGCGGTGACCACCGATCCTCCCAACGAATGCCCACCCAGCACGACCTTGCCCCCGAGCTTCCGCGCCGACCCGATGACCTGGTGCAGGTCCTGGACGGCCACATTCATGCCCCACTGCTTGGCGAAGGCGACCGTGGCGTCCGGGATGATCCGGAAGTGGGGGTGCACGCTCGGATCCTTGATGTAGCCGAGGTAGTAGTTGAACAGCTGGGTGGACGTCGCCTTCCCGTTCTTGAACTGGTCGAGTTGCGACTGGTCCTCAAGCAGGTTCTCGCGCCGCTCAACCGACCACACCTGCCACCCCGGGGCCCGGGACACGATCCATTTGGCCAGGGGCACGAAATAGGCGCTCCCGGCCGAGGTGCCCGGCTCGAGGACGAGGACGTTCTTGGCGGCGCCCGATCCGACCTTCAGCACACCGACCTTGTCGTACTGGGGCGGAGTGCCAGGTGAATTGAACCCTTGCATCCACACCACGCCCGCCGGTGCCGCAGAAGTGGTGGCGGCCGGAGTCGAGGAGCTGCAGCCCGAGGCGAGGGCGGCCGCGCCGGCCGTCGCCGTAGCCAACAGAAGCGACCGTCGCAGCGCCCTGGGCAGCTTCGCCACGTTGCAGTCCCCCTTCGTCCCCCCGGAGAAGAAAGGTAACACCATGGCCGGGTTGGCGAAGGTGGCGCTCGGGCCCGTCTACCGGGCCTGTTCGGATCGGCCGGCTTCGACGAACGGCCCGTCGCACAGGTCGGCCAGGACGGCCCGGTGCAGCAGCCAGAGCCCGGCCGGGCGGTGGGGCCCGCGGTCCCCGGCGATCCACTCGTGGCCCCACTCGGCGTCGTCGGCGGATTCGTCCATGCCCCCGGCCGGGACCGTCACCGCAAACGTGGAGCCGTCGGGCCGGAGAATGGTGGAGCGCCGCTCGCCCTCCACCCACTCGCTGCTGACGATGGTCGGCCGCTCAGCGTCCGACCGGGTGACCGGCCCGCTCCGGATCGTCAACGTGCCGGAGCGGCAGCGACGGCGCGGCCGAGGACGTCCTCCGGGAGGTCGACGGCAGCCGGGATGGCGGAATGTCATCGAGGTGAGGTGCGGATTGTCAACGGCGTCGTCCTGCCCATGGGATCGTCGGTGATACGGCTGATCCAAGCATTTCACCTTCGTTCCCGCAACTCGGGGACCACCCGCCCGCGTCGGTGCTGCCTGCTGCAGGTGCCCGCCGGGCCTTGTAGGGTGCGTTCATGGCCGATCAGGCGGTGTTCTCCGATCTCGCAATGGAGTACATGCCCGCTCTGTACACCGCGGCGTTGCGGATGACCCGCAATGCCGCGGACGCCGAGGACCTGGTGCAGGAGACGTATCTCAAGGCCTACCGGGCCTTTGCCAGCTTCGAGTCGGGCACCAACCTCAAGGCGTGGCTCTACCGGATCCTCACCAACACCTACATCAACACCTACCGGGCCAAGAAGCGCCGACCCGAGATCGCCGACGTCGAGGACGTCGAGGATCTCTATCTGTACCGGCATCTTTCCGGCGACCAGGCCCCGGGCATGGGGCGCAGCGCAGAGGACGAGGCCCTCGAGCGCTTCACCGACACCGATGTGAAGGCGGCCATCGAGGCCTTGCCGGATACGTTCCGGATGGCAGTGCTGCTGGCCGACGTCGAAGGCTTCTCGTACAAGGAGATCGCCGAGATCACCGAGGTGCCCATCGGAACGGTGATGAGTCGGATCCATCGCGGAAGAAAAGCGCTGCAGAAGGCGTTGGTCGATCGTGGAAGGACACGGGGCCTCGTCGGGGCGACCGACGAGGCCAGGTAGGGAGCGCCAGCAGTGGGAGAGCGGGAAGCACCGGACAACCCGGCAGATGCATCGGGGAAGGATGTAGAGCCCATGGCGGGGTTCGTGGGCTGCGACGAGACCATCGAACGTCTCTACGTCTACCTCGACGGCGAGCTCACCGAGCAACGACGTATCGAGATCACCAGGCATCTCGACATGTGCGGGCCGTGCGTCGGGGCCTACGGATTCGAGTCGGAACTGCGGAGGGTCATCGCCAACCGTTGCAAGGACCATGTGCCCGAGTCCCTGATCGCCAGGATCGCCGAAGCGCTTCGCAACGAGCACAGCCGCCAGAGCAACTGAGCCGATGGGCCTCGGGGACGGCCGCCACCACGTCGGCCCGTGCGATCCACCAGCCGGCGCACCCCGAGCACGGGCGAACGCCGCCCGGGCACGCGGTTCCCTACACTGATCCCCGTGAGCGATTCGGCGAACCCGACAGACGGCGCTGGGGCGGTGGCCTGGGACACCGCGGAACGCGTGGCCGGCTGGGTGGGGAACCGGAGCCGGCTACCCGCCCCCTACCGGCCGGACCTCCTGCAGCAGGACTTCGAGGAGCTGACAGCCCAGGCCGAGGAGCTGGTGGCCGAGTCGACCGGGCTCCGCTCGGCCTCAGGACCGGCCCGGGCCAGTGTCACGGACCGCGCCGGGTGGGTCCACGCCAATGTCTCCAGCTTCCAGCGTCTGGTGGGCCCTCATCTGGACAAGCTGGACCCCGCTCGCATCGTCGCCACCAATCCGATCACCGAGCGCCTGGCGGGGCCGCTGGCCGCCGCCGGCCGGGCCGTCACCGGTTCGCAGATGGGCCTGATCCTCGGCTGGCTCTCGACCCGGGTGCTCGGCCAGTACGACCTGCTCCTCACCGAAGAGGCCGTCGAGGACCAGGACCTGGTGTACTTCGTCGGGCCGAACGTGGTGGCGCTCGAGCAGCTCCACAACTTCGAGCCCCGGGAGTTCCGCCTGTGGCTGGCCCTCCACGAAGTCACCCACCGTTGCCAGTTCACCGCCATCCCGTGGATGCGCGACTACTTCGTCTCCTTGGTCGAAGAGGGCATCGGCTCCCTCGAACCCGATCCCGCCCGTTTTGCCGAGGCGTTGCGCCGGATGACCGACGAGATCCGGGCCGGGCGGAATCCCCTGCGGGACAACGGCGCACTGGGTCTGGTGGCCACCCCCGAGCAGCTCGAAGGGCTGCATCGGATCCAGGCCTTGATGAGCCTGCTCGAAGGGCACGGCGATGTCACCATGGACCGGGCCGGCGCGGCCGCCATTCCCAGCGCGGCCAGGTTCAGCGAGGTGCTGCGACAACGCCGGAAGCAGACCAAGGGACCGGCCCGCCTGCTGCAGCAGTTGATCGGCATCGAGGCCAAGCTGCGCCAGTACGAGGAGGGCGAGCGGTTCATCGCCGCCGTCGAGGACTCGGGCGGGACCGAGCTGCTCGACCGGGTTTGGCGGGGGCCGGAATGGCTTCCCTCGCTGATCGAGATCCGGGATCCGTCAGCGTGGATCTCACGTGTCGGAACCACACCCGCCCTCTCCGGCTGATCGCCGGGCCGGCCGATCGGCCGATCACGCGACGGCGGCCCTGCTCGGGCGCTGCACCTTCCCCGAGCGGGGGTCGGCCCTGGTCTGCGGGGTCTCCGGGGGTGCCGACTCCCTGGCCCTGCTGGTCCTGGCCACGCACTCGGGCTGCCTGGTCACCGCCGTGCACGTCGACCACGGGCTCCGACCCGGCTCCTCCGGCGAGGCCGAGGTGGTGGCCGACGCCGCCCGCCGGTTCGGTGCCTCGTTCCGGTCGGAGCAGGTGGTGGTGGGAGACGGCCCCAATCTCGAGGCCCGGGCCCGACAGGCCCGCCGGGAGGTGCTCGGACCGGACGCCGCCACCGGGCACACCGCCGACGATCAGGCAGAGACGGTCCTGGGCAACCTGCTGCGCGGCTCGGGGGTCAGCGGGCTGGCCGGCATGCGGGCCGGGCCGCGCCATCCCCTCCTCGGCCTCCGGCGGGCGGAGACAGTGGCGCTCTGCCAGGCCGTGGGCCTGACCCCGGTCCGCGACCCCTCCAACGACGATCCACGCTTCGTACGCAATCGCATCCGCCACGAGTTGCTGCCACTGTGCTCGGACGTCGCCGGGCGCGATGTCGTGCCCGTCCTGGCCCGGACGGCCGGCGTGCTGGCCGGAGATGCCGAGCTCCTCGAGGCCGTGGCCTCGCTGGTGGACCCCGAGGATGCGGCCGCCCTGGCCGAGGCCCCGCCGGCCCTGGGCCGCAGGAGTGTGCGCGCCTGGCTGACCGGGGGTGGCGCCTATCCACCGCCGCTCGCCGCAGTGGAGCGCGTCCTCGAGGTGGCGCGCCGGCAACGTCGGGGCGCCGAGGTGCCGGGGGGTCGGCGGGTGGCCCGGACCCGTGGCCGGCTCTCGATCACCCCCGAGGTGCCGGCGGCCGAATCTGCGGTGGATGGCGCTCCGGTACAGTCGCGCCGTGACCGCCATTGAGGACGAGTGGCCCGCCGGTCCCGATCACCTCGTGCACGGTCCCGGTATCGGTCGGGTGATCGTGTCCGAAGAAGCCCTCCAGGCCCGGATCATCGAGCTCGGCCTGCGGATCAGCGCCGACTATGCGGGGCGCCCGCCCCTGCTGGTCGGCGTGCTCAAGGGGGCGTTCATGTTCATGAGCGATCTGTCGCGGGCCATCTCGCTCCCCGTCGAGGTGGACTTCATGGCCGTGTCCTCCTACGGCAGCGCCACCCGCACGTCGGGGGTCGTGCGCATCGTGAAGGACCTCGACGTCGATCTGGCCAACCGCCACGTCCTGGTGGTCGAGGACATCGTCGACAGCGGGCTCACCCTCAACTACCTCCAGCGCTACCTGCTGGCCCGGAGCCCGGCCAGTCTCGAGGTGTGCGCCCTGCTGGTCAAGGACGGCCAGCAGCGCACCGAGATCGATCTGCGCTACGTCGGTTTTCACATTCCGGCTGAATTCGTGGTGGGATATGGCCTTGATGTCGACGAGCGCCTGCGCAACCTCAAGGCCATCCACGCCTACGCCGGCGAGTCCTCGTAGCGCTGCGCTGCCCCGGTGAGCGTCGACACCGCCCGCGTCGAGCGGGCCGTCATCGAGTTGCTGACCGCGCTGGGCGAGGATCCCCACCGGGACGGGCTGGTCAAGACCCCGGGCCGGGTGGCGCGCATGTACGAGGAGGTCCTGGCCGGGTTGGGCGAGGACCCCGTCGACCACCTCGAGGTGACCTTCGCCGCCGAGCATGACGAGATGGTCATGGTGCGGAACATCCCCTTCGCCTCGCTGTGTGAGCACCACCTGGTGCCGTTCATCGGACGGGCGCATGTGGCCTACATTCCGGGGGATGACGGCCGCATCACCGGGCTGTCCAAGCTGGCCCGCCTGGTGGACGGCTACGCCAAGCGGCTCCAGGTGCAGGAGCGCATGACCACCCAGATCGCCGACGCCATCGAGGCGGCACTGGCCCCGAGAGGCGTGCTCGTGGTGGTGGACGCCGAGCACCTCTGCATGTCGATGCGTGGGGTCAAGAAGTCGGGCACCTCGACGGTCACCTCGGCGGTCCGGGGCCTGTTCAGGAGTGATGCGGCCACCCGGATGGAGGCCATGCAGTTCGTCCACGGCAGCTGATCGATCCCCAATTGGGGGCGCGGGCCCCGTTGGGGCTGGTTTACTCTGTGGGTCCATGCCCAGTTCGTTCGACGAGGAGCGCCCACTGGTGATGGGCATCCTCAATGTCACTCCCGACTCCTTCTCGGACGGTGGGGAGTGGTTCGAAAGTGAACGGGCCATCATGAGAGCGCATGAGATGATCGCCGAGGGGGCCGACGTCGTCGATGTGGGCGGCGAGTCCACCAGGCCCGGGGCCGAGCCGGTGCCCGCCGACGAGGAGCTGCGGCGGGTGGTCCCTGTGGTCGAAGCCCTGGCCGGGTCGGTGCGGGTGTCGGTCGACACCACCAAGGAGGCGGTGGCCGAGGCGGCGGTGCACGCCGGCGCCTCGCTGATCAACGACGTGTCCGCCACGCTGTGGCCGGCGGCGGCCCGGCTTGGCGTGGGGTGGGTGGCCATGCACCGGAAGGGGACGGCGGCGACGATGCAGCGCGACCCGCACTACGACGACGTGGCCCGGGAGGTCGCCGCCATGCTGGTCGACCGGGCGGGCCGGGCCGCCGCCGCCGGGGTGGCCGAGGTCTGGATCGATCCGGGCATCGGGTTCGGCAAGACCGTCGACCACAACCTCCGACTCCTCGGTTCCCTGGGCGACCTGGTCGCCACCGGCTACCCGGTCATGGTGGGCACCAGCCGCAAGAGCTTCCTCGGGACGCTGGCCCGGACAGTGGATGGCTTGCCGGCCCCGGTGGACGAGCGGCTGGCGGCGTCGTTGGCCACCGCCACCTGGGCCATGCAGCAGGGTGTGCAGATGGTCCGGGTCCATGACGTGGCCGCCACGGTGCAGGCTGCCGTGCTGGTGGGCCGGCCGCAGGAGCGTTCGAGTCGTTCGGAGGTCGGAGCGTGAAGGGGAAATGGGCCGCGGGGATTCCACCTCGCAACTTCACCTGGGTGATCAGGGATCGCCTGGCGGTGAGCGAGCGCCCAGGGGGGTTCGCCCCCAATCACCGGAAGGTGCGCCGCCAGGAGGAGATCATCTGGCTGCAGGTCCAGGGGTTCAACCGGGTCTTCTCCCTCCTGCCGGCGTCCCACAACCTGCAGGCGTACCAGGAGAGGTCGATGGCCAGCGAGCACTTCCCGCTGCCGCCGTCGGGCGACGCACGGGGCGTGCTGGCCGACCTGTACCGCGAGCTGCACAAACGCCTGGCCGGCGGGGAGCGGGTCCTGCTCCACCAAGAGGAGCTGGGCGACCGGGTCACCGGGGTGGTGGCCGGGTACCTCCTGTGGTCGGACCGACTGCCGAGCGGGCCCCAGGCCATCACCGTCCTCGAGCACATGACCGGCCATCCCATGGGACCGAGCGGGCGCGAGCTGGTGGCCTTCGCCGGCCAGCTGTCCCAGGGCTCGGTCCACCCGGGTGCGGGTGAGGACGCACCCCGGGGCGGGTGACGGACCCGTCGGGTTCGTCACCCATGGCTGAGATGGCGGAGGGCGGAATCGGCGGTGACGGCGGCGACCGGATCCAACTCCGGGGCCTCCGGGTGCTCGGGACCCACGGGGTCCTGCCGGAGGAGAAGGGCCGGGCCCAGCCCTTCGAAGTGGACCTCGACCTGACGGTGGACCTGGCGGCCGCGGTCGGCAGCGACCGGTTGGCCGACACGGTGGACTACGCCCGGGTGGCGCACACCACGGTAGAGATCGTTGCGGGGGGCCCGTCCTACGAGCTGCTCGAGGCACTGGCCGGCGCCATCGCCCGCGCCGCGCTGGCCAGCGACGACCGGATCGCCGCCGTCTCCGTCGGCCTCCGCAAGCTGCAACCGCCGTTGGCCGTGGACATCGCCACGGTCGGGGTCCAGATCACCCGCCGCCGGTGACGTCGCCGCTCGCCGAGCCCCCCACTGTCCGGGCCTTCCTGGGGCTCGGCTCCAACCTGGGTGATCGCTGGGCCCACCTGCGCCGGGCCGTCGACCAGCTGAGGGCGGGCAGCCGAGCGCCGGTGACCGCGGTGTCGCGGGTCTACGAGACCAAGCCGATGGGCGGCCCGGACGAGCAGGGCCCGTACCTCAATCTGGTGGTGGAGCTGGCCGTGGCTCCGGGGGCCGACCCCTACGGGCTGCTCGAGGAGTGCCGGCGCCTGGAGGCGGCGGCTGGCCGGGTGCGGGCCGCCCGCTGGGGCCCTCGGACCCTCGATGCCGATCTTCTGTGGATCGACGGGGTGGTCATGGACGACCCCGAACTGACCGTGCCCCATCCCCGGTGGCGCCAGCGCCGGTTCGTCCTCGCTCCCCTGGCCGAGCTGGCGCCGGACCTCGTCGGCCAGGCCGCCCTCGATGCCTCTGGTGGCGAGGTCGCCGTCGTGGGTACACTGTGACCTGATCCGCCAAGATTCTCTGACGCGAACGGCACCCGCTGGGGCTGGAACGTCGAAAGGGGTCTCGTGACCACATTCCGTGTAATCGGACCGGGCCGGGCCGGCCGGTCGCTGATGGCAGCGCTCGACGCTGTGGGGGGCTACGAATCGAGGGACGCGCTCGGGCGTGGCGCTTCACTCGTGGACGCCGCCGCCGATGTCGAACTGCTGGTCATCGCCACCCCGGACGACGAGGTCCGCCGGGTCGCCACCCAGGTGCGTCCGGTCGCCAGCACGGTGGTCATCCACCTGTCGGGCTCTCTGGGCCTCGACGTGCTCGAGCCCCACGCCCGACGCGGCTCCCTTCACCCGCTCACGCCGCTGCCGACGTCCGCCGTCGGCCGCGAGCGCCTTCGCTCGGGGATCACCTTCGCCGTCTCCGGCGATCGGATGACCCACGACGTGGTCGCCGCCCTCGGAGGGCGCGCCGTGGACGTCGACGACCACGCCAGGACCACCTATCACGCCGCCGCCTCCATCGCCGCCAACCACCTGGTGGCGCTCATCGGACAGGTGGAGCGGGTGGCCGCCACCATCGGCCTGCCCCTCGACACCTTTGCCGGTCTCATCCGCGCCGCCACCGACGACGCCCTGGCTCTCGGTCCGCGCCAGGCGCTGACCGGACCGGCGCGCCGCGGCGACTGGGACACGGTCGAGGGTCACCGGACGAATCTGGCCGCCATGGCCGGACACCGGACGGAGCTGGCCGCCTACGACGCCATGGTGGGCCTGGCCCGCAGGCTCTCGATGGACACCGCGGTGGTGGACGGATCCGCCGTTGCGGGGCCGACCACGGAGCCGCCGGCTGTCGACGGGCTGCGAGGAGCTCCTCCCGGTTCGCGGGACGGGACGGCGACGGAGCAGGTGGCGTGAGCACCGCCGTGGTGGTGTCGTCACCCACCGTCGAAGTGTCGCCGCCAAGCATCGCCCTGGCGTCGCCGCCAGGATCGGCCGTGTCGGTGATCGAGACCCTCGCCGGGTACTCGCAGGCCCTCGATGCCGTTCGCCGGTCGGGTCGGACCGTGGGAGTGGTCCCGACCATGGGCGCGCTGCACGACGGTCATCGCTCGCTCATCCAGCGGGCCGCGGAGGAGTGCGATGTGGTGGCGGTGTCCATCTTCGTCAATCCCACCCAGTTCGGCGACGCTGCCGATCTGGCCAAGTATCCGCGGACCTGGACGTCCGACCTCGACGCGGTGGCGTCGGGGGGCGGACACCTCGTCTTCGCCCCCACGGTGGGCGAGATGTACCCGGACGGCACGGGAGGCGTTATGACCACCGTGTCGGTGCCCGCCCTCGGTGGCCGCTGGGAGGGTGCCTCCCGGCTCGGCCACTTCGACGGGGTGGCGACCGTGGTGAGCAAGCTCCTGGCCGCCGCCGGTCGATGCCGGGCCTACTTCGGGGAGAAGGACTTCCAGCAGCTGGCGCTGGTGCGTCGGGTGGTCCGGGACCTCTCGCTGCCCGCCGAGGTGGTCGGGTGCGACACCGTGCGCGACGCCGACGGCCTGGCCCTGTCCAGCAGGAACGCCCGGCTCTCGGCGGAGCAACGGCGGGCGGCGCTGGTCCTGTCCCGTGCCCTCCGCCAGGGTGGCGCCCTGGTGGCGTGCGGCGTGGAGAGCCCGACGGAGGTGGAGGCGACCATGGAGCGGGTCGTGGCGAGCGAGCCGGCGGTGGGCCTCGACTATGCCGCCGTCGTGCACGCTGACGACCTCGAGCCGGCCCGCTCCTGTCGCTCCGCCCGCCCGCTCCGCCTGCTCATCGCGGCCACGGTGGGCCCTGTCCGGCTGATCGACAACCTCGATCCCCACCGGGCCCACTGACCCGGCGTGGTTGACTCCGGTGTGGCTCCGGCCCCGCTCGACGTCCTGGTCCTGGGGAGCGGAGTCGCCGGCCTGTCGGCTGCCGTCCGGTTGGCCGCCCCGCTTTCCTCTACCGGTCGCGGAGCCGCCGGTCTGCGTGTCGGTGTCCTGACCAAGGCCGAGCTGTCCCAGTCGGCGACGCGGTGGGCCCAGGGTGGGGTGGCGGCGGTTCTCGGCGGCGACGAGGACTCGACCGATCTCCACCTGGCCGACACCCTGGCCGCCGGAGCCGGCCTGTGCGACTCCGATGCGGTGCGGACCCTGGTCGACGAGGGCCCGTCCCGGGTCCGCGAGCTGATCGCCATGGGTGCGGTCTTCGACCGCCGGCCTGGCGGGGCGCTGGATCTGGCTCGCGAGGGCGGCCACTCCACGGCGCGGGTGGTCCACGCCGGGGGCGCCGCCACCGGGGCCGAGGTCGAGCGGGCCCTGGTCGACGCCACCCGGGCCAGCGCCGCCGCCGTCCTCGAGGAGTGGTTCGCCCTTGATCTGCTGGTGGAGGGGGGACGCTGCGCCGGCGTGCGCGCGCTGAGCGCCGAGGGTCGGGTGGTCGAGGTGCGGGCCGAGGAGACGGTGTTGGCCACGGGCGGAGCCGGGCAGCTGTTCGCGGTGACCACCAACCCGGCCGAGGCTACGGCCGACGGCCTGGCCATGGCCCTGCGAGCCGGCGTGCCGGTGGCCGACGTGGAGTTCATGCAGTTCCACCCGACCGCCCTCCATCATCCGGCCATGCCCCGGCCGCTGCTCTCCGAGGCCCTGCGGGGGCACGGTGCCCTGCTGCGCGACGCCCACGGGGAGCGCTTCGTGGACGAGCTGGCGCCGCGGGACGTGGTCAGCCGGGCCATGGCCGAGCGGATGCGGCTGCAGGGCGTCGAGAGCCTGTGGCTCGACGCCACCGCCCTGGCCTCGTTCGACGCCCGGTTTCCCACCATCGCCGCCTCGCTCCACGCCATCGGTCTGGACCCGTCGCGTGACTGGCTGCCCATCGCCCCCGCCGCCCACTACCTGTCCGGCGGCGTCCTCACCGACCTGTCCGGGGCCACCGCCCTCGGCGGCCTGTGGGCCGCGGGCGAGGTGGCCTGCACCGGGGTGCACGGTGCCAATCGATTGGCTTCCAATTCGTTGTTGGAGGGCATGGTGTTCGGGGCCCGGCTGGCCGAATCGATCATGGCCGGTTCGAAGGGACCGGTTCCGACCGGGGCCATGCGCGCCTTCCTGGCCGGGGACCGGGAACGGGTCGATCCGGCAATGGCCGCGCCCTGGGCCACAGCCGCGACGTCGAGGGCGACGCCGGGCCCCGTGGCGCAGGACCCGGTCTCGGATGTGATCAAGACCCGAGACGAGCTGCAGCGGTGCATGATCGAGGGCGCCGGCGTCGTCCGGAGCGCCGAGTCGCTGGCCGGGGCGGGAGAGGTGGTGGATGCCATCGGGGCCGCCATCGGTACGGGGACGCCGGCTGATCGGGCCCAGGGCGAGCTGGTCAACCTGGTCACCGCGGCGCGGAGCCTCCTCCGATCGGCCACCGTGCGCTGCGAGACACGGGGAGCGCATGCCCGCAGCGACCACCCGGAGGCCTCGGACTTCTGGCGCCGGCGCATCGTCCACACCGGGGACGGCGTCGCCGTACTGCGCGGACTCCCGGTCTCGGAGCAGACCCCAGGGTCGGGGCCTGTCACCGGGACGTCCGGCCCTTGACGGCGCCCGGCGAATCGCGGGCCCTGGTGGGGACGGCACGCCCCTCCGAGCCGCCGAGGGCCGCGGTGGTGGACGCTGTGGCCCGCGCCATCGCCGAGGACCTCACTCCTCTCGGAGACCTGACCGCGGCCCTGGTACCGGCCCAGGCGGTGGCGTCCGTCCGCATCGCCAGCCGGGCCCACGGGATCATCGCCGGCCGGGCCTGCGCCCTCGAGACGTTCGTGCAGATCGACCCCACGCTGCGGGCGGAGTGGCGGGTGGAGGACGGGGACCCGGTGCAACCCGGGGACGTGCTGGCGGTGGTGACTGGGTCGCTCCGGTCCATCCTCACCGCCGAGCGGACCGCGCTCAACTTCCTCGGTCACCTCTCGGGGATCGCCACCCTCACCCGCAGGTACGTCGATGCCGTCGCCGCCGCCAGCCCCGCCACCCGGGTGCTGGACACCCGCAAGACCACACCGGGCCTGCGCTCGCTCGAGAAGGCCGCAGTCCGCGCCGGGGGCGGCCACAACCACCGGGGCGGACTCTCCGACGCCGTGCTGGTCAAGGACAACCACCTCGGTGGCGTCTCCATCGCCGAGGCGGTGGCCAGGGCCAGGCAACTGTGGCCGGGCCGGATGGTTGAAGTGGAGTGCGACCGGGCCGAGCAGGCCGCCGAGGCCGTGACGGCGGGGGCCTCGGTGGTGATGCTCGACAACATGGGGCCCGAGCAGGTGGCGGTGTGCGCGGCCCAGGTGCACGCGGCCGGTACCGGGGCGCTGGTCGAGGTGTCGGGTGGGGTGAGCATCGAGAGCGCCCACCTGCTGGCGGCGGCCGGCGCCGACTGGGTGTCGGTGGGGGCCCTCACCCACTCGGCGCCCGTGCTCGATCTGGGATTCGATCTGCCGACGGACGTCGGCCGGGGAGGCTGACCATGCTCCTCGCCATCGATGTCGGCAACACCGAGACGGTCGTCGGGCTGTTCGCCGATGATCTCAGCGCACCCCTCGGCGACACCGGGCCGCGTGACGGCAACGAGCCCACCGGCCTGGCCCATCACTGGCGGCTGTCCACCGTGGCCGAGCGGACCGCCGACGAGCACGCCCTCCTGCTCACCCAACTGCTCGACCTCGACGGACTGGACATCGACCACTCCGTCTCGGGCATCGCCGTGACCTCATCGGTCCCGCTGGTGACGGCCAACCTGCGCCAGATGGTGGCGCGCTGGTTCAACGTTCCCGCCGTGGTCCTCGAGCCCGGCGTGAAGAGCGGGATGCCCATCCTCTACGACAACCCGAAGGAGGTCGGGGCCGACCGGATCGCCAACGCAGTGGGCGCCCACGATCTGTTCGGCGGGCCGTGCGTCGTGGTCGACCTGGGCACCGCCACCACCTTCGATGCGATCTCGGCCGCCGGCGAATACCTCGGCGGGGCCATCACCCCGGGCGTGGCCATCAGTCTGGACGCCCTGTTCGCCCACGCCGCCGCACTCCGGCGAGTCGAGCTGGTGGAGCCCAGGAGCGTCATCGGCAAGTCGACCGTGGAGTCGATCCAGTCCGGTGCCCTCTACGGGTTCGCGGGCCAGGTCGACGGCTTGTGCCGGCGGTTCACGGCCGTCCTCGGCGAGTGCACCGTGGTGGCGACCGGGGGCCTGTCCGAGCTCATCTCGCCCTACTCCGAGGAGATCGAGTACGTGGAGCCCTGGCTCACCCTCCACGGCCTCCGCATCATCTTCGACCGGAACTCGCCCACCCTGCCACCTTCCAGGGGCGACTGAGGGTCGGGTCGAGGGTGGTCGAGGTCGCCGCTCCGTCACTCCACGTGGCGCTTAACCACTCCACGTGGTGCCCTATCGAATGCCGGAACCGACCGGGAAACGGCCCCAAAGGCCCCTAACATGCGCGTCATGGATCGCTCACATCTGTCGGCGATAACGGTGATGCGGGCCGGAATGACCGGCCTCATTGTGGAGGTGGCACACCCATGAAACTACCGATGCTCGCAACCAGGAAGGTCGTGACCGGCGTGGTGGCGCTCGGCGTGCTGACGCTCGGGATGGGCGGCGTCGCTGGGGCGGCCAGTGCGACTCCCAAGGCCGGGCGTCACTTCAACTGCGCCAATGCCACCAAGGCGCTGACCCGCATCCAGAAGACCGAGGCCGATATCGCCGCCGGGCTGCCGAAGCTGCACGCCGCCGAGGCCAAGGCGGCCAAGGCCGGCAACACGAAGCGGGCTGACCGCCTCTACAAGCGGATCGCCCGCTTCGAGAGCACGAAGTTCAAGGCCCGGTTGGCCAAGCGGGCGGCGAACATCGAGGCCAAATGTCAGGTGGCGGCACCGAGCACCACCAGTGGGCTGCCCGCCGGTTCGGTGGCCCAGGCCTGATCACCACCGGCCCATGGCAGGGCGGGGTTCAGCCGGTGGGCAGGTCGTCGACCAGCGAGTGGGCCAGGGTGCCCAGGCTGGCGGCCAACCTCGGTGGCGCCCCGGCCAGGGCCGCCGTGGCAGCCCGCTCGGCGTACTGCCGGGCCACCACCAACGAGCCCCCGATGCCGCCTGATTCAGCCACGATGGACCGCGCCTTGTCCCGCTCGGGCTGGCCCAGGGGCTGACCCAGCAGCGGACGCAGTTCGGGGCCGGCCACCGGGTCGACCAGGGTTAACAGCACGGGCAGGGTGTAGATCCCCTCCGCCAGATCCTGCCCGGCCGGCTTGCCGAGCTCCGCTTCGCTCCCCACGACGTCGAGGATGTCGTCGCGCACCTGGAAGACCATGCCGAAGGAGCGGCCGAAGGAGGTGAGGGCTTCCACCTGCTGGCGGGGCAGACCGCCGGTGAGGGCCCCGATCCGGCACGAGGTGGACATCAGCGACGCCGTCTTGCCGGCGATCGCCGTCGAGTAGTCATCCTGGCTCCGGTCGACCTGATAGGCGGCCTGCACCTCGGCCACCTGGCCCCGGCAGAGCTCACCGAGCGTGGCGGCCAAGAGCCCGGCGATCTCGGTGCCCAATCCGGCGGCGATCTCCGCCGATCGGGCCAGCAGGAAGTCGCCGGCGACGATGGCCACCAGGTTCCCGAACCGAGCATTCACACTCTCGACGTTCCGGCGGACGGTGGCCTCGTCCATGACGTCATCGTGGTAGAGCGAGGCCAGGTGGACGAGCTCGACGGCCACGGCGCCCAGGAGGTCCTCGCGGGTGGCCTCCCCGGTCCCGGCAGTGGCCGTGGCCAGGGCCAGGACCGGCCGCAGCCGCTTGCCGCCGGCAGCCAGCAGATGGGTGGTGACGTCGTCCAGGAAGCCGTCGCCGGTCACCACCGACTCGACGAGCAGGGGCTCGAGCCGCTTGAGCTGATCTTCGAGAGCGGGAAGCTCGAGGAGCTCTACAACGTTCACTTCCTACAGACGATAGGCGCGGATGCCGATGACTGAAAAAAGCCCCTGGAAATGGAGCCGTGGGGGTGCGTGACCCAGTGGCACCTGTAGACTTCGCTTCAGTTACTGACCGCGGATGGAGGCGGTGGAGTGTTCGAGAGATTTACAGACCGGGCTCGTCGAGTTCTTGTGCTCGCACAGGAGGAGGCGCGCCTGCTCAACCACAGCTTCATCGGCACTGAGCACATCCTCCTGGGCCTGATCCACGAGGGTGAGGGCGTCGCGGCCAAGGCGCTGGAGTCATTGGGCGTCTCGCTGGAGGCGGTGCGGGAGAAGGTCGAGGAGACCATCGGGCTCGCCGGCACCGCGCCGACCGGGTCCCCCCCCTTCACCCCCAGGGCCAAGAAGGTCCTCGAGCTCTCGCTGCGCGAAGCGCTGCAGCTGGGCCACAGCTACATCGGAACCGAGCACATGCTCCTTGGACTGGTCCGCGAGGGCGAGGGCGTGGCGGCCCAAGTACTACAGAGTCTGGGCGCCGACCTTCCGCGGGTCCGCCAGCAGGTCATCCAACTGCTGTCCGGCTATCAGGGCAAGGAGTCGGTGGGCGCCGGGGCGCCGGGCTCCCAGTCCTCGGACGCACCCACCGGTTCGCCGGTGCTCGATCAGTTCGGCCGGAACCTCACGGCACTGGCCCGGGATCACAAGCTCGATCCGGTCATCGGCCGTGAGAAGGAGATCGAGCGGGTCATGCAGGTGCTGTCGCGCCGCACCAAGAACAACCCGGTGCTCATCGGCGAGCCCGGCGTCGGCAAGACCGCCATCGTCGAGGGCCTGGCCCAGAGGATCGTGGCCGACGACGTCCCCGAGACGCTGACCGGCAAGCAGCTGTACACCCTCGACCTCGGCGCCCTGGTGGCGGGCAGCCGGTACCGCGGCGACTTCGAGGAGCGCCTGAAGAAGGTGCTGAAGGAGATCCGCACGCGCGGGGACATCGTCCTGTTCATCGATGAGCTCCACACCCTGGTGGGAGCAGGAGCCGCGGAGGGCGCCATCGACGCCGCCTCCATCCTCAAGCCGATGCTGGCTCGCGGCGAGTTGCAGACCATCGGGGCCACCACCATCGACGAGTACCGCAAGCACCTGGAGAAGGACGCCGCCCTCGAGCGGCGCTTCCAGCCCATCAAGGTGGAGCAGCCCAATGTGGCCCTCACCATCGAGATCCTCAAGGGCTTGCGCGACCGGTACGAGTCCCACCACGCCGTGACCATCACCGACCAGGCACTGGTGGCCGCGGCCAACCTGGCCGACCGCTATCTGGCCGACCGGTACCTGCCGGACAAGGCGATCGACCTGATCGACGAGGCCGGCAGCCGCTTGCGCATCCGCCGGATGACCACGCCTCCGGCCTACAAGAAGCTCGAAGAGGACATCACCCGCCTCCGCGCCGACAAGGAAGCGGCCATCGAGAAGCAGGCGTTCGACCAGGCGAAGAAGCTCGCCGAGCAGGAGAAGGACCGCCTCGACCGCAAAGAGGCCATGGAGGCCGAGTGGCGCGCCGAGGGCGTCGACCTGTTCGACGTGGTCGACGAAGAGGTCATCGCCGAGGTGTTGGCCAACTGGACGGGCATCCCCGTCTACCGGCTCACTGAGGAGGAGACGGCCAAGCTGCTCCGCATGGAGGACGAGCTGCACAAGCGGGTCATCGGACAGGAGCCCGCCATCGCCGCCCTGGCCCGGTCGATCCGTCGCACCCGTGCCGGTCTGAAGGACCCCAAGCGGCCCAGCGGGTCGTTCATCTTCCTGGGGCCGACCGGCGTCGGCAAGACGGAGCTGGCCAAGACACTGGCCGAGTTCCTCTTCGACGATGAGGACGCGTTGATCCAGCTCGACATGTCCGAGTACATGGAGAAGCACACCGTGAGCCGCCTGGTCGGCTCCCCTCCCGGCTATGTCGGTTACGAGGAGGGCGGGCAGCTGACCGAGGCGGTGCGCCGCAAGCCCTTCTCCGTGGTGCTCTTCGACGAGGTCGAGAAGGCCCACGCCGATGTGTTCAACACGCTGCTCCAGATCCTGGAGGATGGTCGCCTCACCGATGCCCAGGGCCGTTCGGTCGACTTCAAGAACACCGTGTTGATCATGACGTCCAACCTGGGCACCGCCGATCTCCGCAAGTCGTCGGTCGGGTTCGCCAAGACTTCGGAGGCCATCACCTACGAGCGGATGAAGGCCAAGGTCAACGAGGCGCTGAAGGCCCACTTCCGGCCCGAGTTCCTCAACCGCATCGACGAGGTCGTCGTCTTCCACGAGCTGTCCAAGGTCGAGGTGGTCGAGATCGTGGACCTCATGATCCAGCGGGTGTCCAACCAGCTCGAGCTCCAGGGCCTGAGCCTCGTGCTCACCCAACCCGCCAAGCAGCTGTTGGCCGACAAGGGTTACGACCCCCAGCTGGGGGCGCGGCCGCTGCGTCGGGCCATCCAGCAGATGATCGAGGACCCGCTGTCGGAACGCATCCTGTGGAAGGAGTTCCGGGTGGGGGAGACCATCATCGTGGATGTGGAGACGGTCACGTCCGAGGCCGCCGCGGCCTACGACGTCAAGGGGGCCCCGCCTCTGGTCCCCGGCGAGATGCAGCTGACCTTCACCGCCATCGACGGGATCGAGCCTCCTCCCGTGGAGCTGGCCGGCGCCGATTCCTCGGCGGACTGACCCGGCCGGGACTGACCCGGCGGAGTGAGTCGAGAGGGGTCGGTCGGTAAGGACCGGCTCGGAGGCTCACGCCTCGGGGTCACCAGCGCCAGCCGAACGGCGCCGGCGAGCGCCAGCCCGTGGCGTTGGTCCCTGGCCGGAGCGCCCGATGGCCCGGCGCACAGGAGGTCACCCGCTCCGGCACACCCAGTCCCTACCATCGGGGCCATGGCCAAGACGGCGAAGCGCCACCGCTGCATCGACTGCGGGTCGACCACGGCCCGGTGGGTGGGGCGCTGCCCCACGTGTGGCGAATGGAACACCCTGGTGGAGGAGTCCCAGCTCGGACCGCTGGTCCGGGCCGTGGACGCCCTCGACCTCTCGATGATGCCCGTCCCGCTGTCCTCGGTGGACGTGTCCGAGGCCGTCGCCGTGCCGACAGGGGTCGACGAGTTCGACCGCGTCCTCGCCGGGGGGCTGGTCCCCGGCTCGGTCACCCTCCTGGGCGGCGAACCGGGGATCGGCAAGTCGACTCTTCTCCTCCAGGTGCTGGCCGCCCGGGCGGCTGCCGGGCACCGGGTACTGCTGGTGTCGGCGGAGGAGTCGGCCCACCAGGTGCGCCTGCGGGCGGAACGGCTCGGCCCCATACCGCCCGGGCTGCTCATCCTCTCGGCCACGGACATCGGTGCGGTGATCACCGCCGTCGTCGAGTCCGAGCCCGACCTCGTCGTCATCGACTCCATCCAGGCCGTCGCCATCAGCCCGGCCGTCCCCGGGGAGCGGCGCGCCGCAGGAGTGCCGGGGAGCGTGACGCAGGTACGGGAGTGCGCCGACCAGCTGGTGGGCCTGGCCAAGTCCCGGCGGGTGGCGACCGTCCTGGTCGGGCACGTGACCAAGGACGGCGCCTTGGCCGGCCCTCGGACCCTCGAGCACATGGTGGACACCGTGCTGAGCTTCGAGGGCGATCGTCACCACGCCCTCCGCCTCCTGTCGGCGGTGAAGCACCGGTTCGGGCCCACGGGGGAGTTGGGGCTGTTCGAGATGGGAGACCTGGGCCTCAACCGGGTCGACGATCCCGGCCGGCTGCTGTTGGGCGACCGCCTGACGGGGGTCCCCGGGGGCGTCGTGCTCCCGGCGGTGCAGGGGCGGCGCACCCTGTTGGTGGAACTGCAGGCCCTGGTGACGCCCATGGGGCAGGCGCAGGCCAAGCGGTCGGTGGTGGGGCTCGACGGCGGCCGTCTCGTCATGACCCTCGCCGTCCTGGGCCGCCACGCCGGGCTGTTGTTGCCGTCGATGGATGTGTTCGCCTCGGTGGCCGGCGGGATCAGGGTCACCGAGCCGGCCGCCGATCTGGCGGTGGCGCTGGCCGTCGCCTCCTCGGCCGCCGGAAAGGCACTTCCTCCCAACCTGGCCGCCGTGGGGGAGGTCGGGCTGTCGGGCGAGATCCGCCAGGCCACCAACCTCCCCAGGCGTCTCGAGGAGGCAGCCCGGTTGGGGTTCGATCAAGTCGTGGTTCCGGCCTCGTCGCCGGAGGGACCGGGCGGGATCGAGCTCATCCGGGTGGGGACGGTGTCGGAGGCAATGACCCGGTTCGCGTGCCGTCCGTGAGGTCGGGCCGCGGCGATCGTCGATCCTGACGCCGCCGCCGTCCCCTCGGGGGACCGACCGGCCCGGGCCCTGGTGACGCGCCGACAGGTACCATTCCCCCTGTGATCGCCCGGCCGAGCTCGCCGCTCAGTGACGCGCTGGCCATGGCGGCGCCCGGCCGGCCCCTGCGCGACGGCCTCGACCGGATCCTCCGGGCCAATCGCGGCGCCCTGGTGGTGGTGGGAGACGGTCCCGGGGTCCTGTCCATCTGCTCGGGCGGATTCCTCCTCGACGCCGAATTCAGTCCCCAACGGCTCTCCGAGTTGGCCAAGATGGACGGGGCCATCATCCTGGCCGCCGATGCCTCGCGCATCGCCCGGGCCAACGTGCACCTCATGCCCAAGGCCACCATCCCCACCTCGGAGACGGGCACCCGGCACCGGACGGCCGAGCGGGTGGCCAGGATGATCGACGTGCCCGTCCTGTCGGTATCGGCGGCCATGTCGGTGATCGCCGTCTACCGCAACGATCTGAAGCACACGGTACAGCCCATCGGATGGCTGCACGATCGCACCGATCAGGCGCTGGCCACCATGCAGCGGTTCCGCACCCGGTTCGACGTGGCCCTGAGCGGCCTCTCCATCCTGGAGGTCGAGGACACCGTGTCGGTGGGCGACGTGGTCGGTGTGGTGCAGGCCGCCGAAATGGTCCTGCGCATCGGCGAGGAGGTGGAAGGCTACCTGGTCGAACTGGGTGAGGACGGACGACTGGTCGGCCTGCAGTCGGCGGAGCTGGTGGACGGGGTGGCCCGCGCCCTGCACCTGGTGGTTCGCGACTACTGCGGGCGGGCCCCGACCAAGAGCGCCCAGCGCCTGTCCCTGGCGAACCAGGTCGTGGACCAGCTGGCCCACCTGACCTCGGACGAGCTGCGCGACGCGGAACGGGTGGCGGAGGTACTTGGGCTCATCGGAACGTTCGACCACGCCGAGTCCGGAGTGGAGCCGAGGGGATATCGGCTGCTGTACAGGCTCCCTCGGTTCTCGGATGCCATCATCGAGCGGATCGTGGACAGGTTCATCAATCTCCAGCAGATCATGCGGGCATCGCTGAGCGAGTTGGAGCAGGTCGAGGGGGTCGGACAGGCTCGGGCCCACTCCGTGAAGGACGGACTGGCCCGCCTGGCCGAGGCGAGCATCATCGAGCGCTACCAGTAACCCGGCGCCGTGGCCGCAGGCACCTGCTGTCGCCTCGGGCACCCGGTGGGGCGACCCGGGCCGCGGGCCTGCGGTCGGGAGGGCGCGGCCACCGTGTACCATTGCGTGCTTCCCTACGCGGTCCCGACGAGCTCACCAGCCCGGGATCAGCACGCAACGCCAGGAGGAACGGTGTTCGACATCGGTGACAAGGTCGTCTATCCGCACCACGGTGCGGCGGTGGTCGAACGACGCGAGACCAAAGAGGCGTTCGGGAAGAAACAGGAGTACCTGGTGCTCCGACTGGCTTACGGAGACCTGACCCTGATGGTCCCGGCGGACAACACCGACGGTGTCGGTCTGCGAGAGGTGATCAACGACGAGGAGGTGGAAGAAGTCTTCGCCGTCCTCCGCAAGAAGGAAGCCCGGATGCCGACCAACTGGTCGCGCCGGTACAAGAACCACTCCGAGAAGTTGCGCTCGGGCGACATCTACCAGGTTGCCGAGGTCGTGCGGAACCTCTCCATCCGCGACAAGGACAAGGGTCTGTCGGCCGGAGAGAAACGGATGCTCCAGCGGGCCCGCCAGATTCTGGTGTCCGAGCTCACCTTTGCCCTGGGCGTGGACGAGGAGACGGCCGAGTTGCGCCTCAACGAGGCGCTGCCCTGAGCCGAACGGCACCTGTCTGGGCCATCGTGGTGGCGGGTGGGTCGGGCCGCCGCTTCGGGGGGCCCAAGCAGTTTCTCCAACTGGCCGGCCGGCCGGTGGCGGCCTGGTCGGTGGCCGCGGCCCGTTCGGTGGCCGACGGGGTGGTCCTGGTCGTCCCCCACGGCTGGCCCGATGGGGCGACGACGGTCGCGGATCCTCCGAACCCGACGCTGGGGGCGGACCGGGTCGTGGTCGGGGGGTCGACACGGGCGGATTCGGTGCGGGCCGGCCTGGCCGCCGTCCCCGAGGAGGCCGGGATCATCGTGGTCCATGACGCCGCCCGTCCCCTGGCCGGCGCCCCGATGTTCGCCGCCGTCGTCGACGCGGTGCGGGCCGACGGGATCGACGGTGCCATCCCGGTAATCGCCGTGGCCGACACCTTGAAACGGGTGTCGGGCGGGACCATCCGATCCACGGTCGACCGGGAGGGGCTGGTCACGGTGCAGACCCCCCAGGCGTTCGTGGCCGCCACGTTGCGGCGGGCCCACAGCACGGACGGGGAGGCGACCGACGACGCCGGACTGTTGGAGCGTCTGGGCGCTACGGTTCGCACCGTGGAAGGGGATCCCTGCAATCTGAAGGTCACCCGGCCCGGCGACCTCGAGATGGCCGAAGCCCTGATCGCCGCGTCGACCCGGTGAGCGAGGGTGCACCGGCCATGCGGATCGGCCAGGGCCTCGACGTCCACCGGTTCTCCGATCGACCCGGCCGCCCGCTGATCCTGGGTGGGATCACCATCGCCGGAGACGGGGCCCGGGGCCTCGAGGGCCACAGCGACGCCGATGTCGTGGCCCATGCCATCGCCGATGCCGTGCTCGGTGGAGCGGGTCTCGGCGACCTTGGGCGTCACGCCCCTGACACCGATCCCCGTTGGCACGACGCCGACAGTCTGGAGATCCTGGCCCGGATGCTCGAGTTCGCCCTGCAGTGCGGCTGGGTCCCGGTCAACGCCGATTGCACCGTGGTCGCGGAACGGCCCCACCTCGCTCCCTTCGTCGATCGGATGTCGGAGCGGCTGGCAGCCGTGCTCGGTGCCCCGGTCAACGTCAAGGCCACCCGCGCCGAAGGGCTCGGGGCGCTGGGCCGCGCCGAAGGGATCGCCTGCACCGCGGTGGTGCTGATGGCCTCACGTCCCGAGCACCGTCGGGCCGCGGGTCATCGGTGACCCCGGCCAAGTCCGGACGGGGACGGGCCGGTGCCGGTGGCGGACGCGGTGCGCCGCGGGGAGCGGCCGGGCAGTCACCCACGTCGCGGGGCGGAGCCGGGGGTGGAACCAGGGGAAGGGGTTCGACGCCGAGGAGGGGTGCCGGCCGGGGGGCGGCGGCGCCGAACAGATCCCGGGGCCAACGGGACCGATCGCCCGACGGGTCCCGGGCCCGACGGGGGACCGGGACGCCCGGTCTCGGGGGCGACCAGGTCGAGGGGCGCCAGGCCGTCCGTGAGCTGCTGACCGCCGACCGGCGCCCGGTCCGGTCACTTCTGATGGCCGACGGCATGGACGCCGCCGCCATCCTCGACGAGATCGAGCGGCTGGCGACCAAACGGCGAGTGCGTGTCGAGTATGTCTCCCGCCGCCGCATCGACGCGGTGGCCCGGACCGACGCCCCTCAGGGAGTGGTGGCCCTGGCCCGACCCGTCCAGGAGACGCCGCTCGAATCGCTGTGCGGGTCGTCCCCCCGCGGCCGACTGCCGTTCCTGCTCATCCTCGACGGAATCACCGATCCCCACAATCTCGGCTCCTTGCTGCGAAGCGCCGAGTGCGCGGGTGTCACCGGCATCGTGCTGCCCCGGCACCGGTCGGCCCACCTGTCGCCGACGGTCACCAAGGTGGCGGCCGGGGCCATCGAGTACTTGCCGATGGCGATCGTGGCCGGCATCCCGGCCGCCCTCAAGAAGCTCACCGAGCTGGGAGTGTGGACGGTGGGCCTGGTCGGGGAGGCCCAGCAGTCCCTCTACGGGCTGCAACTGGGTGACCAGCCGGTGGGCCTCGTACTGGGTTCGGAGGGCGACGGGCTGGCTGCCCTGACCCGCAAACGGTGCGACGCCCTGGCCTGCGTCCCGCAGCGCGGATCGCTGTCCTCGCTCAACGTCTCCACCGCCGGGGCCATCGCCTGCTTCGACGTGGCCCGCCAGCGGTACCGGTAACGTCCGCCCCGTCCTGTGCCTACGGGACCTGCTCGACGGTGACACCTCTCCAGAAGGCCACCCGGTCGGTGATCTCCTTGGCGGCCTCCTTCGGAGTCGGGTAGAACCAGGCCGCATCCTGGTTGCGACGGCCGTCCACCACCACGGAGCGATAGCTGGCCTGGCCCTTCCACGGGCAGATGGTGTGGCGCTCGCTAGAGTCGAAGTACTGCTCCCGCACATCCCCCACCGGGAAGTAGTGATTGCCCTCGACCACCACCGTGTGGTCGCTCTCGGCCACCACCACGCCGTTCCACGTCGCTCGGACTGTCATGCAGGGTCCAACCCCGCCGGAGCGCACCGTGTTCCCACCGTGAGCGCCCGGGCCCTCCGGTCGGCCCGCACCGGCGGTCCGGCCTGTCATCGACCTGTTCGCCCCGCGATGGACCCCGGTGGCCGATCCCCGGTAGAACCGGTGGAGCCGTCACCAGCCCGGCTGTCATGATCGGCCACCTGATCGCCGATCGATCAGAACCCGTCCGATCCGATCCGATCAGGTCCGGTTGAAGGCGGTCCGACGTCGACACCGCCCGGTGCACCGGGTCCGATCAAAGGAGAGGGATGACTGAGCGAGCCGATGTGGTCGTGGTGGGCATGGGACCGGGCGGCGAGGACGCGGCCGAGCGCCTGGCTGAGTCCGGTCTCGACGTCGTGGGCGTGGACGGCGAACTGGTGGGCGGGGAGTGCCCCTACTGGGGCTGTGTCCCCTCCAAGATGATGATCAGGTCCGCCGACCTGCTGGCTGAGGCCAGACGGGTGCCCGGCATGGCGGGCAGCACCACCGTGGAAGCCGATTGGGCCCCGGTGGCCAAACGCATCCGGGAGGAGGCCACCGACTCGTGGGATGACGCCGTGGCCGTCAAGCGCTTCGAGGACAAGGGAGGCAAGTTCATCCGGGGATGGGGCCGGCTGGAGGGGCCCAACCGGGTGGCGGTCGGCGACCGGGTCATCGAGGCGGGTCGGGCCGTGGTGATCGGGATCGGGACGCGCCCCTGGACTCCGCCGGTGCCGGGGTTGTCCGACACGCCCTACTGGACCAACCGCGAGGCCATCGAGACCGAGGAGGTCCCGGCGTCGTTGGGCGTGCTGGGTGGTGGGGCCATCGGTGTCGAGCTGGCCCAGGTGTTCCACCGATTCGGGTCCAGGGTGTCGGTGCTCGAGGCCGGCCCCTGCCTGATCGGCCCTGAGGAGCCCGAGTCAGGAGCGCTGTTGGCCGAGGTGTTCGCGGCCGAGGGGATCGATGTCCGGACCGACGTGAGCGTCGAGTCCGTGCATCACGACGGACGACGGTTTTCGGTCACGCTCGCCGGCTCGGAGCCGCTGGTGGTCGACCGGCTGTTGGTGGCCACCGGGCGCCGGGCCGACCTGGCGGCCCTGAATGTGGCCGCCATCGGCCTCGACGAGTCCGCCAGGGCCCTGCCCGTCGACGATCACATGCGGGTGGAGGGTGTCGACCGGGTGTGGGCCATCGGCGACGTGACCGGCAAGGGGGCGTTCACCCACATGTCGATGTACCAGGCGGACATCGTCGTCAACGACATCTTGGGAAGACCGGTGGTGGCGGCCGACTATCGGGCCGTCCCCCGGGTCACCTTCACCGATCCGGAGATCGGCTCGGTGGGGCTCGGTGAACGTGAGGCCCGCCAACGAGGCCTCGAGGTGCGGGTGGGGATGGCCGCCATCCCGACCTCGCCCAGGGGATGGATCCACAAGGCGGGCAACCGGGGCTTCATCAAGCTGGTGGCGGACGCCGACCGGGGGGTGCTGGTCGGGGGCGACCTCGGCGGGCCCCTGGGGCGGCGAGGTGCTCGGCCTCCTCACCCTCGCCGTCCACGCCGAGGTGCCCACCTCCCGGCTCCGGCACATGATCTACGCCTATCCGACCTTCCATCGGGCCATCGAGGCTGCGGTGAAGGACCTCGTCGGAGGATGAGGCCCGAGGATGAGGCCCCGGCCGCGGTCGGGACGGCGCGTCGGTCAGACCAGTCCCGGCCCGGGGAGGTCAGGACGAGGGTCGGGCCACCGTCATCAGGAACTCCTCGCCATCGGAGGCGTACATGGATTCGACCACGAACCCGCACTCGTTGAGCTCGGCCTCGAGCGCCGCCGGGGAGAACTTGGTGCTGATCTCGGTGAGCATCTCCTCGCCCGCCCTGAAGGCCAGGTCCAGGTCGAGGTCGGCCACATGGATCTGCTGGTCCTGGTCGGACCGCAGCCACATCTCGATGCGCTGGTCGGGCTCGTTCCATCGGGCCACGTGCTCGAACCGTGCGGGATCGAAGTCGGCCCCGAGCTCGCGGTTGAGCACATGGAGCACGTTGCGATTGAACTCGGCCGTCACCCCGGCATCGTCGTCGTAGGCATCCACCAGTCGGGTGCGGTCCTTCACCAGGTCGGTGCCGAGCAGCAGTCGATCGCCCATCATCATGACCTTGCCGAGTTTTATGAAGAACTCGCGCCGCTGCCCCGGGTCGAGATTGCCGATGGTCCCGCCGAGGAAGGCGAACAGCCGGCGACCGTCCGTGGGCAGGAGGTCGAGGTGCCGGTGGAAGTCGCCGACCACCGCGCTGACCTCCAGACCCGGGTACTCCTCGGCCAGGGTGGTGGCGGCCTCCCACAGCGTGGTGTCGCTCACGTCCAGGGGCACGAAGCGGCGCAGGAGACCGGTCGACTGCATGGCGTCGAGAAGCACTCGTGACTTCTCGCAGGTGCCCGCACCGAGCTCCACCAGTGTGTCCGCTTCGGAGCGCCCGGCGATGTCACGGGCGTGGGCGTCGAGGATCGAGCGCTCGGACCGGGTCGGGTAGTACTCGGGCAGCCTGGTGATGGCGTCGAACAGCTTGCTGCCGCGTTCGTCGTAGAAGTAGACGGGCGGGAGCATCTTCGGCGCCGCCGTGAGGCCGGTGCGGACGTCGTGCTCCATGGCGTCGCGCAGATCGCGGGGCGACAGGTGGATGTCGATGGTGGGGGGGATGACGTCGGTCATGGGTTGGGGATTCCTTGGGCGAGGTGGTTGGGTCCGGCCCGGGTCAGCCGTTTCTGGCCGTCCGCAGGCCGGAGAACGCCCACCGGGCCGACGGGGGGAAGAAGTTCCGGTAGGTGGCCCGGATGTGGTCGGGCGGGGTCACGCACGACCCGCCTCGCAGCACGTACTGGTTGACCATGAACTTGCCGTTGTACTCGCCCACGGCCCCTGGTGCGGACTCGAACCCCGGGTAGGGGCTGTAGGCCGAGGATGTCCACTGCCAGATGTTGCCGAACGGTGTGGTCCCGGTGGGCGAGCCGGCCACCGGGGTGGGATGGAGCTTGGTGTGGTCCAGGAACTGGCCGGTCAGGGGCCGTCCGGCCGCGGCCACCTCCCACTCGACCTCCGTGGGGAGCCGCGCCCCGGCCCACCGGGCGAAGGCGTCGGCCTCGTAGTAGCTGATGTGGCACACCGGCTGGGCCGGGTTGAGCGGGGTCGGGCCGCCCAGGGTGAACTCCAGCCAGAACCCGTCTGACTCCAGCCAGTAGAGGGGGTGCTCCCATCCTTCGGCCTGCACGGTGGCCCACCCGTCGGACAGCCACAGCTCGGGACGGTGGTAGCCCCCGTCCTCCATGAAGGCCAGCCACTCGCCACACGTCACCGGCTGGTCGGCCATGGCGAACGCGTCGACGTACTCCCGGTGGCGGGGAAGCTCGTTGTCGAAACAGAACCCCGGGGCCGAGTGGCCGAGCTGGTAGGTGCCCTCGGGGTGATGGGTCCAGGTGGGTGCGGACGCGGTGCTGGGCTTGGGTAGCCGCACGGCGTCGTAGGCGGGCAGCAGCGGATTGCGGGACAGGACGTGCTTGATGTCCATCAGCAGGAGCTCCTGGTGCTGCTGCTCGTGTTGGATGCCGAGCTCGACCAGTCCCGTGCACGACCCGCAGGCCGGATCCTCGAGCAGGGTGGCCATGGCGTGGTCCACGTGGGCTCGGTACTCGGCGATCTCGTTGATGCCGGGTCGCGACAGTTGTCCGCGGTCGTGTCGGGGATACCGGGCGCCGACCCCTTCGTAGTAGGAGTTGAACAGGTAGGCGAAGTCGGGGTGGAAGGGTCGGTAGCCGGCGAGGTTGGGAGTCAGGAGGAACGTCTCGAAGAACCATGTCGTGTGGGCCCGGTGCCATTTGGTTGGGCTCACATCCGCCATGGACTGGACGGTCTGGTCTTCGGCGGACAGGGGGGAGGCGAGCGACTCGGTCATCGACCGGGTGGCGTAGAACCGGTCGGTGATCGTCAGATCCCCCACGGTGACCAGCAGATCCGTCATACCCGCTCCTCCCGAACTGCGTGGGGATCGTTAAGGCGGCTGCCCGTTGGCTCCGGGGTGTTCCCGATGCGCGGTCCCGGTGCCGTCCGTCCGCCGAAAGAACTTACCCGGAAGTCCTCTCGGCCGTGACGCGGGCCTGGGCGGGCAACGTCCGCCCGATGACGCCGGTAGGCAGCCCGCTCGCACCCCGACGGCCACGTGAGGGCTCCGGCCTCCGCTTGTGAGCTGGACTTCTCCTGGCTTCCCTGGAGCCGGCGGTGGGAATCGAACCCACGACCTGACGATTACAAGTCGTCTGCGCTACCAACTGCGCCACACCGGCCCGGTGTCCGGACCAGACCCGGAGCCGAACGCATCCTACGGTCGTTTCCAGGAGCACCTGGGACTTTCATCCTGCGTGAGGTACCCGCCCGGGGAGCGGCCGGAGGCGAAACGCTTGCTTCTGCACCCGTCGGTTGGCAGGCTGGCACGCAGTGTCCAACCCCCCGGAGAACGACCCAACCCCACCAGATGGATCGAGCGGGCGTGCCGGAGGGATCGCCCTAGCCAGGGCGCTCATCGTCATCGCCGCCTTCGTGACCACCACGGTGCTGGTACTCGGCGTGATCCACCCGCCGGCGGCCAAGTCCGCCTCGGGGTCGGCGGCGCCGTCAACCTCGACCAGTCAGCCCGGCCATCCTGTCTCCACCACCACCACGGTTCCCCCCAGCCAGGTTCACGTCCTGGTGGCCAACGCCTCCGGGTTAGCCGGTGCGGCCGCCACGGTGACCAACCGCCTCCAGGTGGGGGGATGGAGCTTGCTCCCGCCGGTCAATGCCTCGACCAAGATACCGACCTCGCAGGTCTACTACGTGTCCGGCCAGCAGCAGGCGGCCGACGCCGTCGCCGCGTCGCTGCACCTCCCGACCAGTGCGGTGGCGCCGTACACCACGGCAGCCCCGATCGCCTCGATCGGCACCGCCGAGGTCGTCGTGGTGGTGGGCCCCGACCTCGCCTCACCGGGCTCGTCCACGACCACCACCGCCCCGACGGTCCGGACCACCACCTCGTCCACCGTCAACTGATCGACGAGCCGGTGTCTGCGTCGGGCACGACGGCCGCAGGCCAACCGTCGGTTGCGGTCCGCCGGGCCCTGGCCCCCCTGTTGGAGCACGCGGCCACGACGGCGATCGTGACCGATTTCGACGGCACCCTGGCCCCGATCGTGGATCGCCCCGGGGACGCCCGACCCCTCGACGGCACCGCCGAAGTGATGGAGCGGCTGGCCCACCGATTCGGTGTGGTCGCCGTGGTGTCCGGCCGCCCGGTGTCGTTCCTGGTCGATCAACTGACCCCGGCCGGTCGGGACGCCCGGGCCGGGTCGGCGGGGCCGCCCGAACCCGGCCACCCCCGCTTCGTCGGCCTCTACGGGCTCGAGTGGTCGGGGGCGGACGGCACGGTCGGCGTCGAGCCGGGGGTCGAACGCTGGCGGCCGGTGGTCGGTGAGAGCGCGCGCCGCCTGGGGTCGCTGGCTCCGGAGGGAGTAGTGGTCGAGGCCAAGGGTCTGTCCGTCACCGTCCACTGGAGGGGGGCGCCGGAGGCCGCGGCACGGGTTGCCTCCGCGGTGGAGGCCGAGGTGGCGAGCACCGGGCTGCGCGCCCATCCGGGTCGGCTGTCCATCGAGCTGCGACCCCCGCTGGATATCGACAAGGGGTCGGCCCTCCGGCGACTGGTGGCCGGGTGCTCGGCTGCCTGCTTCTTCGGCGACGACCTGGGTGACCTGCCGGCGTTCGCAACCCTGGCCGACCTGGCCTCGCAAGACGGCATGGCCACGGTGGCCGTGGCCGTGGTCGACGCCGAGAGTCCAGAGGAAGTCGCCGCGGCCGCCGACGTCGTCCTCGAGGGAACCCATGCGGCCCTCGATGTCATGCGCTGGCTGGCCGAGCAGCCGTCGGTGGCGCCAGGGGGCTGAGATGGTGGTGCGGCGAGTTGCCGGTCAGCGAACGGCGTCGAGCTGGTCCAGCAGCCACGCGGACGGTGGCCGGGCCGTGATCACCTCACGGAGGGCGGCGATGCGGGAGGCCTTCTCCTGGTCACCCATGTCGAGGGCCTCGGCCAACACCGCCGCCGTCCCCGAGACGTCGAACGGGTTGACCTCGAGGGCGGCCACCTGCAACTCCTCGAAGGCGCCCGCTTCCCGGGACAGGGCCAGGACCCCGTTGCGGGTGTTGATCAGCGGCCCTTCCTTGGCCACCAGGTTCAATCCGTCGCGTACCGGGTTGACCAGCAGGACGTCATACCGGGACAGGGCGGCCAACGAGCGGAAGTAGTCGTCTTCGACTTCGAGGAGGATCGGCGTCCACCCCGGGGAGGCCCACCGTTGGTTGATGCGGTCCACCGTCGACTCGACCTCGTTCTGGTAGGCGAGGTACTCGGGGAGCCCCTGGCGGGTGGGATAGGCCAGGGCGACGAACACCACTCTGCCGCGGCGCGCCGGCTGCAGCTCGAGCAGCTCTTCGAAGGCCCAGAAACCCCGCAGCAGATTCTTCGACAGCTCCATCCGGTCCACGCGGACGATGACCTGACGATCGGGCCCACCGATCCGCTCCTCGATCCGCTCCAGCGCCTCGGCCGCCGCCGGCTCGGCGGCGGAGGACCGTAGTTGACCGGGGTCGGGGGAGAGCGGCGACACGAAGGTCGGCGCCGGCATTGCGTCGGTTCCGGACGGCGGACCGAGCACGGCTTGGGCCGACCGATAGGCGGAGGCCCACCGTTCGGTGTGGAATCCGCAGGCACCGAATCCGGCCATGGCCGCCAGCAACTCGTCGCCGGTGGCGGTGGGGAGCATCCGCAGCACCGAGGGATCGGCGAACGGGGTATGGGTGAAGTGGGCGGTCCGCAGGTCGGGCCGCAGCGTGGCCAGCTCAGATCCCATGAGGGCCAGGTGATAGTCCTGGGCGAGGACCCGTCCCCCCTCCGGTGCCACCTTGGCCACCCGCTGGGCGATCGACTGGTTCAGTTCCCGATAGGCCTCCCAGGCCTCCCCCCAGCGGTGGTCGGGACGAGGTCGGCGGGCCGCGTCGAACAGGTGGTGGTGGCAGAACCAGAGCATGGCGTTGGACACCACGTTGTAGGCCAGGTTGTAGACATCCGGGTCGGGATCGACGAGCTCGATGCGCAGCCCGTCGTCGGTCATCAGTCCCGCCTCGGTGGCCGCCCGGTCCGCGTCACCGAGGGCGCAGGCCACCCAGGTGGCGCCGGTGCCGACCACCATGGGGCGCAGGGATCCGGACAGGCCACCGGCGGCCTGTCCGGCCACCGGAACGCCCTCCTCGAAGTGGAAGGCTAGGGGTCCCCGGTTCGAAACCAGCACGGTGTCGGCCAGCGAGCCGTCTCCATCGTGCCGGAAGCGGTCGACAGCCATTGATTGGACGCTACCCGCTGGGCACCGATCCCCGTGAGATCCGGATACCACCTTGACAGTTAGTGAGTGAGCACTCACAATGGAACTCATGATGGTTTCCGGACGACAGACAGCCGAAGAGCGCCGCACCGCAGTGTTGGCCGCGGCCATCTCGGAGTTCGCACGATCCGGCTATGCGGGAACGTCGACCGAGGCCATCGCCGCCCGTGCCGGCATCTCCCAGCCCTACCTGTTTCGCTTGTTCGGCACCAAGAAAGACCTGTTCGTGGCCACCTATGACCTGGTCGGAGACAGGATTATCCGGGAGCTGACCCTGGCCGGCGAGGGCCTCGAGGGAGAGGACGCCCTCGTCGCCATGGGCGCGGCCTACGTCGAGCTGATGCAGGACCCGGAGCTGCTCCAGGTGCAGCTGCACGGCTTTGCCGCCGCCCCCGGGGACCCGGACATTGCCCGGAGTTGCCGGCGCACCTTCGAGGTCCTCCAGGGAATGATCCGTGACCGCAACCACATCTCGGACGACGAGCTCCGCAATTTCTTCGCCACGGGGATGTTGATCAACGTCATGGCCGCCATCGATCTCCTGTCCATCTCTGACCCATGGGCGCAGAATCTCTGCCCCGCTCCCGAAAAGGCCCAGGCCCTCAAGGCCGTTACCCAGGCTCTCGAGGCACAGCACCGTGCCGACGAGGCCACGAACGCGGAGGTTCCCGCATGAATCAGCCCCTCACCATCCCGCTTTTTTTGCCCCACGTAGCTAGTGATCAATCACAATCAACCAGGTGGCGCACGGTCAGGACCGCCTTGAAGGAAGGGCCTGGATGGTCCCGCCTGAGCGCCATCCGGACGGCCCGGCGTTCGCCGGGGCGGGCGGAGACGACCGGATCCGGGTCCGCCTCCCTTGCCGTCACCTCCGCCCCCACTGCTCCGGCAGCTCCGGCATCCCCGGCAGCCCCGGCGGTAACGGGGTCCGCGCCTGGCGACGCAGGGGCCGCCGGACCCCCCGGGTCCGGCACCCCCCTGAGCCCAGAGGCCAAGTCCCGCGCCGTGTGGGCGATCGTGGTGACCGGCCTGTCCCTCTTCATGGCCTCGCTGGACAACCTGGTGGTGTCGACCGCCCTCCCGGTCATCCGGGTCCATCTCCACGCCGGCCTCTCCGGCCTGGAGTGGACGGTCAACGCCTACACCCTCACGTTCGCGGTGCTCCTGCTGTCCGCCGCGGCCATCGGAGAGCGCTTCGGCCGGCGACGCATCTTCGTCCTCGGCATCGCCGTGTTCACCGCCGCCTCGGCGGTGGCCGCACTGGCCCCGAACATCTCTGTGCTGGTGTTCGCCCGTGCCGTCCAGGGTGCCGGGGGCGCCATGATCATGCCGTTGTCGTTGACGTTGCTCAGCGCCGCCGTCCCCCCCGAGCGCCGCAACGTCGCCCTCGGGATATGGGGCGCCATCGGCGGCGGTGCGGTCGCCCTCGGCCCGCTGGTCGGCGGGGCGGTCACCAGCGGATGGTCCTGGCAGTACATCTTCTGGCTGAACGTCCCGGTAGGGATCGTCCTCATCCCGTTGGCCTGGTGGAAGCTGTCCGAGAGCCGCGGCGTCGCCTCCCGGCTCGACCTGGTGGGCGTCGGCCTGGTCAGTGCCGGCCTCTTCGGTGTGGTGCTGGGCTTGGTGCGTGGGAATTCCCACGGCTGGACGAGCACCTCGGTCCTCGCCTCCTTCGTGGTCGGAGCGGCGGCGTTGGCCGGGTTCCTGGCCTGGGAGCTCAGGTCTTCGCATCCGATGCTGGACATCCGGCTGTTCCGTCATCGGGGGTTTGCGTCGGTCAACGTGACGGCCATGTTGTTCAGCTTCGGGATGTTCGGCTCGATCTTCTTCCTGACCCAGTTCCTCCAGACCGTCCAGGGCCTCAGCCCCCTGGCCGCCGGGGTCCGGGTCTTGCCGTGGACGGCCATGCCCATGCTGCTGGCACCGGTGGTCGGCACCCTCGCCGAGCGATGGGGCGCCAAGCCACTGGTGGTGGCGGGGCTGACGCTCCAAGCCACGGGGCTGGCCTGGCTGGCGTACGTCACCACACCGACCACGCCGTATGCCGACCTGGTGGTGCCCTTCATCATCTGCGGCATGGGGATGACCCTCTTCTTCGTCCCCCTGGCCTCGTTGGTGCTGAGTGCGGTGCCGAAGTCCCTGGAGGGCGTCGCCTCAGGGGCCAACAGCGCCTTCCGGGAGCTGGGCGGGGTGCTCGGCATCGCCGTGCTCGGATCGATCTTCAGCTCCAATGGCGGCTACGCCTCCGGGCAGGACTACGTGAGCGGGTTGACCCCCGCGGTCTACGCCGGCGCCGCGGTGGTGGCCGTCGGGGCCGTCGTCGCCCTCCTCGTCCCCGGCCGTCGCGCCAACCGCGCCGAGGTCTCCTCCATCCCGGTGCCGGTTGCCGACCCGGCGCTCGAGTCCGAGCCGTTGGTCCCTGCACTCGTGGGTTATCCGGTGCGGCCGGACACCGAGGCGGCGTGCGTGTCGGTGTAGCCCTGGTCGCCCGCCTCCTTCGCCCGTACCCCGGGTCGAACCACGGTTCGGCTCGGGGTGCGGCGCGTTCAGTCCGGAGGGATGAGGGCTGCCCGGGCCAACGCGGCGCGCAGGATGTCGGTGGCCTGGGGGCGAAGCTCCGAGAGGGGCCGATTGCGGTGGAACCGCACCCCGAGGTCGACCTGGGCGATGGACTCGACGCCGAACCGGGCAGCCACGTCGATGAGGAGGGCCAGCTCGACCGCATAGCCGTCAGCCAGGCCGCACGTCTCCAGAATCCAACGGGGGGCGGCGGTCTCCCCGGCCAGCGGCTGCTCGATCGATGTCAGGTGGGGGAAGAGCACGTCGATGATGGGTTTGGCGGTCAGTTCGGTGACCCGACCCCCGCCATCGGGGGCCCCGTGGAGGGGCCGCTGGTAGAAGCCCTTGACCAGGGTCACCGACTCGTCGAGCAGCACCGGCCCGAGCAGTCCGGTGATGAAGTGGGGGCCGAAGTTGGTGACGTCGGCATCGACGAAGGCGATGACGTCGCCGTCAGCGGATTTCAACGCCGATCGCATGGCCTGTCCCTTGCCCCCGCCGGGGGTGTGGGTGGCGATGACCCGCGCCCCGGCCAGCAGGGCCTGGTGGGCGGTCTGGTCGGTCGAGCCGTCATCGATGACCACCACTTCGTCCACCAGGGGCGCACCCCCGGGCGAGGCCGTGAGGGCCGAGACGATCGAGTTGACGATGGCGCCCACGGTGGCCGCCTCGTTCCGGGCCGGTATGCACACGGAGACGCTACGACCCTCCTTCGCCTCTGCCAGCGCGAACGGGTCGAACAACCCGCTGTCGTAGCGGCCCGTGTCCTCACCTGGCGTGAGAGCGATCGGCATGCTGTCATCATCGCTCACCGGTGCGGATTGAGTGGTCAGGGACCCGATGAACAGGACCTCTGCCGCCTCGGCGGCCGACCGCATTGACGGCGACGCTCGTATCGAGCAAACTAGAGGCCATCATCCAGAGCGGCTGAGGGACCGGGCCCTGCGACGCCGCGGCAACCAGAGCGTGACCTCGATCTGAACAGACAGATCAGGGTCCGTAGCGGGTGCCAATGCCCGAGCGATGAGGAGACCACCGTGGACTTCGTTTCTGGGTTGCGCTGCCGTGAGTGTGGACGCGCCTATCCGGCTGAGGCGTTGCATGTGTGCGACTACTGCTTCGGGCCCCTCGAGGTGTCGTACGACTACGAACGGGTGGCCGCCACCATGACCCGGGAGCGCATCGCCGCGGGACCCCGGTCCATCTGGCGGTACGCCGACCTCTTGCCGGTGGCGGACCCCGCACCGGTGGACCTCGGGGCGGGGTTCACCCCGTTGATCCGCGCCGAGCGGCTGGCCGCCGAGCTGGGACTCGGCGAGCTGTGGATCAAGGACGACACCGCCAATCCCACCGGCTCGTTCAAGGATCGTGTGGTTTCAGTGGCACTCACGAAGGCCCGCCAGCTCGGGTTCAAGGTGGCCGCCTGCGCGTCGACCGGCAACCTGGCCAACTCGGTGGCCGCCCACGCGGCGCGGGCGGGCATGGAGTCGGTGGTGCTGATTCCTCACGACCTCGAGAAGGCGAAGGTGACCATGACCGCCGTCTACGGCGGCCGGGTGATCTCCGTCGAGGGCAGCTACGACGACGTCAACCGGCTGTGTGCCGAGCTGACCAGCGAGCAGCCTTCGTGGGCGTTCGTGAACGTCAACGTGCGCACCTACTACGCCGAAGGATCGAAGACCCTGGCCTTCGAGGTGGCCGAGCAGTTGGGATGGCAGGCGCCGGATCACGTGGTGGTGCCGATCGGCTCGGGGAGCCAGCTCACCAAGGTGGCGAAGGGATTCGCCGAGCTGTGGAAGGTCGGCCTGCTCGACGAGGAGCCGTCGGTCCGGATTTCCGGCGCCCAGGCCTCCGGCTGCGCGCCGGTGGCCACGGCATTCGCCGAGGGAACCGATGCCATCCGACCGGTGAAGCCCGACACCATCGCCAAGTCCCTGGCCATCGGCAACCCTGCCGACGGCTGGTATGCGCTCGATGCCATTCGAACGTCCGGCGGGTCCTGCGCCTCGGTCACCGATGACGAGGTCATCGCCGGCATCCGCCTGCTGGCCCGAACCGAGGGGATCTTCGCAGAGACGGCCGGCGGCGTCACCATCGCCACCCTGGCCAAGCTGGCTGCCCAAGGCGTGGTGCGGTCCGACGAGCGGGTCGTCGCCCTCGTCACCGGCCACGGGCTCAAGACCGTCGAGGCCCTGACCGGCGAGGTGGGGCCGACCACTACCATCGCCCCCACCCTCGAGGCATTTGCCGCCGCCATGGGTGGCGACTCCCTATCGACCAACGAATCGGACGCCAGGAGCACATCATGACCATCAAGGTCCGGATCCCCACCCAGTTGCGGACCCTCACCGGCGGCGCCGGCGAGGTGGGCGTCGAGGGCACCACCGTCGGCGAGGTGCTGAAGGCCCTCGACGCCGCGCACGCCGGGTTCGCCGAGCGGTTGTTCGACGACACCGGCGAGCTCCGGCGCTTCGTGAACGTCTTCGTCGCTGATGAGGACGTCCGCTTCCTCGAGGGACTGGCCACCCCGGTGGCCGAGGGCCAGACCCTGTCGATCGTTCCTGCCGTGGCCGGCGGCTGACTGCGGCGCGGCCCGGCGCCGGGGGAACGCGAACGTCCCGCCGCTACGATGCCAGGCGATGTCAGCTCAGCGGGTGGAAGAGGCCATCGAGGCTATCCGAGCGTCGGGAAGCCGGGTCACGGTGGACCGCAGGGCGGTGGTGGAGGCGCTCGACCGGAGCGGCGACCATCAGACCGCCGAGCAGGTGGCAGAGGCGGTTTGGGTCCACCATCCCGACGTCAACCTGGCCACCGTCTACCGGACGCTGGAACTGCTCGAGAAGCTCGAGATCGCCTTCCACGTCCATCTCGGGCACGGACCATCGAGATGGCATCTCGCCGATGACGTCCACCACCACCTGGTCTGCGAGGGGTGCGGCCGGGTGATCGAGATACCCGATTCGACCTTCGATCCGCTGCGGAAACGGCTGTTGGATGACACCGGATTCGTGATCGATCCCCACCATTTCTCCCTCAGCGGCGTGTGCGGGCGCTGTGCGGCCAAGGCCGGCCGCTGAGGATCCTCCCCTCATTGCGAACTGTTCGCAGGTGATCTAGTCTCGCAACATATGGACGGCGGCACCGTTGACCGGGTGAAGTTGGTGGGTGCGGCGCCGGGGAGGCTCCGCCGCATCAGGGACTCCTTGAGCCCGTCCGAATGGCGACGCGTGGCCGGGATGGCCGCCACGGTGATCGGACTCACCGTCCTCGGGTTGGTCACCCTGTTCGCCGCCATCCCGCACCACTACCACCTGAGCAGAACGGGGCTGTTCGGCTTCGGGACCGGCGTGCTGGCCTACACCCTCGGGATGCGGCACGCCTTCGACGCCGACCACATCACCGCCATCGACAACACCACCCGCAAGCTGATGGCCGACGGCAAGCGCCCGCTGAGCGTGGGGTTCTGGTTCTCACTCGGGCACTCGAGCGTGGTGTTCGCCTTGGCCGTGGTCCTGAATTTCGGCATTCGGTTCCTCGACGAACAGGTCAAGAGCAGCGGCTCCGGTCTGCATCATTGGACCACCATCGTGGGGACGTCGGTGTCCGGCTCGTTCCTCTACCTCATCGCCGTCTTGAACCTCGTCATCCTGGTCTCGATCACCAAGGTCTTCTTCCGCATCCGCCACGGCCACTACGACGACGAGGCGCTGGAGGAGCACCTCAACCAGCGCGGGCTGATGAATCGGTTGCTCGGCCCGATGGCGCGCCGCATCGACAGTCCATGGAAGATGTATCCGGTCGGCCTGCTGTTCGGCCTGGGCTTCGACACCGCCACCGAGGTCGCCCTGCTGGTCCTGTCCGGGACGGCGGTGGCCAGTGGGCTGCCGTTCTGGGCCGTCCTGTCGCTGCCGCTCCTGTTCGCCGCCGGAATGAGCCTGTTCGACACCGTCGACGGCTGCTTCATGAACTTCGCCTACGGGTGGGCGTTCTCGCGCCCGATCCGCAAGGTGTACTACAACATCGTGATCACGGCCTTGTCCGTGGCCATCGCCCTGTTCATCGGGACGGTCGAGCTGTTCGGCCTGGTCGGCCAGGAGCTCGGCCTCGGAGGGTCGTTCTGGCTCTGGTTGAGCAACTTCAACCTCAACCGGGCCGGTTTCGTCATCGTCGGCGTCTTCGTGGTGGTGTGGGCCCTCGCCCTGTCGCTGTGGCGGTTCGGGGATGTCGAACGGCGCTGGGAGGACGCCGCCGAGCAATCCCGCGCCCGGCACCGCATCGAAGGCGCACTCGTGCCGGGCCACGGCGAGTTCGAGGCGGTGGCGGAGCGACAGGTGGAGCCCGTTTGATCCAGTGTCCGGGAGCCGCAGGAAGCCAGGCCGGTCCGAGCCGCGCGCGGTGCTGGTCGTTCAGGTCCCGAGGCCGTGCAGGATGAAGGCGCAGGTCGCCGCAGCCACCGCCGCGGCCGGTTCCGGCAGCGGCTCGCCGGCCCGGACCGACATGGCGCCGTAGATCTGCTGGCCGATGAGGGCGGTGGCCCGGTCCGGGTCGATGTCCCTGAAGATGCCCAATGCCACGCCCTCCACGTAGAGGTCGCTGATGAGCCGGGCGATGCTGAGGCCGATCTGGGCCAGCTCGGATCCCACCGCCTCGCCGCCCTGGGTCATGGCGCCCTGGGCCACCAGCGCCAGCCGGAAGAAGGCGGGATCATCGTCGATCCGCTCGAGCATCCCCTCGATCAGTCGCTCGAGGCGGGGAATCGGATCGGCATCCTGCTCCCACGTCACCGCGATTTCGTCCAGGAGCTGGTCGTGCATGCCCTTCAGGCAGGCACGCAGGAGCTCGTCGCGGTTGGCGAAGTACACGTACACCGTGGATCGGGCCACGCCGGCTTCGGCCGCGATCTCGTCCATCGACACGTCAGTGGTACCCCGCTCCCCGAAGAGCCGTCGCGCCACCTCGATGACCTGATCACGACGAAAGTCCCGAATGACCTCTTTGAGGTTGTCGGCCGCCTTGCGGTGCGCCATCTAGGCGGAGACGCGGGCCGCGGGAGGGAACTTCACCGGGATGTGCTTGACGCCGTTGATGAACGGTGACTGCAGCCTCTCGACGTTGCCATCGAGTTCCATGTCCGGCATCCGGTCGAGCAGGTGCTCGAACATGACCCGGATCTCCATGCGGGCCAGATTGGCCCCCAGACAGAAGTGCGGCCCCCCGGCCCCGAAGGCGAGGTGCGGATTGGGGTTCCGGGTGATGTCGAACCGCTGAGGGTCGTCGAACACGGCTTCGTCCCGATTGCCCGAGATGTGGAAGAACACAACCTTGCTGTCCTCTTCGATGACCTGGCCCCCGAGCTCGAACCGACTGGTGCTCTGGCGCCGGAAATTCATCACCGGCGTCACGTAGCGGAGCATCTCCTCCACCGCGGTGGGCAACAGCGAACGGTCGTTGCGGAGCAGCTCCCACTGGTCGGGGTGGTCGAAGAAGGCCGCCATGGCGCCGGAGATGAGGTTCCGGGTGGTCTCGTTCCCGGCCACCGTCAGCAGCAGGAAGAACATTTCGAGCTCGAATTGGGAGAGCTTCTCCCCCTCGATCTCCACATCGGTCAGCACGCTCATCAGGTCGTCCTGGGGGTTGGCCCGCTTGGCCCCGAACAGCTCGGAGGCGTAGGCATACAGCTCCATCGACGCCACCTGGGCCACCTCGCCCGCCGTCTGGTACTCAGGGTCCTCACTGCCGATCATCCGGTTCGACCAGTCGAACATCCGGTGCCGGTCCTCGTCGGGTACCCCGAGCGTGTCGGCGATCACGATCAGGGGGAGCTCGGCGGCGATGTCGGTGACGAAGTCGGCGCGGCCCTGCTCGATGACCGAATCGATGATCTCATCGGTGGCGTTGTGGATCCGGTCGTGGAGCTGGGCCACCATCCGGGGGGTGAAGCCCTTGTTGACCAGACGGCGGTACCGGGTGTGGAGCGGAGGGTCCATGTTCAACATGATCAGCCGCTGCTGCTCGAGCTCCTCCTCGGGCAGCTCCCAGAGGTAGGTGGCGTTCCGGTAGGAGGAGAAGTGTTCGTAGTCGCGGTTGACCGTCGTGCAGTCGGCGTGAGAGGTCACCGCCCAGAACCCGGGACCATCGGCCTCGGCCTGCCACCACACCGGGGCGTTCCTGCGCAAGAAGGCGAACCATTCGTGGGGCACCCGCTCGACAAAGAGGCTGGAGTCGGTCAGGTCGATGTCCTCGAAGCTGACGTCGCTGATGTCGATCTGGGTCTGAGACATGTCGGATGATCCATCCATTCCATCGGACACCCTGTCCGATTCAATGGATCGTACGTCCGACCCGAGCCCATGTCAACGAGGGGGACCGTTTCCCTCGAGATCTGCAACCCGTCTGGCAGCTCAGGTCGCAATGCCAGGATCGCAGTGCTCGGACTGCTTCGTCGCAGCCGCCCGTCCCGTCAGGGGCTCGGCTCCAGTCAGTCGTGGGAAAGAGCGAAGTGGTGGCCCCGCACCAGGCGGCCCGGACGGGCATCGGTGAGTTCGCCGGCGGCGACGACCTCCTCCCCGTTGACCAGGGTGGCGACGTAGCCGTGCGAACGTTGAATGAGCCGTCCCGCATTGCCGGGGAGGTCGGTGACCTGCTCGGGGTGAAGCAGACGAAGGTTCTCGTAGTCGATGACGTTGAGATCGGCCTTTCGGCCGGGCTCGACCACGCCCCGGTCCCGGAGGCCGTAGAGCTCAGCGGGATCACGGGTGAGACGCCTGACCGCGGTTTCCAGGGGGAGGCGATCGCCGCGGGTGCGGTCCCGGGTCCAATAGCTGATGAGGTAGGTGGTCATGCTGGCGTCACAGACCAGGCCGACGTGGGCACCCCCGTCACCAAGGCCTTGCACCGTCATCGGGTCGCTCATCATCTCCGCCAACCCGTCATAGGAGTCGCCCCCGAAGTTCAGCAGCGGCAGCAACAGAAACTCTCGGCCGGCCGATCCCAGCAAGGCGTCGTAGCCGACCTCCCACGGATCGCGACCCTGGCGTCGTGCAACTGCACCGATGCTGCTGTCGGTGGTGGGCTCGTAGTCGAGGTCGATGCCCAGCGGAAAGAGTCGGTCGAAGCCGCGACGCCCGATTTGGTCCATGGCGAAGGGACCGCTGTGGTCCGGTGGGTCCTGGAGGATGGCCATCCGAACCTCTGGACGGCGCATGGCCTCCACCCGTTCGAAGAGGGGAAGGTGGGCGATGCCCTGATAGGTGGCGCGGTGACGGAATGGATTGAGCCGGGACTGATGGCCCATGAGCACACCGAAGCAACGGCACGCAACCTGTGGCCGGATGTGGCCGCCCCTCTCGTCGGCGGCACGAACGCGGTCGAACCACGGCTTCCAGCGACCGATGTCGCCTGCCTGCTGCATGGCCAGAAACGTGAGCGGGATGCCGCTGCGCAGGCCGAGGTCGATTATCCAGTCGAGCTCGGAGTCCATGGCATCCTCAGCATCGCCGGCGATGACCCCACCGACACCGGACGGCACCACTTGAACGACGCCATGTCCGGCGGACCGCACGGCGCCCACGAGGGCCTCGAGCTCGTCCTTTGCGGCGTAGGTTCCCGGCACAGATTGACCGTGCACGTCGCGGTGTCCCGCGGTTCGGCCCGTCGAGAACCCCAACGCTCCGGCGCCGAGCGCATGCGACAACGCCTCGGCCATCTGGGCAATGTCGTCAGCCGTGGCATCGTCGCGAGCGCGTGCTCCCATGGCGTACGAGCGAAGAGCCGCGTGGGGAACCTGGGTACCGATGTCCAGGGCGAGGGGTTGGGCGTCGAGGACATCGAGGTATTCCTCGAAGGTCTCCCATCCCCACACCATGCCTTCGCTGAGGGCGGTGCCGGGGATGTCCTCGACGCCTTCCATCAGTTCGATCAGCGCCTCTTGACCATCGGGGCGCACCGGTGCAAATCCGACGCCGCAGTTGCCCATCACCGCGGTGGTCACGCCGTGCCAGCACGATGGTGTGAGGTGAGGGTCCCACGTCGCCTGCCCGTCGTAGTGGGTGTGGATGTCCACGAAGCCGGGAGTGACCAGAAGGCCGTCGGCATCGAACTCGCGATGAACCGGGCCGCTCACCCGACCTACTTCCGTGATGACCCCGCCGGTGACCGCCACATCCGCGGTGCGTGCGGCTGCGCCGGTGCCGTCGACGACGAGACCACCACGGATGACCAGGTCGTGCACGGTGGCAGTCTAGGTGCGAACTTGGGGACCAGACCGGCTCACGACACGCTCCAGTCGACGGTTCCGTCGATGATGACGCGGGGCTCCTCGGTGAGCACGAAGTCGAGATGGTCCGGGTCGAGGAACTTGGTGATGTCCTCGAACATCTGGGGGGAGTCCTCCTCGCTCATGTGGGCGTAGTACTCCTCCATCGAGGCGAACCACTGGACGGTCACCCCGTCGTATCCCGACCGGTCGTCATCGCCGCGATAGTCATCGAGCGGCCGGGGATTCTGCTCGTAGCGGATCACATGGGTGCCGCAGCGGCCGTTGGCGATCAGGGGAGCGTGGTGGTCCTTCCAGTAGGCCTGGAACTCGGTCGGCGTCATCCCCTCCTTGCGCTTCAGCAGACAGGTCAGTTTGATCATTGACGACGTCCTCCTCATAGGGATCGCATTCGTTGCGCGGTCCGGGCGCCATCGCGTGCGCCGTCGGTCCCAGAGGCTCCACCCTCCGAAGGCGGGTTGGCAACTCCGGACCCCGACCGGCGGGCGCTCAGCGCCGGCCGCCGTGGGATTCGGGCCATCACGTGGCCACGGGGGCGCAGAACAGATCGGTGATGTAGGGCATGGCGATCGGGTCGCCCAGGGTGGCGCCGAAGGCGGCGACCTTGGTGAGGAGATCCTGGCGCTCCCGATCGGGAAGCACCTGGACATAGCTGCGCGACGCCACCTGCTCGACGAAGGACGTCAGGTCGAGCCGCTGCACGAACGGGTATTTGGTGCGACGCACGGGTCCGAAGAGGTTGCTGCGGTCGATGACGGTCCCGAAGTCCATCCCAACCGGATAGGGCGCCGCTTGGTCCCACCTGCTGATCCGGACGAGCTCGGCCATCGCCGGGTCGGTTTCGTCCCGCTCGTTCCAGATGAGGGCCAGCCACCCGCCCGGCCGCAACACCCGGGCCGCTTCGGGCAGGGCGCGGGACGGGTCGAACCAGTGGAAGGCCTGCCCCACCACCACGGCGTCCATGGTCGCGTCGGCCGCCGGGATCATCTCGGCCGTCCCACCGGTGGCAACGACATCGGGGACCGTCCGACGGAAGACCTCCCGCATGGACGCCGACGGTTCGACGGCCAGGCAGACGGCGCCGTGGGCGTGCAGCTGACGGGTCAGCTTTCCTGTGCCCGCCGCGAGGTCGAGGACCCGTGACCCTCCCACGATGCCGGTGGTCGCCACAAGGTGGGCCACCGCTTCGTCGGGATAGCCCGGCCGGGCCCGCTCGTAGACGTCGGCCCCGGTCTCGAATCCGACCCGCCCCAGGTGTTCCCGACCTGTTGGCAGGATGGGTCCGACGCTCGACATGTGACAATTCTGGCTCTACTGACATATCCGTGGGCGCCCTGACCAGCCCCTGAAGCGAGCGACGC
>JADMIJ010000025.1 GCA_015478655.1 Acidimicrobiales bacterium | reverse complement strand
GCGGTGTTCTCCCTGGCGGTGGATCAGGTGGTCAGGGGCCCTGAATAGTTACGACGAAGAGCTCCCATTGGCAGGCGGTGTGGTTCCCGTACTTTCGGCACGCCGGCGCCGGAATTGTCAGGGTGACGGCTCCGGCCTTATCGTTGAATGCGACGTGCGCGAAATGCGTGTCCGCATCTGCGGCCGCGGGGACAGGCTGGGCCAGCAGCAGGGCGGGAATCACTGCAAGTGTGAGGTACAACCACCGTCTCATTGTGCGGGGGGCAGTCCTTCTTTTCACGCCGTTGTAACCCTCGGTTACTCGACCGAAAACGACCCTGTCTTGAGGGATTCGGCCAAGAAAGTCGCCCACGAAAACCGCGCCTGATGGTCCGTCATGGCCGCTGCTGATGACCTATGGCATTTCAGGCGCGGCGTCGCTACGACAGGGCCACTCTTATCGAGGCGTCCAGGTGTCCCGGGGAGGACTCTCGGCTCGTTGATTCTTGCCGTCGAGCGATCCTGCACCGGACGTAGGCTTGGCCCATGGCAGATTCACAGACGGAAGAGATCGCTGAGCGCATCCAGGCTGCTCTGGCGGCGGCCGACGTGACCGAATTCTCGGATCTGCTTCATCCTGAGGTCCGATGGGGTGCCCCGGACGACCCGAACCCCGGCTGCCAGAATCGCCGACAGGTGCTCGCCTGGTACCGACGCGGGCGGGAGGCCGGCGTCCGGGCCGAAGTGATCGAGTGCCTCGTGTTCGAATCTCGGGTGCTGATCGGCACGAAGATTCGGGGGAATGATGCTGCCGAAGAGGCGGGCGGGGAGGTCGACCGCTGGCAGGTGTTCACCGTCGGCGGTGGACAGATCGTGGAGATCGTCGGCTACGACAACCGGCCCGAGGCCCTGGCGCGAGCGGGCGCTTAGGCCGCCCACCCACGGCTGATCACCAGCACGAGTCCCACCGCTCAACACCTCAGTGGCCACCTGACAGACGGAGACGGCTCCTTCGACGCTCCCCATGGAGCGCCGACCTCGGGTCCTTCCCCAAAGTCTGCTCTACGAAATAGCTCCACCGACCGGCACCTCTTCGAGGGTGACCCGCATGATGTCGATGCCGCGGTCCATCAGCTCCCCCGTGCGCTCGGCCAGATCATCGGGGAGGACGTCGGTCACCCACAGAAGCCGGCACCGTCCCTCCCCGTCCGAAGTCGTCTGAATAGAGGCGTTGTGGTGCGTGCTGCCCATCGGGCTCTTGACGACTGAGTAGGCGAGTCGCATGTGCGGCTCGTCTATCCCGATGAGGACTTCCGTCGCCTTGGCTCCGGTGAAGAGTGTGATCTCCCGTTCGCGTGGGCCGGTCATCCGGAGGCCGGCTATGAAACCCGGAGCCAGCCGTTCGTGGAGGGCGGCAAAGTCACGAACCGCCTCCCAGCATCCCGCCGCGTCGGCATTCACAGTGACATCTCGCATGATCGTTGCCATGGCTGGCTCCTCACGTAACTCCTCCGAGGCCGAATCGATCTGAAGGCCTGCGTTCCACCGTCGCACCTCCCCCTGCGGGAGGGTCAAGACCCGGTTCGGCGTTACCGGTGCGGTCAGGCGGGATTGGCCTCGGCAGCGCGCCAGAGATACCAGGAGGCGACGGTCCGGTAGGGTCGCCACAGCTCGCCCCGTTGCTCGAGCTCCCGAGCCTCCGGCATCTGTCCCTCGTTGAGCGCTGTGGCGAATCCACGGCGGAGGCCGTAGTCGTCGAGCGGGAGCACGTCCGGACGTCCAAGTCGGAACATCAGGAACATCTCGGCGGTCCACCGTCCCACACCCCGTACGGCCGACAGCCTCTCGACGATGACCTCGTCGGACAGGCTTTGTGCAGACTGGAGCGTGGGGATGCCTCCGGCCACGCTCCGCAAAGCCAGATCGCGGATGGCCCGGACCTTGGCCCCCGACAGTCCGACGCCCCGCAGATCGGCGTCCGACAACGCAAGGACGCGAACTGGTGTCGGTAGGCCGCGACCGCCGGGGCCCGATACCGAGAACAGGCGTCGGAATCGTCCGTGGATGGTCGCTGCGGCTTTAGGACTCAGTTGTTGGTGGACGATCGCTTCGCATAGTGCGGAGAACGTGTTGGCCGCAGGGCGAAGCTCCATGGTGCAGGGTCCAATCGCATCTATCACGCGACCGAATTCCGGATCATTGGATCGAAGCCGGCGGACGGCTCGCCGGGTGTCGAAGCCGACGGCCTTCTGGCCCCGCCTGGGCGTCCTCGAGCCCTCGGCCCATGCATTCTCGATGGCCAACAGCCGCTGTTTGGTGCGGACTCCACCCTCTGCCGAGAACCCTCCGATCCGTCCTCCCGCCGCCACGATCCGGTGGCAGGGCACGACGATCGGGAACGGATTGCGCCCGAGGGCCTGACCGACAGCTCGTGCCGCCCCCAGATTGCCTATCCTCGCGGCCAATTGGCCGTAGGTGATGGTGGTTCCAGCCGGGATGGACCGGGCTTCCTGATAGACGCACCTGGCGAACGCGGGTACCCCGTCCATGTCCAGCGGGATGCGGGGCAGGTCACTTCGGCCACCCGCCAGCTGACGCCCGATCGCATCGATCGCCTGTTTCACATACGACGGCGGCGAACCCTCGGTTGCACCCGGATGCCGCCCGACGATGCGCCGACGCGTGGAAGGTCCGTCCTTCTCCGGCAACTGGATGCCGAGTATGGCGGCCCCGTTCCAAACGACGCCGCACCGACCGATGTCCGTGGCGAACAAGGCGTATCCGGGCTTCGTAGCCGAGGAGCCAGCCCGGTCGGTTGCCTGATCACGCACTCTCGGCCACAACGTCGAACTCGTTGCCCTCGGGATCGGCAAGCGTGACCCAGCGCGCCCCACTCTCTTCAAACTGGCCGCCGCGCACCGCCCCACGAGCCACCAGGCGACTCACATCGCCGTCAAGGTCTGGGGTGACAAGGTCCGGGTGCAGCCGGTTCTTCGTCTCTTTGCCTTCCGGCACCTTGACGAACATCCAATGCGGCCGACTGTCGGCTGGATCGTGGAGCCCGATCGACGCAAACTCTTCGGTCGCACCCTCGTCGACGGACCGGTCGAGGACACCGGACCAGAATGCGGCCAGTCCGGCCGCGTCCGAGCAGTCGATGGTCACGGCATACAGGTTCAGTGTCATTGCTCATCTCCTTTGGTGTGGAACACGGGCCAACAGACCTCCGTCCGGTGCATCGATTCGTCATCGGTCTCCGCGTAGCTCACGATGTAGTTCTCGCGAATTGCTCCATCCAACCCGATCTCCCGCTCGGTCACGAACGTGCCGAGCGCACCGTAGGTCTGGTCGAGCTCGCTGAACGCCCCAAGGTGCACCGTTGTCGCCAGCTCGGCGGCCGGAATTTCGACCGCGTGGACCCTCCCGCTCGGTCTCACGACACCGGCAATCGGAGTGAAGGCCACCACCTCGCCCAGCTCGTCCTCGAAGAACTCCTTCGGGTACAGAGCGCCATCGGGACCTGATCTCGCCCCTGTGGTTGGAGCCAGGACACGGTGGAGCTCGTCGAAGGCCTCACTCCACCACGATTCGACGTCGTCCATGCGCACCGGTTCGGAGATGGCTATCGCCCGCACATCAGCGACGGACCGGTAGTCGACCGCAATAGGAGTTCGGGGCTGCTCCAAGAGGGCTCGGAGCGACGCCACGGTCTGCTGGGTCTGGTCGAGCTGGGACTCCATGTGCCTCAGGTGGGCCACGATGACCTCGTTACGGGAGTTCGTATCAGGCGCCCGGAGTACCTCCTTCACCTGGTCGAGCGGCATCCCTAGATCACGGAATCTCCGGATGACCTGGCCGATTGGCACCTGTTCGGCCGAGTAGTAGCGGTAGCCGGTCCAATTGTCGATCTCCACGGGTTCGAGCAGCCCTACGGCGTGGTAGTGACGCAGCGTCTTCACGCTCAGGTAGGTCATGCGCGAGAAGTCACCGATTGACAGCTGGATGGTCATGCTTTCAGTCTCCTCTCCCATGGCATCCGGAGATGGCTCGTTCGGTGCTCACCAGGTGGACGCCAATTCGGCACCGATCGTGGACCCCGTGCACAGCGTTGGCCCGTGAATCCGATGTCGGGCGCCCACCAAGCATGCACAGCCGGGCGCCGCTTCCAATGGGAGCCAACTCGATTCGGCCATGCCTCCACGATCGTCCCTCCCGCGACAGGAGAGTCAACTCCTCGAACCGATGCTTGGCGTACGGCGACGTCCTCAGGTTCCCGAAGGATGGATGGGTCCGATCGGCTCCACCTGGAGCGGCCCGAACGTCTGTTTCGCCGACGGTTCCGTTCTCGTTCGACGACAGTTCCGGAGAACTCGCCTTGGAGCCTTCCTTACCCGGTCGCTTTCTGCATCTGCTTGATTCCGTCTTCGATGCCACGGCAGAGCACGTCGAGGTCGGGAGTGGTGTCGTAGTCGCCGGTGACTCCGAAGTTCACGTCGCCGTCGTAGGAGAAAATGGCGATACCAACCCTGATCTGGCCGGCCAGGGGGACGTACGGGTATGCCTTCAACATGCGCCGGCCACAGACGTAGAGCGGAACCTGTGGTCCGGGAACATTGGTGGTGACGGTATTCACGTTGCGCTGAGGCAGGTGGCTGGACACCCGCATGCCTAGGGCCAACAGCATCGGGGGAGCGAAACCCGACATAGACGTCAGGGCCTCGCCCGCCAGAGCCTGCTTGGACTCCTTCAACCCTTCCATCTGCGAGCTGACGGCGTGCAGCCGCTCGCCTGCGTCGGCGATCGACACCGGGAGTTCGGCGAACATGGCCGAGACCTTGTTCTGCAGGGTACCGTCGCCCACGGCGCGGCCCCGGTCATCGCGAGCGCGGACGGAAACGGGGACCAAGGTGCGCACCACCCGGTCGACGGATTCGCCCCGGGACAGCAGGAGCTCACGGAACCCGTTGGTGATGGCCGCCAGTACCACGTCATTGAAGGTTCCACCCAGCTCCTTGCGGATGACCTTGATGTCCCGCACCATGGTCGAGGCCCACCCATAGCGCCGATGCGGCCCCAGTGGGCCGTTGAGGCTCGAAAGCGGTGGCCTCCGGACCAGCCCGGTCATGGCGGACATTCCCTTGACCACCTCGCGCAGCTGCGCCATCGCCTGTCGTGGCACGGCGGCCGCGGACCGGGCGGCCTGCATCTGCTCATAGGGGCTGCGAAGCAGCTCGACCGACGCCTCGGCGGCCAACCGCGCCCCCGACGGCGTCGACTCGGGTGCCCACGTGACGGGATTGGGGGCCACCGGCTCCGGAGAGGTGTCCATGATGAGGGCCAGGAGGTCGGTCCCCGATACACCGTCGACCATGGCGTGGTGGGTCTTGGCCATAACGGCCCAGTGACCGTCCTCCAGGCCTTGGACCACCCAGAACTCCCAGAGGGGCTTGGAACGATCGAGCTGCTGGGACATCACCCGGCCCACCAGCTTGCGAAGCTCGGCCTCTCCACCCGGGGAGGGGAGGGCGGTGTGACGCAGGTGGAAGTCGATATTGAAGTGGGGATCATCGACCCAGACCGGCCGCCCCAGTTCAAACGGGACATGCCGGACCACCCTGCGGTAGCGGGGGACGAGCGACAGTTTGCTCTCGACCATGTCCATGATGTCCGGGAAGGGGGGTTGGGGGCCTTCGAAGATCCCGACCGACGCGATGTGCATGTGGCTGACATCGTTCTCGATGTGCAAGAAGGACGCATCGAGCGGGCTCATCCGGTCAAAGCCCACGTCGGACCACCTCCCCAGTGCCGCGCCCCTCGGTCGGGCAAGACGCTACTACTGCTCAGGCGTTCGGACCGTGGGAGATCGGCCTCAACGTCCAACCCGTGGGAGAGCTTCAGCCAGTGGGAACAGCATCGACATCGGCCAGGAGACCACCGGAGACCTCCCCCCGTGCAATCAGCTGCACCGTCTCCGCGTAGGCCGCCGCCGTCACCCGGTCGGATCGGTCGTTGCTCATCGGCTGCAAACCCATCGCATTCATCGACCCTCCCCCGGGTTCGATCCGGACGACGACTGTGCCCGCCCGCTCGAGGCGGCGCTGTTCTCGATCGAGGCGCCGATGGGAGGACCATCGCAGCAGCGCATCCGCCGCTCCCAGGGGGAATCGGGTCGCAGACATGGGTGACACCACCACGACGACATCGAGGTTCTGGGCCCGCAACACATCGGCGTTGGTGCTCGAGTGCACGCCGCCGTCAAAGTATTGGACGCCGCCGACGGTGACAGGTGCGAAATAGGCGGGGATGGCACAGGAGGCCAAGACGGCTGCCGCCAGAGGGGCGGGGGGCGATCCGGCCCGCCCGAACACGACTCGGGCGCCGTCAGTCCGTCGGGTGGCGCAGACCCAGAGGTCCTCGGGCCAACGGTCCCCAACCATCCGGTGCAGCGGAGTGGCCCGATCGGTCAGATCGATTCTCCCAGCCGGCAGCATCGTCATGGCAGCCACCTCGGGCCGGAAGGCCCACGGCCGGCGGGCGGCCCGAGCCAGGAGAGCTCGAGAGGGCGGGCGCCACGGCCTGAACCAGTCGACGGGCGGGGGCGAGGGCAGGTCGGAGGCGTCCGGAAGAATACGGTCCACCAGCATTGCGCCCTGGAGCGACAGCGGGGACCCGGTGGACATCGCTGCGAGATCCGATGCACTCACTCCCAGGCGAAGCAGCGTCCCGGTGATCGACCCGGCCGACGAACCCACAATGGTCGTGGCGGATCTGGGGTCCCATCCGAACTCGCTCTGGAGCGCGGTCAGCGCACCGGCGTGATAGGCCTGCCCGACGACGCCGCCGGCACCCAGCACCAAACCGACGCTGGTCAACGATCCTCCCCCATGTGCCTGCTCCCGAAGAAGGACCCGACCTCTTGTGCGCTGTGCATTGACTCCCCCACAACTGACGTACCTGCCCCACTCGTTCGCTTGATCGTACCGGTCGCGGACAAACGAGCAAGCGATCTCGGGCCTCGATGGAACGGGCGTTGTGCCTGCTCAGTGCGAAACGGAGGCGGTCCTGGCGAGGAGTCTGCGGCTGGTGGAGGCGACCCCGACGGGTCAGCTGGGCGTGAAGCGGCAGTCGAGGTGCTTGATCCCGTTGATGAAGCTGGACCGCAACCGGTCTGGTTCGCCCACCGCCTCGATGTCCGGTAGGCGCTGCAGCAGCTCTCGCATCATCACGTCGATCTCGCGTCGGGCCAGATGTGCGCCCAAGCAGAAATGGGGACCGGCCGCGCCGAACCCGAAGTGCGGGTTGGGATCCCGGGTCACGTCGAAGGTGTAGGGATCCTCGAACACATCCTCATCGCGGTTGGCCGAGTTGTAGAAGAGGAGCACCTTGTCGCCCTCATGGAGGTCCTCGCCGGACAGCACCGTGTCCTCGGTCACGGTGCGCCGCATCCAGATCACCGGAGACGCCCAGCGCACGACCTCCTCGACGCCCGTGGCCCCGATCGCGGCGGGATCGGCTTGCCACAGGGCCCGCTGATCCGGGTGCTCGGACAGGGCCAGTAGGCCATGGGAGATGGCTGTTCGGGTGGTCTCGTTCCCCGCTGTCAGCAGGAGGATGAAGAACGAGGCCAACTCACCCGAGGTCAGGGCCTCGCCGTCGATGTTGGTGGAGATAAGCGCGGTGGTGAGGTCGTCGGTGGGGTGCTGGATCCGATGAGCACTCAGGTCGTTCATCAGGTCGGTGAGCTCCTGGCCGGCGTTGATGAAGGCCAGGACGGGGTCGGCGTCCTCCGAGATGTACTCAGGGTCGCCGTCGCTGAGGATGATGTTCGAGCAACGGAGAACCGTGGCGTACTCGGACGGAGGTACGCCCATCATGTCGCAGATGATCTCGAGAGGGAGCGGTCCGGCGATCTCGGTGACGAAGTCGCACGTCCCGAGCCCGGAGGCCCGCTGGATGATGCGATCGGCGACTTCCTCGATGCTCTCCTCGATGCTCTTGATCCGCCGCGGATTGAATGCTGCGGACACGATGCGACGGAGCCGGGCGTGGCGGGGATTGTCGGTCGAGATCATGCCGGCGAAATACTCGACCATCTCCGGAGGCAGGTCGAGGATGCTCACGGCACCTTGGCCCGAGCAGTAGATCTCCGGGTGCCTGCTGATCTCGGAGATGTCGTCGTGTCGGGTGACCGCCCGGTACCCGGGCCCGGGGGGTGGGGCCAGGGCGGAGATGGACGTGGCATCGGGCTCTTCGAAGAAGGCCAGCGGTCGTTCCCGGCGCAAGAGCTGGAAGGCACCTTCCCGCTCCGACCAGGGTCGCTCCCAGAAGCCCAGATCGGAGAGGTCGATGGCGTCGAGGGACAGGGCGGATTCGGGGATCACGATCCCAACCCTACCGACGATCTGGCCGATGTTGCTCCGCTCTCAGAGGCGCTGCTCGAAGGGCTCCTGTCCCATCGATGCACCCGGCTTCACTGATGGGGCGCTCTCACGGCCGACACGCCGGGAGATGGGGTCGAACGCGTAGTACAGGGCCAGCGCACCGTGGAAGGCCAGGCACACGAAAGGAGAGAAGAACACCGCGACAACGATCGAGGCGCCGTAGGCGAGGGTGCCGGCAGTGAAGGCGATGGTGGAGATGGTGCGTTGCGACTCGGGAAAAGCGGGAGACAACAGGCGCCGGCCGATCGAGGCGTTCAGCCAGAGCAGGGACCACATGCAGGCATTGACGGTCATGGCGAGGCTGTAGAAGATGGCGGCCGTCCTGGCCCCCGGTCCGAGACGGAGCGCCTCGCCGAACACCTCTGTCGGATAGGGAATGAACACGATGGTCATGAGAAGGAGGAGGTTGCAGTAGAACATCCCCCGGTCGATCGCCCGAAGGTGGGTGAAGATGGTGTGATGGTTCACCCACATGATGCCGATCACCAGGAAGCTGACCACGTAGGCGGCCAGTGACGGCCACCGCTGGCCCAGTTGCCTGGCCAGGTTGTTGTAGTCAGCGGTGTTGGGTAGCGCGATGGTCAGGACCAGCAGGGTGATGGCAATGGCGAAGATCCCGTCGCTGAACGTCTCCACCCGCCCCTTGTTCATCCGAGCATCACGCCTCGAAGCTATCCGGTCCTAATTTAAATTTAGGCTGCCCGGTGGCACCCCACGTATGCCACCCCTACCCTGAGGAGCCCGACCGTGACCACCAACCTCGATGAGATCGCTGCCGGCGTCTATCGCCTGTCCACGGTGGTGCCCGACATCGGGCCCAGTGGGTTCACGTTCAATCAGTTCCTGCTGGACGACGAGGAACCGCTGTTGTTCCACACCGGCCATCGATCGATGTTTCCTTCGATCCGCGACGCCATCGAGCGCCTGATGCCGGTCGAGCGGCTGCGATGGATCACGTTCGGCCATGTCGAATCGGATGAGTGCGGGGCCATGAACGAATTCCTGACAGCCGCCCCCGAGGCCCAGGTCGCCCACGGGGCCCTCGGCTGCCTGGTCTCGCTCAACGAGATGGCCGATCGTCCGCCTCGTCCCCTGGGTGACGGGGAGGTCATCGACCTGGGCACCAAGCGTGTACGTCACATCGACACGCCCCATGTCCCGCACGGATGGGAGGCCCGCGTCCTCTACGAGGAGACCACCGGCACCCTGCTGTGTGGTGACCTGTTCACCCATCTGGGCGATGGCCCCGCCCTCGCTTCAGGCGACATCGTCGGACCGGCCATGGAGGCGGAGGCCCTGTTTCGCAGTTCGTCCCTGGCCCCCGACACGGCCACGGTCATGCGCCGCCTGGGCGAACTGGCTCCGACCACGCTGGCCCTGATGCACGGCTCGTCCTTCAGTGGCGATGGCGCCGCGGCCCTCAACGATCTTGCCGCCGCTTACGAGTCGCAGTACCTCACGCCTTCCTGACGACCGTCCTGTCCGTTCCCGGGTGGCCCGGGCTGACGGTATCAACCAGGCCGGGGCGCGGGCGGATCCGGTGACGCGACTGAGCAAGGTTGGCAGGGGATGGCTACGGGTTGATGGTGACCTTCGAGGTGGCGTCGTTGACCCCGAGGGGCGCCACCACGACCGAGTGGTTGAACGTCAGGTTCGCCCCGTTGATGGCCGCCCACGCTCCGCTGTTCGGCGGCCCGAACGCCGACCGCCTCGGGAAGTGGACGCCGTTGAAGGTCAGCCTCCCCGGACCGCTCACCCAGATGCCGGCAGGAGGGGTGCCGGTGAATCTGTTCCGCATGACAACGGTTCCCCGGTTGAAGGTGACCTGCTGACGCGACTGAGCCGCGGCCCGGACGAGTTGGATGTCACCGGTGAGGGCCGAATCATTGAAGGTGATCGGGCCGGCCAGCGTCCCCTGCATCAGGACCCCTCCCTTCTGTCCGCCGGGTCGATTGATGGTGATGTTGCCCGCCCCGATTCCCGTCAGGTCGCTTTCGAAGTCCCATGCAGCATCGGCCGCCGAATTGATGGTCACGTCGTTGAGCGTGGACCGCGTCGCGTAGGCCAAGGTCACGCCCTGGCGCCCGGCATTGTTGATCGTGTAGCCGTTCACCGCCAGATTGCTCGTCGGTGGGTGGCCAGGCTCGAATCCGAGCATGAGGCCATCCCCGTAGGTGTTGTTGGTGGTGACATTGTTGAGTGTCACATCGGCGCTGGACAAGATCTTGACGCCCTCCTCGTTGACCCATGGCAGTCCGTGATAGCCGCCTTCTGCGTTCAAGCCGTTGAGGACCACGTTGCTGATGGTGACATTCGAGGTGCGCATGATCAGGAAGAACGGCCTCACACTTCCTTTGGCCCCTTCGCTATTGGGGGGGTCGTTGGATTCGGCATTGGCATGATTGTTGTAGGTCCCACCATTGATCGTCACCGGCTTGGTGATGGTGATGCCGTCGGTCCGGTAGCACCCTGAGCCGTTGAACACACCTCCGGGCGGCAAGGCGGCAATGGCGGCAGCCGGATCAGGCTTGCACCGCCGGGACTCATCACTGGAGGCCTGCGTCGTCGGTACCGGCACGGTCGTCGTCGTCACCACCGGCGCCGATGACGGTGCCTTCGGCGCTGGAGCGACCGACTTCGGGCCTGATCCGGACCCGGCGGACGGTTGGGTGGTGGTGGTGGTGGTCGGTTTCGGCACGGTGGTCGGGGTCACGACCGGGATGGTTGGCAGGCTCGCCGGTGGTTTCGACACGGTTCCCGGCCCTGGGGCCGGTCGGGTGGTCGTGGTGGTGGTCGGGGTCGGCACGGTCGTCGGGGTGGCCACAGTCGTCGGGGTCACGACCGGGATGGTTGGCAGACTGGCCGGTGGTTTCGGCAGGACCCCCAACGCCCCTGCGGGCGCCGTGGGCGGCTAGGTCGTCGTCGGTACCGTCCCGACGTGCGGCGTAGTGCTCGTCGCCAGTACCGCCCCGGGACCCGACGGCGACTGTGCCTGGAATCCGGAGGTCGTTCCATTGGCCTGAGCAGTGCCGGGGCGAGTGGTGGCGTCGAGCTCGACAGCCGTTGCCGTAAGCCCAACCGCGGAGATGAGTGCGGCTGCGGTCACCACCGCGATGATGGTGAAACGTTCGCTGCGATGGACCCGCGGGCGAGCAGAGCCGTGCTGCTTCGGACCAGAACTATGCCCCAATTGCCCTCCGTCCCCGAGGGGCTGGAGCGGCTCGTCAGTCTGCACCGGTTTCGTTGGCGCACCCGATTCGACGGCCCGGCTGACTCGTGGAGTCCCGTGGTTTTGCGTCCCCCCCTCACGGAGGGTTTGCCTTTTTCGTCCTAGCGCCCCGAAAATGAGACTTCCGAAGCCCTCCTACGGTACCGGCTCGCTGCCACGTTGCACAAGGGCCAGATGGGGCTGTCGTCGGGCTGTCGTCCCACCGTCCGCGTGCCGGTGGACCAAGGCCGGTCTGCGGACCAGGGGTTCGAGGCTCCGACCCGAAGCCACACCAGGCGGGGTCAGGGACGCAGCGCCGGGTGATGCATGGCCACCAGGGGCACGAGCACACTACGCGGCGAAAGCCAGGCCGCGGCCGCTGAGATCCGATTGGCTGCGCCCGGAATGACCACCGCCTTGTTGGCGTCCATGCCGGACACTGCCGCCCTGGCCACCTCCATCGCCGGTATCCACATGATCTTCGGCAGAGCGGCGGCGGCTTCCGCATCCGATATTCCTGCCGCTTCGGAGAATCCCGTCTCGACCGGGCCCGGGCAGAGCGCCGTCACCGTTACCCCTGTCGACCGCAACTCGCCCCGGAGGGCGTGGCTGTAGGAGAGCACGAAGGCCTTGCTGGCCCCATAAGCGGCCTGGCCGGGCAGTGGTTGGAAGGCGGCCGTCGAGCTCACATTGAGCACCGCCCCACTGCGCCGCTCGACCATGCCGGGCAGGAAGAGTGAGCACAGATGGACGACCGCCTCGACGTCGGTGCGCACCATGGCCAGTTCCTTGGTCGGATCCGAGCGGTAGACCGGCCCCATGGTAGAAAAGCCCGCGTTGTTGACCAGCACGCTGACCGCCAGTGAACGAGCCTCGAGCCCGCTCACGACGGCGCGGCGAGAGCCCTCGTCGGTGAGGTCGGCCACGATCACTTCGGTCCTGACCCCGTACCTCGATGCCAGCTGCCCGGCCAGGGCCTCGAGCTTTGCCTCGCTCCGGGCCACCAATGTCACCCCGAGGCCGCGACCGGCCAGCAGGCCCGCGATCTCCGCCCCGATGCCGGACGAGGCTCCGGTCACCAGGCACGTGCGGTCCGGGTTGGGTGCGGGAAGAGCCATTGCCCGAGCGTATGCCCAACCCGCACCCCTCGCCCGCCCGCCGACGGAGGCCCGGCGACGCTGAACTCAGGCCCGATGCGAGGATGCGTAGACGGCTCGGGCGCGGTAGCGGAGCGGCTGCTCCCCGAGCTCCTCGAGGTAGTGCGCCACCCATCCGGCCACCCGGGCCACGGCAAACAGCGTCCGCCCGGCATCCGGTGGCATCCCGGTCGCCCAGGTCATTGCGGCCAAGGCCAGGTCGACGTTGGGAAGTGGGATGGAGTGCTCGCCTGCCAGCGCGATCAGAGCTCGGGCCACGTCGAGATTGGCGCCGGGGGCCAATTGCCTGAACATCTCCCACAGGACGGCGAAGCGAGGGTCGCCGTTCTTGTAGACCGTGTGGCCGAAGCCGGGGAGAAAGCCCTGCCATCGGAGCGCGTCGTTGAGCGCCTGTTCGACGCCGTTCCGTTCCGCCTCGACCAGCAGGGAATAGGCCAATTGGCTGGCGCCGCCGTGGAGGGGTCCGGCCACTGTCCCCAGGCCGGCCAGCAACGCGTCACAAATGTCCGCCCGAGTGGATGCCGCCACCCTCACGGCCATGGTGGAGGTGGCCAGCTCGTGGTCGGCGAGGAGAATCAAGGCGGCGTTCACCCCCCGCACGAGTTGTTCCGTGGGGGCTGGGCTCAGGCGGAAGGTCAAGCGCTCCGCCATCGAGCCGGCACGAGCCGTGCCGTCGTCCAGGACAAGACGGGCCGGGGCCGGTTGGCCGCCCACGTTCCCTCCACCGGGTGGTGGCAGGACGTTGACCATGGAAGCTGCCACCCGGCGAGCGGTACGGACGACCGCTTCGGGGCGCAGGTCGGCACGGAGGGGATCGTGGGCGCCGGCCATCACCACGGCCCAACTCATGCGGTCCGACGATCCCACGTGCGGCGCCGGTCCGAGCGGAAGCGGCACCCAGGCCAACTCCTCATCTGCCGGCTCATGGGGACTGTTGCCGGCGTCCTGGCGCCGGCCACCCCTATCGCCGGCTCCCGCTTGCGGCAGCTCCCACAGCCACTCGGCCACCTCTTCGTAGGTGGACTCGGTGGCCAGCTGGGTGGCCCGGCGGCCCCGGTAGATGGGCCCGTCCTCAGTCAGGTGGGTGATTCCGGTCGTGACCGTGACCATGCGGGTCTCGACCGCCTTGCCCTGCTTGGACCGTCGGGCCAGCCGCTCGACCTCGTCCACGTCGAACAGGCTCCGACGACCCGAAGGGGAGCGATGGGAGACCAGCATGCCCCGGCTCACATAGGCATACAGCGTGGTCACCTTGACACCGAGCCGGCGGGCCGCCTCGTCGCTCTCCAGCATCCGGGTCACCGGAGAAGCTTAGGTTGCGGGTTGCGAACGACCTGGTCCGAACCCGCCGGCACGGGCCCGTTGTTCGGGACGACGGGGACGTGTGCTGGTCGAGCGGCTCACGTCGGGAGTGCGGATCTGATCGCACCCGGAGCCGACTCATCGGGGGTGGGGGCCGTCAAGGCGGGTCGTCATCGAGAGAGAAGACCCGCAGCGCGTTGGCCCGGAGGAATTTGGGCCACACCGCCGGGGCGAGCGGCACGTCCGGGAGCTCGGCGAAGATCCGGTCCAGGGTGAGACCCGCCGGGAAGTACCCGGCGAAGATCACTTTGTCCGCCCCGGACCCGTTGGCGAAGGACACGATCTCCTCCGGGTAGCGACGAGGCGCGTACCCGCTGGTGGAGTAGTAGAGGTTCGGCCACTTCCGCAGCAGCATGACCGCCAGTTCGAACCACGGTGCGCCCCCGTGGCGCATCACGACGGTGAGATCGGGGAACGCCCAACACACCTCGTCGAACAGTTCCACATGCTGCGGGGCCATCGGCACTCTCGGCCCCGGGACGCCGGCATTGATGCAGATAGGAAGGCCCAGGTCGACGCAGGCCTCGTAGAGCGGGAACATCCGGTGGTCGTTGACCGGCACCTGGGGGACGTACCCACAAGGGAAGGCCACGGCGGCCACCACGCCCAGCTCGGTGGCGGCGCGGCGCAGGGCGTCCACCCCGTCGGGGCCGGCGTGCGGGTCGACCAGGTACGTCCCCGAGAACCGTCGGGGATGCTCCGACACGAGGGCCCGGGCCCGCTCGTCCTCGAAGCTCACCGGAACCAACCCGCGCTGCACGCGGTGGGTGTCCATGGCCTCGAGGAGGAACGGAGCGGCCTCGGTCACGCCCTCGGTATCGGGCAGCTGGCGGAACATGTAGCCGGCCGCATGCTCGAAGGTCTCCCGGCTCTCCGTGTCGCGGAGGAGCGGGAGGAGCGGGTCGCGCCACGAGCTGCGATCGGCGGCGGGGAGACCCATCATGGTGTCGATCACCCCGCCGGCCGGGACCTCGAACGTCACGCGTGAAACACCGTTCTCATAAGTCAGACCTCCAGGGAGGGGCATTCCTAGCGGTCATCGCGGAACCGCTTGGCTTTGCCTGTGGCCTGCCCCGTGAACTGGTCGAGCGACCCGGGGGCGACGATCTCGACTCCGATCCCCACACCCAACTGGTCCCGCAACCGCCGCTCGATGGTGGCCTGCAGCTCGTCGTGCCGATCGGGCGCAGCGTTGCTGGCCACCGAGACGACCAGTTGGTCCCTACCGTCCGCGGAGATGGCGCGCACGAAGTAGTCGGGGATGGTTCCCTCCACCGACGTGGCGATCCGGCCGATCCCTTCGGGCCACACATTGACACCGCGCAACTTGACCATGGTGTCGCCCCGCCCGGCGAAGCGGCCCATCCGACGGAGCCAGCTGCCGCACGAGCAGCGCTCCCGTGGATAGAGCTTGGAGAGGTCCATGATGTTGTACCCGAACTGCGGGCTCCCGGTCTTGTAGCACTCGGTGACGACCAGCGCGCCGGTCTCCCCGTCCGGGAGCGGCTCGCCGGTCTCCACGTCGACCACGCGGACATGGAAGGCGTCCTCGAAGATATGCAGCCCTTCCTTGGCGGGACACTCCACAGCCACCGTCCCGACCTCGTGGAACCCGTAGGTGGCGTAGGCCGGGATCCCGAAGATCTCCTCGAGGAGCTCCTCGTTGCCGACATTGGTGGCCAACGCCCGGATGGAGAGGTCGCGCTTGGGGTCGAGTCCCATAGACCGGGCCTCCTCGGCGATGCGCACCAAGTGGTCCCCCGTGGTGAGGATGGCGGCGGCCCCGAAGCGACGGGCCAGGTCCAGTTGCTTGGCCGTGCTGGTCACCGCCCCGGTGCTCGCCGTGATCACCAGGCAGTTCATCCAGCGCTGCAGGGCCTCGTCGAAACTGAAGGCGCCGTTGTGCAGGCCGTAGGCCCAACTGTTGACCACCACATCCCCCGGCCGCAGTCCCTGCATGTACATGCCGCGGGCGTTGAGGACCCCGGACACCCCCCGGTCCCACTGCGTATAGAGCGTGGGCCGGGGCTCCCCAGTGGTGCCGCCCGACATGTGGATGCGCAGCGGCTCCCGTACGGCATCATCGGCGGAGACGCCCTGGTAGTCACCATAGGGAGGATGCTCCTCGATGTTGATGCGGAGATCATCCACGGTGTAGGTCGGGACATGGGCCATATCGTCCAGGCTCCGGAGGTCCCGCGGGTCGAACCCGTTGGCATCCCAGAGGCGGCGGAAGAAGGGGACCCGGTAGGCCCGGTCGGCGCGATCGCGCAACCGGCTGAGCTTGAGCCGGTCGATCTCCTCGGGCCCGACGAACCACTCCCGCTCGAAGTACTCCGGTGGAGGGCGGAACAGGCGGGCGAGGTCGTCGAAGTCCACGGCGTTCCAGGGGCGCCGGAGTCCGATGGCCATCGCTCACATCCTCTCATCGGGTGGCCAGGCGCCGGCCTACCCGTTCACGCAGGCCGTCGATGATGGCCGGCAGTCCAGCGGGTGCGCAGGATAACCCGCAGAGTCGCAGGCTCCCGGGGTGGTCCGGACCCCAAGTGCGCAGTGACCCGCCGGCCGGGCCCGGTTCCTTGTGATCGACATTGACTTGATCAACATTTACAACCCTTCCCGGCGCAGGCACACTGAACAAGAACGAATAGCGAAAACCGATGGGCGGCACCCGGCCGCTCGAACCAAGGAGTGCCCGTGGCCACTGCCGTCCAGGACTTGATGTCCTCTCCCCCCGTGACCTGTCCCGTCGACGCCACCCTGACCGAGGCCACCGCACTGATGAACGACCGTCAGATCGGGTCGGTGGTCGTGACCGACCGGCGCGCCATCGTGGGGATCCTCACCGAGCGGGACCTGTTGCGGGCCGCGGCCACCAGGATCGACCCGCGCAACGAGTCGGTTCGACGCTGGATGACGGCGGACCCCGACGTCCTCGGGCTCGGCGATGAGGTCGGCGCCGCCTGGTCCGGCTTGACCCACCACCACTACCGGCACCTTCCCGTCGTCGACCACGGCGACCTGGTGGGCGTGGTCTCGCTGCGGGACCTGTTGACCGTGGCCCAGATCCGGCCCGCCGACGAGGCCGGCACCGACGTTCCCCGCGGGCTCGAGGGCGTGGTGGTGGCCGAGACCTCGGTCGGTGACGTCCGCGGCCGGGAGGGGTTCTTCCACTACCGCCAGTACTCGGCGGTCGACCTGGCCGCCCGGCGGTCGCTGGAGGATGTGTGGCAGCTGCTGTTCGACGGCGCTCTGCCCGACCGCACCGGTGCCGCCGGGTTCGCCGAGGAGGTGGCCTCCCTGCGGGGCATCCCCGAAGGGTTGACGGGACAGCTTCCCTCGCTGGCCGCCATGGGCACGCCCCTCGACGGCCTGCGCACGGCGATCTCCATCCTCGGGGCCGAACGGGGCTGGCGCCCGACCCTCGACATCGACCACGCCGCCCTGCGCTCCCAGGCCCTTCACCTGTGCGCCGTCGTCCCGACCATCCTCACCGCGCTCTTCCGCCTCCGCAACGGCAAGGACCCCGTGGACCCCCGGGACGACCTTTCCTATGCGGCCAACTACCTGTGGATGCTCACGGGCGAAGAGGCGCCGGCCACCCATGTCCGGGCCATCGAGCAGTACCTGGTGCTCACCATCGACCACGGTTTCAATGCCTCCACGTTCGCCGCCCGGGTCATCGCGTCGACGGGCGCCGATCTGGCCGCGGCCACGGTCGGAGCCATCGGAGCGCTGTCGGGGCCCCTCCACGGAGGTGCTCCGAGCCGGGCCCTCGACATGCTCGATGCCATCGGCACTCCCGAGCGGGCCGAGGCCTGGATCCGCCGCGCCGTGACCCGGGGCGACCGGATCATGGGATTCGGCCACCGCGTGTACAAGACGGACGATCCCCGCTCTGTCTTCCTCCGGGATGTGGCCCGGGAGATCGGAGGCGAACTGTTCGACTTCGCCCAACAGGTGGAACAGACCACCGTGGAGGTGCTGGCCGAGTTGAAGCCCGGTCGCCAGCTGTACACCAACGTCGAATTCTTCGCCGGTGTGGTCATGCACAGCTGTGGCATTCCCCGGGAGATGTTCACCCCGACCTTCGCCTCGAGCCGCACCATCGGCTGGGCCGCCCACATCATGGAGCAGGCGGACGACAATCGGCTGATCAGACCGGCGGCCCGCTATGTGGGCCCGCCGCCTCCCCAACCGGTGCCGGCGGTCTGACCTGGCCCCGTCGGCCCTCTACCCCGGGCCCCGGCCCGGAGGAACCTCTCCCAGCACGGCCACGGGCCGCTCCTCGACCCACAGCAGATGCAGCTGGCGGCGCTCGATCCTCCACCCGGCACCGGTGCGCCGGTACTCGTCGCGGTAGCGGATGAACCACACCGAATCGGTCCCCGCCCCTCCGTCCTCGGCCCGACCGCCGGTGCCGGTCACGTGGTGGGCGACGCACTGCACGTCGCCCGTGGCCCGGTCACCCTCGATGGCGTAGCTGTGGTTGGACACTTGGTGCAAGGTCCGGTGGTAGCGCCGCAGCCCATCCGGCAGCTGGCGGAGCGCCTCGTGTCCCGTGCGGGTGATGGTCGGGCGGAGGTCGTCGGGGTAGTTCGGCACCACCAGTTCGCCTTCGGGCACGAAGAGCGAGGCCAGTAAGGCGCCGTCGCACGTATCGACAGCGGCGGCGTAGGCGGTGGACAGGGCGCGCAGTGCCTCCTCTTCGAGCCGGTGGTCGACGGGCGGCTCGGCCCGCGTCATGGCCCACCGGCACGGGCACGGTCGCCCGCCACCCGATCCCCCGGCTCCTTAACCGATCGGAGCCCGAAGCGCGCCGCGAACGCAGACATCTCATCGTGGACCTGCGCCAGGTCCTCGGTCATGGACGCCGACACCACCAGCCGCACGGCCCCGGCCGACACCGCCTCAGCCACCTCCTGCTCGGTCGTGGTCGGGAGATAGCCGGACAGGGACAGCTCGACGGAATCAGCATCGCGGCCGGCCTGCTCGGCCGACTGGCGCAGTTGGGCCAGTCGGGTGCTCAGGTCCTCGGGGGCAAGGCCCAAGGGCTGGAACCCGTCTCCCACCCGGCCGGCCCGGCGGGCCGCCGCTTCGCTGTGGCCGCCGATGTGGATGGGGACGCCCCCGGGACGCACTGGCTTGGGGAACGAGTGCGCACGATGGAAGGTCACGAACTCACCGTCGAAGTCGGCGCCCCCGGGTCCGGCGTCCGCCCACAGCGTGCGCATGGCGGCAATGGTCTCGTCAGTGCGCCGCCCGCGAGTCCGCGGGTCCGCACCCGTGGCCCGCAGTTCTTCGTCCATCCATCCGACACCGACGCACATCCGGACCCGGCCGCCGGAGAGAACGTCGACGGTGGCGATCCGCTTGGCCAGGATGACCGCCTGGTGATTGGGAAGCACCAGCACCCCGGTGGCCAACGTGATGGCGTGGGTCACCCCGGCCAGAAAGGCCATGAGGTCCAGAGGATCAGGGATCGCACAGTCGTCGGGAAGGGGCATCCTCCCCGACGGTGCGTAGGGGTAGACGCTGTCGTAGTCCGACACCACCACAGCGTGCTCAACCAGCACCACGGACTCGAATCCGCACGATTCGGCATGCCGGGTGAACGAGGCCATCCAGTCGGGATCAGCGGTGACCCCGAGACGGACAGGGGGAATGATTCCGAACTGCATGCAGCGCTCGCTTTCGTCCGTTGACCCGGGTTGCACGGGAGCGCCGCCTCTGGCGTCGGCCGGCAAGGTGAGCGTAAGCGTGGCCTCGGCCCGGCGCCAATGCCCGGAGGGACCTGACCCCCTCACGCGACGGCAAATCACTAGTGTGAGCGCGTGCTCAGTGACGTCCCGGGGGGGAAAGACAGCATGGTCACGGCCAGCTTCTCCGGCGTGGCCGGGCCCTGACGACAGTGGACGAGTCGACGCCCGACCCACCGGAGGTGGCTTCCGGGAGATCGGGATCCCACCGCCACTCCGCGCCCGTTCGTCTGAACCGGCGGGGTTTCATCACGCTGTCCGCGGTCGGCGGGGCCATCGCCGCCGCGGCGGTGGTGGGCGTCGTCGAAGGGACATCGTCCGGGAACGGTCCGGATGCCCAGACCGCGACCAGGCACCACCCGAAGTCGCATCCCGCGAAGACAACGACGGATCCCGGTGGCTCGACGACCACGCTGCCCGACGGCACCGTCATCCCCACCTCGGCGGCCATCGTGGCCGAGAACGCCAAGACAGGCCAGGCGTGGTGGGTCACCACCGTGCAGCAAGCCGGCGACATCGAGGGCTACGCCAGCCAGGTCAGCGCGTCGGTCGGAGACACGATCACCCTGTTCGTGAGCACGAAGGCCTCCCAGTTCCACGTCGAGGCCTACCGGATGGGGTACTACCAGGGGATCGGCGGCCGTCTGGTCTGGCAGTCGCCCGTGGCGCCGGGCCACCGCCAGCCGTCGCCTCAGCTGATCGCCCCGACCAACACCATCGAGTGCCAGTGGGCGCCTTCCATGACCGTGACCATCGGCCCGAGCTGGCCGCCCGGCGCCTACCTGTTGAAGCTGGTCGGTGCCACCGGGGAGCAACAGTTCATCCCGCTCTGCGTGCGGGATGACGCCTCGCGGGCCGCCATCGTCATCCAACACAGCGTCACCACGTGGCAGGCCTACAACCGATGGGGCGGCTACAGCCTCTACTACGGCAATCGCGGCGGCGCCCTTTCCTTCACCCATGCCGCCGCCGGTGGCACGTTCGCCGATCGCGCCCGGATCGTCTCGTTCGACCGGCCCTACGACCACGACTGGGCGTCGGGTGCGGCCGACTTCGTGGGGAACGAGTTTCCCTTGATCTTCCAGGCCGAGCAGCTGGGCCTCGACGTGACGTACTGGACCGACGTCGACCTGCATGCGCAGCCCCAACTCCTCAGCCGCCACAGGGCATTGGTGACCCTGGGCCACGATGAGTACTGGTCCGCCGCCATGCGTGGTGGGGCGGCTCTGGCGCTGGCCGGCGGGGTCAACCTGGCCTTCCTCGGCGCCAACGCCTGCTACCGGCAGATCCGTTTCGAGCCGTCACCCCTGGGGCCCAATCGACACCAGGTGTGCTACAAGTCGGCGGCCGAGGACCCGATGGCGGGCACAGACAACGCCCTGGTCACCGTCAACTGGGACCAGTCGCCGGTCAACAGTCCCGAAGCACAACTGATCGGCAGCACCTATCAGGACATCGACGCCGACGCCGACCTGGTCATCGTCGATCCCGCCTCCTGGGCCTTGGCCGGCACCTCGCTGGCGGCCAACCAGCACCTGGCGCACGCGGTCCGCGGAGAGTTCGACCGCTATGTCCCCAACGGGACCGGTCCCTCCACCCTGGACGTGATCGCCCACTCCATCGTACCCAACCGGCATAACAATTACTCCGACGTGACGTGGTACACCGTGCCCAACGGTGGTGGGGTGTTCGCCACCGGCAACGCCTCGTGGGTCGGGCAGCTGGCCAACAGCCCGCTCATCCCGTCCAATGTGGTCCCTGGGCCGGTCCCTGCCGTCACTCCGGTGCTGTTGCGGATCATGGAGAACGTGTACTCGGTGATCGGGATAGGCCCGGCCAGCCGGACCCAGCCCTCGAGGGGCAACTGGAGCGCGGTCTATGCGCCCGGCTCACCTTCGGCCGGTGCACCCAGCACCAACAACGCTGCCTGAGCTCGAGAAGCGCAGCGGCCCGGGACGCGTTAGTCGCGTCCCGGGCCGGCGAAGGTGATTTCTACCCAGTCGTTGTCGTCATGAACCCCGCGGACCTGTAGGCCATTCCCTCGAACCGCCTACGGCTCAGGTCACTCGCTCAGGGTGATGGGCTGGTCATCGAGGGAGAGGTCGTCGACCTCAGCGGGCAGACCGGCGGAGGCCTGGTCGGCCTGGACCGCATTCTGAGCAGCGAGGTGCTCACGGATCCGCTCATCGACCTCGGCCATCAGCTGCGGGTTCTCGGTCAGGAAGGTCTTGACGTTCTCCCGGCCTTGGCCCAACTGCTCTCCCTCATAGGTGAACCAGGCACCGGACTTCTTGATGAACCCCAGCTCGACGCCGACATCGAGGAGGGATCCTTCGCGGCTGATGCCTCGGCCGAAGGTGATGTCGAACTCCGCCTGTTTGAACGGAGGCGAGCACTTGTTCTTGACCACCTTGACCCGGGTCCGGTTGCCCACCTGGTCGGCCCCGTCCTTGATCGTCTCGATGCGACGGATGTCGAGCCGGATAGACGAGTAGAACTTGAGCGCCCGGCCCCCGGGGGTGACCTCGGGCGATCCGTAGATGACGCCGATCTTCTCCCGGAGCTGGTTGATGAAGATGGCGATGGTCCGCGACTTCGACAGCGTGCCGGTCAGTTTGCGCAAGGCCTGGGACATCAGCCGGGCCTGGAGGCCGACATGGGCGTCGCCCATCTCCCCTTCGATCTCCGCACGCGGGGTGAGCGCGGCCACCGAGTCGATGACCAGCACGTCGAGGGCCCCCGACCGGATCAGCATGTCGGAGATCTCCAGTGCCTGCTCACCGGTGTCGGGCTGGGAGATGAGCAGGTCGTCGATGTTGACCCCGATGGCCTTGGCGTAGACGGGATCCATGGCGTGCTCGGCGTCCACGTAGGCGCAGATGCCACCGTTGCGTTGGGCCTCGGCCACCACGTGCATGGCCAGGGTCGACTTGCCCGACGACTCCGGGCCGAAGATCTCCACGATCCGGCCGCGCGGGAGGCCGCCGATGCCGAGGGCGAGGTCGAGGGCCAGTGCCCCCGTCGGGATGGCTTCGATGTTCATGTGGAGGTTCTCACCCATGCGCATGATGGACCCCTTGCCGAACTGCTTCTCGATCTGCCCCAGGGCCATGTCGAGTGCCTTGTCACGTTCCATGTCTTCTACTCTCCTCGATGCTGTCACTCACTTGAGAGTGCTGACCCTACGGAGCGGGTGTGACACTCGGTTCGGTGGCCCCGGAGCCAGACCCGATGGCGGGCGGGCCACTTCGGACTGCTGCACGCGACATCACTTTAGACCCGAACGCATGTTCGATGCGCGATGGTCAGGAGGGCCCGCGCCGTGCAGTCCCGCGTGCTGCCCGCACGCGCTTTCCGGTCCGGTCCGACCCGCTCCGGGCCCCGGTCCCGGGGCCGATCCCGGGCCCCTGATGCCCCGGCTCCGGCCCGAGAATCAACCCGCGGCCAGGTGGCCCCGAGTAGCCTGCCCCATCAATGCCGGAGGATCAATCGCCATCCGACCCTGGGTCGGCGAAGCCTTCCGGTAGCGGGACCGGGGGCGCCGCCGGACCGCCCGTCCTCTCCCGCAAAGAGCTCCGCAGCCAGAAGGGCGGTGGGGGCAATACCGGCTCCCGCAGGTGGTGGTACATGCTCGGCACTGCCGGGATGCTGGTCGTGGCGGCGGTGGCGGCGGTCTTCCTCACCCAGGCGAGCGCCAACACCGCGTCCAAGGTCAGGCTCACCCCGACCACGACGACGGTCCCGGTGGTGGTCCAGTCCTGCCCGCTGACCGGGGCGCCGGCCCCGGGGGGCACGGTGCCGCCCCGCCCCGCCCTCGGCATCAAGATCGGCAACTACGCCGGTGACCGCCCATCCTCCGGCCTCAACCAGGCCGACATCGTCTTCGAGGAGCCCGTCGAGGGCGGCGTCACCCGCCTCGTCTCGGTGTTCCAGTGCCAGGGGGCCCCGCTGGTCGGTGACCTCCGTTCCGCCCGCCAGCCCGACGCCGGCATCCTCTCGCAGCTCTCCAACCCGGTCTTCGTCCACGCCGGGGGCATCAATCCGGTGATCAACCTCCTGGCCGGGGCGCCGCTCATCGACAAGAACCTCTATCAGGGGAGCAACCAGTCGGCCATCATCCAGGAGCCCGGCCGCTATTCTCCCTACTCCACCTTCGTGAACACAGCCTCCCTGTGGGCCCTGGCCCCATCGGACGCGGCGCCGCCGGGCCCGATCTTCCAGTTCTCGGCGGCACCGCCCCCCGGATCCGTTCCCGGGTCCGGCGCCAGCGTCCACATTCCCTTCTCAAACTCGTCCGACGTGACCTGGCAGTGGAGCCCGTCCGCCGGCAAGTACCTCCGGCTCTACTCGGGAACGCCCGACAGGCTCCTCGACGGTTCGCAGACCGCGGCCAGCAACGTGGTCGTCATGTCCGTGCAGACGTACTACGGCTCGTGGGTGGAGAACGACCAGGGTGGCCACGAGGTCGACGTCACCGCCACCGGCAGTGGGCCGCTCGTGGTGATGCGGGACGGCGTGGCCATCGCCGGCACCTGGAGCCGGACCAGCCTCACCCAACCGGCCACGCTGACCGCGGCCAACGGGACGCCGATCACCCTGCAACCGGGCAACACCTGGGAGGAGCTGGTTCCGGCAGGCATCGTGGTGACTCCGGGAGCGTCGCCCGCCGTGGGGGCACCACCTGCCCGCACCACCGGCTGACGCCGTCGGGTTACGCCGACCCTGCTCTTTGATGGGCCCCCGGCGATGGGGACCCGCCGTCAGTCCCGGGTGGGGCTCCCCAGCCGCCTCCGCAGCAGGTCGAGGGCGGCGATGGTGGCGTACTGGCGTACGCGGTCCCGATCGCCGGGCACGTTGAAACTGAACGACTCGGTCGGGTGGCCCTCTCGGGCCAGTCCCACGTGCACGGTGCCCGGGGGCTGATCGTCCTGGGTGTCGGGCCCGGCCACGCCGGTGGTGGACAGGCCCACGTCGGACCCCAACACCCGGCGGGCGCCGTCGGCCATGGCCCCGGCCGCCTCCTCCGAGACCACCGGGCCCTCCGGCACGCCGAGGACCGAGAACTTGACCTGCGATGCGTAGGACACCACCGAGCCCCGGAACCACCGGCTGGCCCCGGGCACGTTGACCAGCCTCGACGAGGCCAGCCCTCCGGTCAACGACTCGGCCAGCCCGAGGGTGAGCCCGTTGATGGCGAGCGCCCGGGCCACGGCGTCCTCGATGGCCTCGTCGTCGACGCCGAACACCACGTCCCCCGCCTGGGCGTAGAGGATGCGCCTGATGGCGGCCTCTTGGTCGTCGAGCAGGGAGGATGCCGCATCCTGATCAGCGGCCCTCACCGTGACCCGCACCTTGATGCCTTCGATCCCGCTGGCCAGGAAGGCGATGGTGGCGGACCCCGAGGTCCCCGCGCCTGCCATCGACGGTCCGGAGGGCGCGGCCTCGAGATCGTCAATGTGACCGGCCAGGGTCTCGGCCAGGCCGGACTCGCTCATGCCCCAGGTGCGGATGACCCGGCTGGCGATGACGCCGGCCGACTCGCCCCGTTCGGTCATGCGCCGCTGGAGGTCGGGCAGGATGCCGCGCTCGAACATGTCGGACATCTCATAGGGCACGCCGGGAACGGCATAGACGACCTTGTGCCCGACCGGGCAGATGAGGCCGGGGGCGGTCCCCTTGGTCTGGGGAATGATCGAGGCGCCCTCGGGAACGTCGGCCTGGCGGAGATTCGTGTCCGGCATCTCCCGTCCGCGGCTCGAGAACATGGCCCGGATCCTCTCGACCCCACCCTCGTCCCGGCGGAGGCGGACGTTCATCACCTCGGCAATGCCTTCGCGGGTGATGTCGTCATGGGTGGGGCCGAGACCGCCGCACACGATGACGCCGTCGCTGCGGGCCAGGGCCGTCCGGAATGCCAGCACCATGCGCTCCTGGTTGTCGCCGACCGCCTGGTGGAAGTGGGAGGCGACACCGGCGGCGGCCAGGTGCTCCCCCATCCACTGGGAGTTGGTATCAGCGATCTGGCCCAGGAGCAGTTCGGTCCCGACCGCGACGATCTCGATGCGCACCGTCTCGCTCAGGCGGCCGAGCTCGAGCCATCGACCGGACGGACACTGATGCCGGGCCCGTCGGCGACACGCTGCCGCGCGCTCCTCCTGCCATCGAGGAAGTACTGGCCGCCCGTGAACACGGTCAGTGCGGTGGCGACCCAGATGGCGGTGGACAACACCACCTTGTGGGTGGCCAGCGGCGGCGCCAGGCACAGCCCGATGGCCAGGTCCTGCGCGAGTGTCTTCACCTTGGCCGTGGTGCGAGCAGGGATGGAGACGCCCCGGCGCCCGACCACCGATCGGTAGACGCTCATGGTCACCTCCCGCACAGCGATGATGACCGCCGGAACCCACCAGACGATCCCCTTGGCCACCAGGGCGAAGAGCGCGCCCAGGACCACCACCTTGTCGGCCAACGGATCGAGGAAGGCGCCGGACCGGGTGGTCCCCTGCTTGCGGGCCAACCATCCGTCGACGCCGTCGGACATGGCCAGGAGGCCTCCGAAGACGAACGTGAACCAGCTCGCGCCCCACAACATGATGAGGGCGATGACCACGGGCGTGGCCAGCAGGCGAAGCACGGTGATGCCGTTGGCGGGGGTGAGGAGGGCCGAAGGCCCGAAGGTGGTGGCCCGCGACACGGGGACGTCCGGGACGGCCGTGTCGGGTGTGACGGCGCGGTTGCTCATGGGGCCGCTCCGGCCGACGCCGGCACCCGCCGGCCCGCTGCTGGTCCGCTCCGGTGCCCCGATTCGGCGACCAGATCCGGGCCGTCAGCCCCCGTGATCACCACGTCGACGAACGACCCGACGGGCAGGTCGTCGGGCAGGGAGACGATCCCGTCGATCTCCGGGGCCTCCCGGTAGGTGCGTCCCTCGCCCGGGGCATCGATCAGCACCTCGACCGTCGCACCGATGAGTTCCTCCCGCCGCCGGGCGGTGATGGCGTCCTGGAGCTCGGTGCACTCCCGCAGACGCTCGGCCACCAGCTGGTCGGGGATCTGGCCGTCGAGCCCGCTGGCGAAGGTGCCCACCTCGTTGCTGAAGGGGAAGAACCCCACCCAGTCGAGCTGGGCTTCGTCGATCCACTCGAGCAGGTGGTCGTGATCCGCCTCGGTCTCCCCCGGGTACCCGATGATGAACGACGACCGGAACGCCGCCGTCGGCTCGAGGGCCCGGATGGACCGGATCCGCTCGAGGAATCGCGATCCGTCACCCCATCGGCGCATCCGCTTGAGGAGCGGGCGCGAGACGTGCTGCAGGGAGAGGTCGAAGTAAGGGACACCCGTGGCCAGAATGGTCTCGACCAGGGCGTCATCGAGAGTCGACGGGTAGAGGTACAGCAGCCGGGTCCACCGGACCCGCTCCGCCACCGCGGCCACCAGCTCCACAATGGGGCGGTTGCCGCCCGTCGCCGGCCCGTCGAGGCGGGGTTCGGTCCTCCCGCCGGATCGGTCGAGGGCGAACGAGGACAGGTCCTGGGCCACCAGCACCACTTCGCCAAGGGTCCCCTCCGGTCCCCCCAGCTGATCCACCTCGGACAGGATCGAGGCGGTGGTGCGGGACCGCTGCTTGCCCCGGAACGAGGGGATGGCACAGAAGCCGCAGTTCCTGTCGCACCCCTCGGCAACCTTGATGTAGGACCACGGCGCCGACGCCGCCGGCCGGGGCAGGTTCAAGAGGTCGAACGAGGGAAGAGGGCGTGAAGGGAGGGGGCCGGTGCTGCCGGACAGTGGTTTGCGACCCAACAGGACCGGCGTACCGGGTACTGGTCCGCCCACCGTGGGGGGACCGGTGAGGGAGGCCCCGAAGGGCGCCACCAGATCGACCTCGGGCAGGGCGTCGGCCAACTCGTCGCCGTAGCGCTCGGCCATGCACCCCGTCACCACCAGTCGGGCGCCATGCCGCCGGACATCGGAGAGGGCCAGCACGGTGTCGATCGACTCCTGGCGTGCCGCCTCGATGAAGGCGCAGGTGTTGACGACCACCAGATCGGCCTCCTCAGGGGAACCGGCCGCCTCGAACCCGTCGACCGCCAGCGTTCCGACCAGCTTGTCGGAATCCACCTGATTCTTGGGGCAGCCCAACGTCTCGATCCAATACCGCTCGGCCACCTGGACAATCTACCGGGGTACCGGGGCCGTGAAGCTACGGGCTCGCCGAGCCGAGGTTTCGGGACAGCCAGGAGCACACACCCGAACGCATGACCGACCGGAGACCGATGGAGGCGATCGGGAGACCACGGCGGCAGTTCAATTGCCGCGGTGGCCGGACACCGTGTCTCGACCTGGACGTCGTCGCTCATGTCCCGCGACAGAGTCGCCTATGTCCCGCGACAATCACAGAGCGGAGAGGGAGGGATTTGAACCCTCGGACCCAGTTACCCAGGTCAACTCATTAGCAGTGAGTCCGATTCGGCCGCTCTCGCACCTCTCCTTGCTGCTCAGAGCCAGTTCTTCAACTTCGCCCTGCTCTCCTCTGTGCCCACCTCGAACCCCCGGCCCCTCGTGGGGACGAAGCGGCCACCGGCGGGGCGCAAACACGGAGAGGTCCAAAGGGTACTGGATCGCTCCCTCGGCAGTGACGAGCCGGGCAACCCAGTCGGCCGTCACCGGTGGCGGTCCGGATGGGACTCCGGTCAGCGGCGATGGACCGTCGCGGCCAGCCGACGGGCCATCCTGCGCCCCGACTCGGTAGAAGTGAGCAGAGCCAGTCCGAGCACCACCAACGACAGGCCGATGAGCAAGATCTGTTGGAAACCCACACCCGTGAAGGGCAACGGACCCGTTGCAGCGTGGGCTGGAGCACTGGTTGGGGTCGTAGCGTCGGCTGGAGCATCGGGCGAGGCGCTGGCGGGGCCACCGCCCGAAGCACCCGTCGGTGGGCTCGGAGGGGAACCGGCGGCGGCCGCATCTACGGGACCGGGCACCGTCGACGTGGTGGTGGTCGTGGCCGCGGCTTGACCGGGCTGCTCGGTGGTCGTGGTGCTGGCGGGCGTGTCAGTGGGCGGGATGACGGGACCGCTGCAGTCCTCGATGGTGTGCTGGAATCCCCGTTTGGCCACCCAGGGTGGCCCCACATAGGCGTCGGCTTGGATCACGCCGCAGAAGTTCTTCGGGTAGGCGAGGGTCAACGTGCCGGACGTTCCGTAGACGATGGCCACGTCCACCGACAGCTTCGGTTCGTTCAGGAAGAACTTCCACATGCAGTTCGGCTGCGATGTCGGACAGGCCGGCGTGGGAATGGTCAGCGTGACCTGCTGGGCAGCGTCATCGAAGGTGATGACGGCCGTGGATGGGCTGCCCGTAGTGCTCCACGCCGCGCCCCCCAGGCTCACGCTGAGCAGGGTCAGCGCCAGGACCGAACTGGCTGCGATGATGGCTCGTTTCATTCTGGCTCCCGGGCCGAGGTTCCACCGATCCGACGAGTGTACGTGGAGATCCCGGGGATGTCGGGTATCTCGACGGACGATCACCTTCGCCAGTCGTCACGTCGCGTCCAGCGGTCACGCCCTACTCGCGGAACGGGCGGACGGCCGCCCCCATCGATGGCGCCAGAGGGTCGGCCTCATTCGTCGAGCAGGTACTGCGGCCCGGCGCCGAGCGCTGCCGCCACGTCGCCCGGATTCGACAACGTGCAGGTGCGCAGGGACAGACATCCACAGCCGATGCAACTGGTCAGGCCGCCCCGCAACGCCTCGAGCAGTGCGATGCGCTGATCGATCCGTTCACCCCAACCACGGGTGAGGCGCCGCCAGTCCTCGGGGCTCGGCGCACGGTCGGCGGGGAGCCCGGCCAGAGCAGAGACGATCTCCTCGAGGCTCAGGCCCACGCGCTGGGCAATCCGGATGCAGGCGATCCTCCGGAGCACATCACGTCGGAATCGCCGCTGGCCGCTCGAGGTGCGTTCGGCGTGGATCAGCCCTCGACTCTCGTAGAACCGGATGGCCGACGCGGCCAGACCGGCCCGCCGGGCCACCTCTCCGATGGTGAGCAGATCTTCCATGACGCTCGCAATCTCTCGTGGGAATCCCTATCCCGAGAAATCCCTTGACTTAAATATTACTTTAACCTTTACGCTACCGGTTAAGCGCCGGAGGCGGTGCCGAGAGTGAGGGATTCCACATGCCAGTAGCCATCGTCACCGGGGCCTCCCGAGGATTTGGACGGGCCGTTGCCGGCGATCTGGCCAAGGACGGGTGGAGCCTGGTCATCGACGGGCGTCGACCGGGCCCGCTCGACGAGGTGAGCCGGTCGTTGGGGGCGCTGGGGGTACCAGTGACGTCGATCGCCGGCGACGTCACCGATCCGGGACACGTGGCCGCGCTCGTCGAAGCCGCGGCTGCGCTCGGCGGCCTGGACCTTGTCGTCAACAACGCCAGCACGCTCGGGCCCTCGCCACTCCCGACGCTCGACCGCTACCCGCTCGCTGCTCTCCAACGCGTCTTCGAGGTCAACGTCTTCGCCCCCTTGGCCCTCATCCAGGCGGCCCTGCCCCTGTTGCGCCGCGCCGGCGGCACCGTTGTCTCCATCTCGTCCGACGCCGCCGTCGAGGCCTACGAAGGCTGGGGCGGCTACGGGTCCTCCAAGGCGGCGCTCGACCAACTGCACCACGTGCTGGCCGCCGAGCAGCCGCAGCTGCACATCTACCAGTTCGACCCCGGTGACATGCGGACGGAGATGTACCAGGCCGCATTCCCGGGCGAGGACATCTCGGACCGGCCCGAGCCCGAGTCGGCCGTGCCCCCGCTGCGGCGGCTGCTCGACTCAGGCGCTCCCAGTGGGCGCTACCGCGCCGACGAGTGGGTGCGGTCATGAGCGCACTCGCCCATCCGAAGGAACGGTTCACCTACGACCTGCCGTCCGCGCTCGAGGCCTCGGAGCCGCCCGAGGCGAGGGGACTCACGCGCGACGCCGTGCGCATGCTGGTCACCACCACCAGGGACTGCTCGCAGGTTCCGAGCACCTTCAGCATGCTCCCCCGGTTCGTCGTGCCGGGTGATCTGGTGGTGGTCAACACGTCAGGGACCATTCCGGCCGCCGTCGACGCCACGGCTGAGGACGGGACCGCGCTCGTCATCCACCTGTCCACCCGACTGGACGGGGCGAGGTGGGTGGTGGAGCCACGGCGAACGTCCGGCCGGGCCACGGAGCGGTGGCACGGTCCACCCCCGTCACGGCGCCTCCTTCTGGCCGGCGGAGCCTCCCTCACGCTCGACGAGCCCTACGGCACCGCCGGGCGACTGTGGGTGGCGACGCTCCACCTCGGGCAGCGCACGCCTCAGCTGGCTCGCCCTCCACGGTCGGCCCATTCGCTACGGCTACGTCGATCGGCCGTGGCCGATCGAGATGTACCAGAACGTCTACGCCACCGAGCCCGGCAGCGCCGAGATGCCGAGCGCGGGTCGGCCCTTCACACCGGAGGTGGTCACCCGCCTGGTGGCCAAGGGCGTCGGGGTCACCCCGATCGTCCTGCACACCGGGGTCGCCTCCCTCGAGGCAGACGAGCTTCCCTACCCCGAGCGCGTGCGGGTGCCGGAGTCGACCGCCGAGCGGGTCAACTTGGCGAGGCGCGGGGGCCACCGGGTCATCGCCGTAGGAACGACCGTGGTGCGGGCCCTCGAGACGTCAGTCGGCACCGACGGGTTGGCGCACCCCTATGACGGCTGGACGGACCTGGTCGTGTCGCCGGAGCGGGGCGTGGAGATCACCGACGGTCTGCTCACCGGTTGGCACGAGCCTGCCTCGTCCCACCTCTTGATGCTGGAGGCCTTCACCGGACGCGACCTCCTCCGTGACGCCTACCGGGTGGGTCTGACCGAGGGCTACCGCTGGCACGAATTCGGAGACGTGCACCTGGTCCTGCCCTGAGGGGCGCGGCGGTCGACCCCGAGTGCCTCCCCCCTTGTCGACCGGTCCGGGGCTCTGAATGCATCGGCGCAGGTACCTTGGGCCCTGATCAGATGGCGCCCCGGGCTGCCACCACCGACAGGAGACCATCACATGACCGCTCGGGTGGCGTTCCTCCAGCACAGCCCGTCCGACCTGCCCGGAGTGCTCGGGCAGCGAGCCCTACAGCTGGGTTTGGCCACCCGGACCTACCGGGCCGACCACGGACCCCCCGGGCTGCCCCCGCCCGATTCGTTCGACCTGTTGGTGGTCATGGGCTCGGCCGAGTCCACCACCGACCGCTCCCTGGCCTGGATCGACCACGAGCGGCAGCTGGTGGCGGGCGCGGTGGCGGCCGATGTTCCCGTACTCGGGGTGTGCTTCGGCGCCCAACTCCTGGCCCAGGTGCTGGGCGCTGCGGTCACCCGGGCCGTCCGGCCCGAGATCGGCTGGCTCGAGATCGACACCGATGATGAGGACCGGGTGCCGCCGGGTCCGTGGCTGGTATGGCACGAGGACGCATTCACGGTGCCGCCCGGAGCCGACATGGTGGCGCGATCGGACACGTCGAATCATGCCTACATCCTGGGGGTGCACACCGGCGTGCAGTTCCATCCCGAGGTCACCGAGGAGATCGTCCGCCGCTGGGTGGGCGAGGCCCGGGCTGACGCCCGACTCGAGCCGTCCCAGGCCCAGGACCTCCTGACCGGGTTCGACGCCGGCGGGCGGGGACCGGATGACCAGGCTCACCGGCTGTTCGACGGCTATCTGGAGCGAGCCGGACTGCCGATCTGATCACCGGGCACCACGGAAAGGACGAACGGCCGGCCGGGCCCTGCCGCCAGGGGTTCGCGGGCCCCGCGGCCAGGCTTTGGAGGCCGAATGACCTTCGCCGCCCTGAGGATCCCGAGGAGATTTGTCCGGGACCGCGGTTGCGCACCGGCCGCACACGTGGTTTGCTATTAGCACTCGACAGTGCAGAGTGCTAACGACACGGAGGAACACCAGATGGCCAAGTTGATCACGTTCGACGAGGAGGCCCGCCGGTCCCTTGAGAGCGGTATGAACAAGCTCGCCGACGCCGTACGCGTCACCCTCGGACCCAAAGGCCGCAACGTCGTCTTGGACAAGAAGTGGGGGGCGCCCACCATCACCAACGACGGCGTCTCCATTGCCAAGGACATCGAGCTCGAGGATCCGTTCGAGCGGATCGGCGCCGAGCTGGTCAAGGAAGTGGCCAAGAAGACCGACGATGTGGCCGGCGACGGCACCACCACGGCAACCGTCCTGGCCTGGGCCATGGTCCACGAGGGCCTGCGCAACGTGGCCGCCGGGGCCAACCCCATGTCGCTCAAGAAGGGCATCGAGGCCGGCGTCGAATCGGCCGTCACCTCCCTGCGGGGCATCGCCAGGGACACCGACTCCAAGGGCCAGATCGCCCAGGTGGCCTCCATTTCCGCTGCCGACCCCGAGATCGGGGAGATGATCTCCGAGGCCATCGACAAGGTGGGCAAGGACGGGGTCATCACCGTCGAGGAGTCACAGACCTTCGGCATGGATATGGACCTGGTCGAGGGCATGCGCTTCGACAAGGGCTACATCTCCCCCTACTTCGTCACCGACCCCGAGCGGATGGAGGCTGTCCTCGAGGACACCTACGTCCTGCTGGTCGGCTCGAAGATCACCGCCGTCCGGGACCTGCTCCCCCTGCTGGAGAAGATCATGCAGTCGGGCAAGCCACTGGTCATCGTGGCCGAGGACCTCGAGGGCGAGGCACTGGCCACCCTGGTCGTGAACAAGATCCGCGGGACGTTCAAGAGCGTGTCGGTGAAGGCCCCCGGGTTCGGCGAGCGGCGCAAGGCCATGCTCCAGGACATCGCCATCCTCACCGGCGGCCAGGTCGTCACCGAGGAAGTCGGTCTCAAGCTCGAGAACGTGGGCCTCGACCTGCTCGGCACCGCCCGCAAGGTCGTGGTGACCAAGGACGAGACCACCATCGTCGAAGGTGGCGGCTCTGACGAGGAGATCAAGGGCCGGATCAACCAGATCAAGGCCGAGATCGAGAACACCGACTCCGACTACGACCGCGAGAAGCTGCAGGAGCGCCTGGCCAAGCTGTCCGGCGGAGTGGCGGTCATCAAGGTCGGCGCGGCCACCGAGGTGGAGCTCAAGGAGAAGAAGCATCGCATCGAGGACGCGGTGTCCACCACCAAGGCGGCCATCGAAGAGGGCGTCGTCCCTGGTGGCGGTGTGGCCCTGCTCCGTTCGCAGGCTGCGGTGCTGGACACGGCAGACAAGCTCGAGGGCGACGAGGCCACCGGAGCCCGCATCGTGTCCCGTGCCCTCGAAGAGCCCCTCAAGCAGATCGCGGTCAACGCCGGCCTCGAAGGTGGGGTCATCGTCGACAAGGTGCGCAACCTGAAGAAGCCCACCGAGGGCCTCAACGCAGCCACCGGCGAGTACGAGGACCTGTTCAAGACGGGCGTGATCGACGCTGTGAAGGTGACACGGTCAGCCCTGCAGAACGCCGCCTCGATCGCCGCCCTGTTCCTGACCACCGAGGCCGTCATCGTCGACAAGCCGGAAGAGTCGGCAGGCGCCGGGATGCCCGGCGGAGGGATGGACGACTTCTAGGTCGGCCGTCGCCCGACCCGGGCGAACCTAACTCGTGACGAAGGGCGCCCGATGGGGCGCCCTTCGTTCATTCCCTACAATGGGCGGCGTGACCCAACCCCTGGACGGCGTGACCCGGCCGCTCGCTCCATCCTCCGGCTGGGGAGTGCTCCATCTGTTCTGCGAGGTCCCCCACCGCGGCTCCGGCCCGGGCGCCCGGGGCTGCGACGCCCACGCAGTGGTCCAGGCGGTCAAGCGGGCCGAAGCCGACGACGTCCAGGTCGTGTCGGTGGCCCTGCTCGGCCACAAGGCAGACCTGGGCTTCATGGCGCTCGGGGCCGATCTCTGGCGCCTGCGCCGGTTCCAGTCCGATGTCCAGGCGGCCGGGCTCGTCGTCACCCTCTCATATGTGTCGCTCACCGAGGTGTCCGAGTACGCCGCCGGGCTCCCGGACGAGATGAAGCAGACCAGGTTGTATCCCTCGTTGCCACCCGACGGCATGCCGGCATTCTGCTTCTACCCGATGTCCAAGCGCCGTGGCGACCGGGCCGGCTCCAACTGGTACGCGATGCCCTTCGAGGAGCGCAAGGCCATGATGCACGGGCACGGCGCGGCGGGACGCGCCTTTGCCGGCCGGATCGTGCAGCTCATCACGGGCTCCACCGGGATCGATGACTGGGAGTGGGGAGTCACCCTGTTCGGGGTGCATCCCGACGACCTGAAGGACTGCGTCTACGCCATGCGCTTCGACGAGGGCTCCGCCCGCTTCGCCGAGTTCGGGCCCTTCCTGACCGGGATGGTCGCATCGGTGGAGACGGTTCTGGCCCAGGTGACGCCCGATGAGTGAGCCGGTCCCCGGGGGCGACCTCGAGGCGCTGCGGGCCGGGCTGGGGCGGATCGGCCCGATGGTGGTGGCCTTCAGCGGCGGCGCCGATTCGGCCTTCGTGGCCTTTGTGGCCACCGAAGCCCTGGGCGCCGGCCATGTTCTCTGCGTCACGGCCGTCTCCCCGTCGCTTGCTCCCGAGGAGCTGGCCGACTGTCGCGCCCTGGCGGCCGAGTGGGGGCTGCGCCTCACCGAGGTGCCCACGGACGAACTGGCGGACCCGGCCTACTCGGCCAATGACGGGTCGCGCTGCTATCACTGCAAGACGTCGTTGCTGGAGGCTCTGGGCCCGGTCGCCGCCGGCGAGAACGGCGGTATCGGGGCCACGGTGGTCCTCGGGGTCAACCTCGACGATCTCGGCGATCACCGCCCCGGCCAGCTGGCAGCGGCGGAGCGGGGGGCGCTCTTCCCCCTGGTGGAGGCCGGATTCACCAAGGCGGACGTCCGGTCCTGGTCGAAGCGTCTCGGCCTGCGGACCTGGGACAAGCCGGCGGCGGCGTGCCTGGCGTCCCGGGTCCCCTACGGCACCCCCGTCAACCTGGGCACCCTTCGGTCCGTGGCCAAGGCCGAATCCGGGCTCCGGTCGCTGGGCTTTCGCCAGCTGCGGGTGCGCCACTACGGCGACACCGCCCGCATCGAGGTCCCGGCGGAGGATCTCGCCGCCGCCGTGGCCCGGCGCCTCGATGTCGTCCGTGCCGTGAAGCGGGCGGGGTACCGGTACGTCACGCTCGATCTCGAAGGGTTCCGTTCCGGCAACCTCAACGACGGGTTGACCGACGTTGCCCTGGCATCGCCGGTGGGAGTCCCGGGATGATCGGGGTCAGGGTCAAATTGACCTTCCCCGAGGAGCTGGTGCGCGAGCCGATCATGGCCCGCATGGTCCATGAGCTCGACATCGTGCCCAACATCCGTCGCGCCGATGTCGGGGAGCACTCAGGTTGGATCATCTGCGAGCTCGACGGCGAAGGCGGAACCGTCGATCGCGCCGTCGAGTGGCTCCGGGGCGAAGGGGTCCAGGTCGACCTGCTGGGCGACGTCGTCGAGAGCTGAGGTGGCCGCTGACCGGCCGGTCGACGGGTCGACGGGTGCACCCGCCCGAGCCGTCCAGCAAACGAAGGATGTCGATCCCACCGACGACCTGTTGTCGGCCAACCTCCGCAACTGGGACGAGCGTGTTCCCATTCACACCCGGTCACGCTTCTATGACGTGGAGCACTGGTTGCAGACTCGTCCCGGCCCCCGGGTCCGGGAGATCGAGGCCATCGGGGACGTCGCCGGTCTGGACCTCGTGCACCTCCAGTGCCATTTCGGCCTCGACACTCTGGCCTGGGCCGACGCTGGCGCACGGGTGACCGGGCTCGACTTCTCCCCGGCCGCCATCGCCGCCGCACAGGCCCTGGCGGCGCGGGCCGGGCTCGCCGGACGGGCCTCATTCGTGTGCGCCAGTGTCTACGATGCCGCCCGGGCCTTGGCGCCGGAGACATTCGATGTGGTCTACGTCAGCCTGGGTGCCCTGTGCTGGCTGCCCAGCGTCGGGCGATGGGCTGACCAGGTGGCGGCGCTGGCCCGACCCGGCGGCAGGCTGTACCTTCACGACGGCCACCCGATGGCCTGGTCGCTGGCCTCCGATTCACTGGCCCTCGAGTACAGCTACTTCGAAGAGCCCACCCCCTACGTCGATGACTCCGAAGACACCTACACGGACTCCGACGCGCCCTTGGCCAACGCCCGGAGCTACGAGTGGAACCATGGGATCGGCGAAGTGGTCTCGGCCCTGATCGACAGGGGGTTCCGCATCGATCGGTTGACGGAGCATGACTGGACCGTCCACCAGCAATTCCCGTGGCTGGTGGAGACAGTCGCCCATCACTGGAGCGCGCCGGCCGGTCAGCCTCGAATTCCGCTCTCCTACACCGTGGTGGCCACCCGGACACCCTGAAGCAGGCCCGCGGGCCTGCGGCCGTGGGGTTTCGGGTCAATGCGGCCCTGCGCCTAGGAGGAGGTGGGGTCGTCCGGGGTCCGGATCGTCCAACCGGCGCCCGACACCTTGCGGGGCTCATAGAAGAGGCATCCCTCGGGACAGGCGAAGGGAAGCTGCTCGTTGGCGCCCATGCGACACCGCTCGAGCTTCTCCTCGTGGGCGGTGGTCTGCATGACGTAGTGACGACAGTCTTCGAGAACGGCCACACTCCATTCTGCCTGATCGATGCGGTTCAGCGGTGTCAGCGGGTAGCGTCGGGGAAGTGGAACCCGTTCCCTCCACCAAACAGCTCCTGCGGTGGAGCGAGGCCCTGGCCGGCATCGCCCGGACCGGCCTCGGCTTCACCGAGTCCCTCTACGAGCAGGAGCGCTTCGAGGAGGTCCTCCGGGTAGCTGCCGACATCCGGGTCACGGTCGAGATGGGCTCCGACGGCGCCGAGGACGCCGACGGCCTGGTCCACGAGTGGCTGGGATCGGTCGGCAAGGGCGTCCCTGGCTACGTGACCCCGAAGGTGGCGGTGGGGGCAGCGGTCGGCAACGACAACGACGAGATCCTCTTGGTGCAGCGGTCTGACTCGGGCGTATGGCTCTACCCCACTGGTTGGGCCGATGTGGGGTACTCGGCGGCCGAGGTTGTGGTCAAGGAGGTCGAGGAGGAGACAGGCATCGAGGTCGAGGTGGTTCGGCTCATTGCTGTGCTCGACGGCCTCCGGATTGGCATCAGCCGCATACCGCTCTACTCCCTGGTGTTCCAGTGCCGACCGGTGGGCGGCGAGCTCAAGGCCCATCCCCTGGAGTGTTCCGATGTCGGGTGGTTCCCCCTCGACGACCTCCCCTATCCCCTGGCGGGGGCGGAGCGCTGGGGCAAGCACGTCTTTGCCGCCTTGCGGGGCGAACCCATCGAGGTGCTCTACGACTCGGTGCGGTCGCCCGTCTGGCGAGGCGATCCGGAGCGGGACTAGCGGCGCCTTCGGTGGGAAGCTCGCCGCGGTGGGTGTTGGCCGTCGGCTCGGCCGGTTCGAGGACTTCGTGGACGTGGCCGGGTCGCGAGCGACGGTCGACGGGAGGGCTGATGGGGCGACGGTCGACGGGGCGACCCTGGCTACACTCCCACTCTGTGATCCCCCACCGCCGGCCACCGATGCCGACGTGATCACCAACTCCGCCTCCGAGATCACGGTGTCCGAGATGGTGGAGAGCACCCCCGAGCTGGTTGAGGCATTTGCCCGACTGATCCCCCAGCTCTCGTCGTCCTCTCCACCGCCGACAGCCGACCAGTTGGAGGAGATCGCTGCGGCGCCGTCCTCGGTGCTGCTGGTGGCCCGAGCCACCGACGGCACCATCGTGGGCTCGCTGACGCTGGCCCTCTTCCGCGTTCCCACCGGGCTTCGAGCCTGGATCGAAGACGTGGTTGTGGACGAGTCGGCCCGCGGCGCCGGGGTGGGCGAGTCCCTGGTCATCGAGGCCCTCGGGCGGGCCTCAGCCGCCGGGGTCAAATCGGTGGATCTCACCTCGCGCCCCAGCCGGGATGCGGCCAATCGCCTCTACCAGCGCCTGGGATTCGTGGCGCGCACGACCAACGTCTACCGGAGAACGCTCGAGAGCCCGGAACGGAGCATCGGCTCGGTCCCGTGAGGCCGGCCGTCCGTGTGTTCCGTTCGGAGGTCACGCTCCTTCGGCCACGACGGCGTCGGTGAGCGCCTCGATACCGGCGAGCCGCCCGGCCAGTTCCGAGCTGAGCCGGTAGCGGGTGGCCAGGGCGGACGGGGCCGTGTAGCTCACCTTCGTCTGGCCGCCGTCATCCCACACCAGCACCTTCAGCGGGAGATCGAGGGCGGCGAGTGGGGCCGCCGCCATCACCGGTGTTCCCGCCCCGGGACTCCCGAAGATGACGACCTTGGTGTCCCGCAGGTCGAGTCCACGGCCCTTCGCCTCGCCGCTGTGGTCGATCACCGCGAACACCTTCAACCCCTTCGTGGTCACCAGGTCCGACAAACGGGAGACTGTGTCGGGCACCGACCGGGAGCTCGGCTTGGTCACGACACCGCTATCGTCCGGATCCGTGGTGGCCATTCCTCCATCGTTCTCCCTGCGGCGTGGCGTGGCAAGGCTGTTCAGCCCGCACCCGACTCACTCATCAGCCTGCGGGCTCCGCATCCGGCTCGCTCGGCATCCGACGGAATAGGTCACGCCATGACCACGGGCGCCCGCTGGTTGACCGACCGGCCCGCCGAACGATTCGATCTGGACGGCGTCACTCTGCGGCGATCGAGGGCCGACGACGTCGATGAGCTGGTCGCGGCGGTCAATCAGAGTCTCGACCACCTGCGGCCCTGGATGCCATGGGCCCAGCAGCCGGCGACACCTCAGTCGATCGGGGCGTTCCTGTGGCAGGCCGACGTCACCTGGAGGGATGGTCGCGAATTCCATTTCGCCGTCCGCGACCAGCGCGGGTCCGAATCGGATGCCCTCATCGGCTTTTGTGGACTGCATGATCGGGTGGGAGTCGGCGCCCTGGAGATCGGCTACTGGGTCCGGGCCGACTGCACGGGACGAGGCGTGGCCACCACGGCCGCTGCCGCCCTGACCCGATCGGCCCTGGCCCTCGGCGGTGTGACCAGGGTCGAGATCCGCTGCGACGAGGCGAATGTGCGGAGTGCGGCCATTCCAGCCAAGCTGGGGTTCCGGCTCGACCGGGTGGTGGTCCGATCGCCCGAGGCGCCCGGCGAGACCGACCGCCAGCTGGTCTGGATGATGGACTCCGATGGCGTCAACGATCCTGCGGGAGGTACCCGGCACCAGCCAGCGGGCCGCGCCCGGTGAGTTGCGCCGGTGAGTTGCGGCCGGTGAGTTGCGCCCCTGAGTTGCGGCCGTGAGTTGCGCCGGTGAGTTCCGGCCGGTGAGTTGCGCCCCTGAGTTGCGGCCGTGAGTTGCGCCGGTGAGTTCCGGCCGGTGAGTTACCGCGGGGAGCCGGGCCACCAGGAAGGAATCAGCCGATCTTCACCAGGTCCACGACGAAGATGAGCGTGTCGTTGGCGGCGATGCCGTTGCCAGGGGACGTCGACCCGTACCCCAGGCTGGGCGGGATGACCAGCTCGCGTCGGCCCCCGACCTTCATGCCCACGACTCCGTGGTCCCAACCTGGGATCACGGCGCCCTGGCCCAGCACGAACGAGAAGGGCTGACCCCGATCCCACGACGCATCGAACTGTTGCTTGCTCGAGTACGCGACACCGACATATTGCACAGTGGCGTTGTCCCCCGCCTTGACTGCCGGCCCGGTGCCGACGATCAGGTCGGTGCTCTCGAGCTGGACCGGGGGAGCTCCGGGTGGCACCGTGACCGTCGGCTTGGTCCCGAAGGAGCCGGCCGGCGACGGGCTCTTCACCGGAACGATGACGAGCGAGGCCGCAGTGGTCGACGGGCTCGAGGACGAACTGCTGCACCCGGCCAATCCCAGGGTGGCCACGGTCAGCCCGACGAGTGACCACGAGCGGATGCGGGGCATGGAGAAGGTCCGTTCCGAGGGTTGTGTCGAGGGTCGCAGCACCGGGAAGCCGGTGCCGCTGGGCAGACGGTAGTCGGCGGCCGCATCCAATGGGCACCGCCCCGGTCGGGCCTCTCAGGCCCCGGCGCGGTCGATACACCCCCCTGGCACCATGGGCCCATGACCCTTCGAACGCTGGAGCGGGTGGCCCACGACCTGCGCTCAGCGCTGTCCGACCTCGAGCCTGAACGGCTGAGCGGACCTGACGCCAGCCGGTTGCTCGAGGTCTTCGCAGAAATCGAGAAGCTGGCCGCGGCAGGCAAGCTCCTGTCGGCGCGGCGGGTGGAGTCCTCCAACGTGTGGCGGAAGAAGGGGCACCGGTCGGCCGCCGCCCACATCGCCACGGCCACCGGCACGGGACTGGGCCCGGCCATCAATGCGCTGGAGGCCGCTCGGCAGCTGCGGAGGCTGCCGGCCACTGATGAGGCCTTGCGCGATGGGCGGCTATCGGAGACCCAGGTGAAGGAGATCGCCGGCGCGGCCATCCTGCAGCCGGAGGCGGAGCGGGAGTTGGTGGAGGCGGCAGAGAAACAGCCACTGAATGTGTTGAAGTTGAGGTGCAGCCGGGTCAAGGCCACCGGCAGGGACCAGAACGCTTCCTACGCATCGATTCGTCGGGGTCGTTATCTGCGGAACTGGACCGATGGCGACGGCGCCGTGCGGTTCGACGCCAGGCTGACCCCGGACGAGGGGGCCCGGCTGCTGGCTGCCGTGACCGCCCGAGCGGACCAGTTGGCCGTGGAGGCCAAGCGCTCCGGGCTTGCCGAGCCCCTCAAGGCCTTGGCCGCGGACGCGCTGGTCGGACTGGCATGCGGTGGTGTCCGGACTGGTGCCCCCGGTCGGCGGGGCACGGGTGGACCGGGAGGACGAGGCCGCGGGCCGACCACCATGGTCCACGTTCGGGTGGATCACCAGGCGCTGGTGCGAGGTCGCGTCGGTCGAGGCGAGATCTGCGAGATCCCGGGCATCGGGCCGATTCCGGTGGAGGTGGCACGCCGTCTGGCCGTCGACTCCATCTTGAGCGTCCTGGTCACCAAGGGCGTGGACGTGGCCGCAGTGGCGCACGTCGGGCGCACCATTCCCGCCTCGGTCAGGAGAGCCCTCCACGAGCGGGATCCGGTGTGCGTGGTCCCGGGGTGTGGCCTCGCTGAGGGGTTGGAAATCGATCATGTCGAGCCCTTCGGCCAGGGCGGGGAGACGGTCCTTTCCAACCTGGTCAGGCTGTGCCACTGGCACCACTACCTCAAGACACACCAGCGCCATCGTCTGGAGGCGACCGAGGATGGGTGGCGGTGGATCTCGCCGGACGATTCCCGAGCCCGGGGATTCGCCCTGGAACCATCGGGGTAGCACGTCAGGCGCGCCATCAGGCCGAGTCATCCTCGCCGTCACCCGGGTCGGCCGACGACGGTGAGGACTGGCGGGGCGCGGACCGGGTGGCCCCGGATATGGCGATGCTCCCATCGGACCCGTTGGATCGGGTCATTCCCGGCCGACCGTGCTCGGTGCGCCAGAGCGCCTCGGCACGGAAGGCGATCTCACGGAGTGACTGCCCGGTGCGCCTGGCGGCCCGGGCCACATCCTCGAACTCCGCCTTGATCCTGTCCACGCTCACCTTGACCCTGATGAGCTGTCCGTCGATCCATACCGAGTCCGACGAACGAGCGGCGGGCCACCGCTCCCCGGCGGTCACCCGGACGCCCAGCGTCCCCGTGCTGTCCCGGAGGACGTCCCGGAGCACGGCGACCACCGAAGGATCGCACAGGACGTGGACCACCGAGCCGGGGCGCCCCTTCTTCATCACCACCGGCGTGAGCCACGCGTCGTGGGCACCGGCTTCGAGCAGGGCGCCGATGGCATGGGCAAGCTGCTCACCGGTGGCGTCGTCCACATTGGCCTCCAGGATCGACACCGGCTGTCCGGCATCGGAGTCGACGTCGGCGATCGCGGCGGCGATGCCTCCCGTGGGCTCGGTGGCGTCGGAACCGCTGTGCCGGTCAATCCTCACGCCCGTCACCACCTGGGTGCAGTTGGGCAGCTCCGCGAGCTCGCGGGTGCCGGCGCCGAAGCCCTGTCCGGTGACCCGCATCGGGGGCATCGGCCCGAACCCCGAGGACAGGGCGGCTAGCAGGGCCGCCCCTGTCGGAGTGGTGAGCTCGACCGGGATATTGCGACCCCAGGTCGGTATGCCTTCCAGCAGCGCCACCACCGCCGGCGCCGGGTTGGGCAACATGCCATGGGCGGCCCTCACCATTCCCAGCCCGGTTGCCACCGGACTGGCCCGCACTTCGTCGATACCGAGCACCTCCAGAGCCGCGGCCGTGCCCACGATGTCCACGGTGGTGTCGTGGCCACCGACCTCGTGGAAGTGGACCTGGTCCACCGGGCGCCGGTGGAGGCGGGCCTCGACGTCAGCCAACACCCCGAAGGCGGCCAGGGCCCGACCCGCCACCCGGTCCGGCAGTCGCGCCTCCTCGATGAGCCCGACGATGTGGGCATGGGTGCGGACCACCACATTGTCGTGGACGGAGACCACGGCCCGAGAGGCGGCGATTCCGCCCCGCAGGGCGGGCTCGACCTCGAGCCTCCACCCGCTGACGGGCAGGCGCTCCAGCAGAGCGAGGACTTCGTCGAGGTCGGCGCCGGCATCCAGCAGGCTTCCCAGCGCCATGTCGCCGGCGATGCCGGCAAAGCAGTGGAACCAGGCGATAGAACGACTGCCGCCGGGCGCGTCCTCGGCGCTCATGGGAGCATGCGGGCGATGGCACAGGCGGCGCCGAACCCGTTGTCGATGCCCACCACCGTGATCCCTGCGGCGCACGACGCGTGCATGGCCAGCAGCGCCGTCACCCCTTCCAGCGCCGCCCCGTATCCCGTGCTGGTGGGGACCGCCACCACCGGCGCCGGCGTGATGCCGCCGATCAGACTGGCCAGGGCGCCTTCCATCCCGGCCACGACCACCGCCGCGTCCGCATCGGCGAGCTCGTCGGCCGAGGCCAGCAGGCGGTGCACCCCGGCCACCCCGCAGTCGGCGAGGAGGGTCGGGCGGAGCCCGAGCGCGATGAGCGTGGCCGTGCACTCCCTGGCCACCGGAAGGTCTGAGGTGCCGGCCGTGACCACGAGCGTTCGGGTCGATCGAGCCGCCCTGGGCCGCCACACCACCGTGGACAGCTCCCCGCGGATCTGGTCCGCACCGGTAGCGGCCCCGGTGACGGTGCGAATGCCGTGCGGGTGCTGGTCCATGACGAGATCCACCTGAGCGGCATCAGCCCGGGTGAGGATGATGGGACCACCGCTGAACGACGTGGCCCCCGGCTGGGGCGGACCGGCGTCCTCGCCCAGCAGCTCCGCCACGATCGACGAGCACTGGTGGGGCGTCTTGCCCTGACCGTAGACGGCTTCGGGGAAGCCCTGACGCAGGCTGCGGTGGTGATCGACCTTGGCAAAGCCCAGGTCAGCAAAGGGAAGCCGCCGGAGCCGGTAGACCGCCTCGTCGGGCGAACATGCGCCGGAGCGCACGTCGGTGAGCAGCCGTTGCAGCGCGGGTTCGTCCATGATGTTCACTATCCTGCCTGGGTATGGCCGCCAACGCACCCGCTGACGCCTCCACGCGGCCGGCGCTGCGCATCGGGTTCCTCGGCCCTGAGGGCACCTTCACCGAGGAGGCACTCCTCAGCGAGGCCGACTATGAGTATGCGGACATCCGCCCCATGGGGTCACTTCCGGAGGTTCTCGACGCCGTCCAGGAGGGCCAGGTCGACCTGGGTTTCGTGCCGATGGAGAACGCCATCGAAGGGACGGTCCGGGACATCATCGACAGCCTGGTCTTCGACTTCGACCTCCGCATCCAGCGGGAGGTGGTACTCGACATCCACCTGCACCTGATGGCCCGGCCCGGGACCACCTTGGCCGATGTCGAACGGGTGGCGTCCATTCCCATGGCCACCGCCCAATGCCGGGGATTCCTCAACCGGAAGCTCCCGACCGCCGAGACGCTGGCGGCCAACTCCACAGCCGAGGCGGCCCGGCTGTTGGGGGAAGGTGACGCGGCCATGACCTCCCGGCCGACGGCAGCGATCGCACCCCGGCTGGCGTCAACCCTCTATGGGCTGGACATTCTGGTCGAGGACGTGGAGGATCACCCCGAGAACCAGACCCGCTTCGTCTCGGTGGCCAAATCTGGGATCCCGGCACCGACCGGCCACGACCGCACGAGCATCGCCTGCTTCCAGAGTGCCGACCATCCCGGAAGCCTCTACGCCATCCTTGGCCAGTTCGCCGCTCGCAACATCAACCTCAGCAAGCTCGAGTCCCGTCCCACCAAAAAGGCACTCGGCGACTACTGCTTCATCATCGACTTCGCCGGCCACATCGCCGATGCCGTGGTCAGCGACTGTCTGCGGGATCTCCATGCCGAACTGGCCGGCGTCAAGTTTCTCGGGTCGTATCCGGCTGCAGGCCCAACCGGGCCGGCCATTCGCCGTGATGCCGAGGCGTCGTCACGTCGGGCCTTTGACTGGGTGGAGGGATTGCGGAGCGAAATCAGGTCGAACGGGAGCCGGTGACCCCGCGTGCGCAACGCGGGCGGCGACTACCCTGGCGGGCGCTCGGAGGGATGGCAGAGCGGACAAATGCGCGGCTCTTGAAAAGCCGTGAGACGAAAGTCTCCGTGGGTTCGAATCCCACTCCCTCCGCTGTGGTCGAGGTAGCAACCTCCCTCGTAGTGCGGGCAGCAATTTGGTGTCTTGTATGTCACCCGCGGGTTGGCTGCAGCCTCAACACCTCTCGCGGCTGACCCGGGCGCGCTCGGACAGGAGGGTGCGCTCCTGTCCGTTGGTGGCCAGCGTCGCGGCCCGCTGGAACTCGGATGCCGCCTCGCCGTGGCGGCCCAGCCGGTCGAGCAGGTCGCCCCGCACGCTGTAGAGGAGGTGGTAGCGCTCGAGCGTGCCGGTGCCTACGAGGATGTCCACGAGGGCGAGGGCTTCTGCCGGACCCGACGCCCACGAGACCGCCACGGCGCGATTGAGCTCGATGATCGGCGAGGGTGCGGTGCGGGCGAGCGCGGTGTAGAGGGCGACCAACTCGTCCCAGTCGGTCTCTTCGGGCCGGAATGTGCGGGCATGGCAGGCGGCGATGGCGGCCTGCAGGGCGTATGGGCCCCGGGTCGTAGCAAGCTCGTCGGCCCGGGCCAGAGCGGCTTCGCCCCGCCCGATGTGGAGGCGGTCCCACGTGCGACGGTCCTGGTCAAGCAGCAGGACGGGGGCGCCAGCGGGACCTATGCGGGCGCTCAGGCGGGAGGACTGGAACTCCATGAGGGCGACGAGGCCGTGTACCTCGGGCTCGTCGGGCACGAGGGCGGCGAGCACGCGGCCGAGGCGGAGCGCCTCGCCGCAGAGCTCGGGCCGCACCCAGTCCTCGCCCACTGTCGCCGAGTAGCCCTCGTTGAAGATGAGGTAGATGACCTCGAGCACGGCTCCCAGGCGTGACAAGCGGTCCTCGCCCATCGGGACCTCGAACGGGACGCCGGCCCGGGCGATCGCCTTCTTGGCCCGCACGATGCGTTGCGCGATCGTTGCGTCGGGGACAACGTAGGCCCTGGCGATCTCGGGCACCGTGAGCCCGCCGACGAGACGCAGTGTCAGCGCCACCCGGGCGGGCATCGCCAGGACGGGGTGACAGGCGACGAAGATCAGGCGGACCCGGTCGTCGTCGATCTCCTCACTCGACACCGCGTCGAGTGCCGCGTCGTCCCCGTCGCCGAGGGTCGAATGAGCCTCCAGCTCGTGCCCGATCTGAGCGTACTTGGCCGCCAACGTGCGGTGGCGGCGGAAGGTGTCGATCGCCTTGCGCTTCCCCACGGCAGTGAGCCACGCACCGGGGTTGTCCGGGAAGCCATCGCGGGCCACTGGCGGAGCGCGTCCACCAGCGCGTCCTGAGCAAGCTCCTCGGCCAATGCGATGTCCCCGGTGAAGTTGGCGAGCACCGCGACCACCCGGGGGAACTCGACCCGGTAAACGGGCTCTACGCGACCAACTGGGGAGAGCGGGTCCTGATCCTCGGTGGTGATGGCT
>JADMIJ010000151.1 GCA_015478655.1 Acidimicrobiales bacterium | reverse complement strand
GGCCATAGCTCCATCCTACCCCTATCGCGCGGCTATTTACGTGTCACCACACTAGATCGTTTCGATCCTCTGCCCAGAACAGGAGGTGGTGGACGACACGGTCGAGCAGTCCCGTCAGAGGCTCTCCTGTGTCTTCTGCCAGAGTGGCTCCAGGTGCGACCGCCGCCCGAAGCAGCAAGGCGCAACGTTCGGCAGCGCTACCGATGCTGAAAGTGGAACGAATGGTACCGACTGGCTCACTGAGAATTGTCTGTGCGGCGGAGCGGGCAGCCGCTACGAGCGGGCCATTAGCTTCGTCCCATCCGGCCAGGGTAATCAGGGCATTGTCGTCGCCATCTGCGGCAAGACGGCGGACACCGTCCAATACGCCTGGCGTCGCTGGCCCGAGCGCGGAGACGTACCGGTCGGCTAAATGAACCGAACGGCCCATTGCGTCAACAAGCGCGGCGATAGCGGAGGTGGCGACCTCTGGCGCGTCGGAATGAGCGCAGGCGGCCAGGACGGCGAGCATCTCGTTGTCAGCAGAGCGGTAGTGGCCGGGCTCGCGAGGGACCATTTCACAAACCAAAGGGAGGACATTCCGGGCCGCCGATATGGGAAGTCGAAGATCGAACGCCCCCAACGCTCCAAGCGCTTCCTTTTCCGGCTGCGGGCCCATCAGGCTGGGAGCTGTCCCTTGGACAGCGATAGTGACGAGCCTCGCGGCGAGACCATCGATTGCAGAGTCAGGCAACAAGTCTGCTTGGTTCCGGATTACAGCGGCCGCGCTCGCTTGAACCCAGTTGGCGGACACGTCCAGAAACTGCGATATTTCGAGGGACTCCGGTGCCGCACTGGCAGCCCGAACAGCTTGGTCCTGTGCGTCGGCCATGATGAACTGCCGGACGGCCGATGCCAGCACTCCCGCCCGAGCGAATACTTCGCCATATCGACGACGGGCTACGAGCTCGTCGAGTAGTGCGCCCGCCACGCGTTTCTGGCGCACCCAACGATGGGCCTCCCGGGAGGCGTCTGGGAGGTTGCCATCGACAAGCGCCTCCAGAGCGCTCACCGCCGGATCGTCCGCGCTCGAGATCAACCGATCGTGGCTGCCAACGGATCTCGCCGATCGCATCGCGTTGAATGCGCCTTCGAATCCGAGGCCATGCTTGGAGGAAAGAAACGATATTGAGCGCAGTGCATCTCGAGCATCACCGCCGTTGTCACTGGTTGCAGCTACCAAGACCGCGCGGCGGTAGGCCTCAATGGCATCGTCTGGGTACCCGGCGAATGCCAGGGCTCTGCCACTGCGCATGTGAACGAGTCCAGCCAGTGGCTCGCTGATGTAACCGCCGAGGGCGCGACGGGTTAGGTCACGGTATGCCTCGACCGGATCGACACCGGCTCGGATGGAAAGGTCGGCAAGACAGCACTCGAGGCGGACTCCGGCCATGCCGGTTAGATGACCCACGAGGCCCCCGGCGAGTTCTGTTAGGCCGGCAGGGTCGTCGGCTGGATCTTCGTCGGTCACAGTCTGTTCAGCCACGGCCACAACAAGCTGGCTGGCGCACGGGTCTTCTGCGGCCACGATTGTCTTCAATGCCTGAGTCACCGGCCCGAGGTCATAGCCGCGCTCGAACCAGTCATCAAGAGCGGTAGCGACCGTGGCAGCGTCAATGGCGGGTGAACCGAGAGTCGCGGCTAGCTCGGTTGCCCTGCGAGGTTCGTCCAGCATCCGGTCTCCGGTCTCGTAACGATCCAGTAGGAGGCGCATGGTGACCGTAAACGCGGCAGTAGGGTTACCAGCAGCCAGCAGCATCTCTCGTTCGCGAGCACGGAGTGCCTCGGCGTGAACAGGGAAACCCTGATCAAGCCGCTGGGCAAGCTGAGCGAATAGCTCAGCAGCGCGAGCCGGCTCGCCATCAGTGAATTCCTCGGCACGGGTGAGGATTTCACCGAGTCCGAGGTGAAGCAGCGGGTCATTCAATAGCGCTCGTCCGGCGGGTGTGACCGGCGCGTGCGGCATGTCGTAGCCGCAAAATGCACGCGCCCAATCCGGTCCAAAGATGCCACCTACTAGCGAACCACGCTCGCGGAGCATGCGGGACAACTGGCGCCCGTCGTACAAGTCGATCTCCAGGTCGCCTGCGTACTTCTCACGGAGGATGACGAGTTGGTCCTCGACGGCGGTATCGTCAGCAGAGCAGGCGGTGGCAAGCACGAAGCGGACGGCACGGAACCGGCGGTCGATCCACTCGGTCTCTGGCACCTGAACCCGGGAAGGGCCTGCGAAGTCCTCGACCGCCTTCTTTAATGCAGAAGCGGTGAGCTGCACGATTCGGCGCACTTGGTAAATATGCGTGCCCCCATCCAGACGCCCGATTAGATCAAGCCCACCCTGGTCCTGGCCCGGTCGTCCGTAGCCACGGACGTCGTTCATCCCATCCACAAGCCAAACAACCTCACCGACCAGCCGTTCAAACACCAGAGGATCCAGATCACCGAATGGAAGCGAGGGTGGGGCGACGATCGGAGGCGGCAAAGGCCCGGCCTGAGACCGGCCGAGAAGGTCGCTGATGAGCAGATCTGGAGTCGGCTGTTCCTGGGTCATAGTCCTCATCTTCCGTGCCGCAAGCTCGTGCATCCAGGATGACCACCTGATCTCGGTCCTGGACAGCTCTGTCCTCGCCCGCCACTCCGTTGAGGCTCGACTCGTGGCCGCCACAGAACGATCCATTCGCCCAGCCCACTTGGCCTCCGCTGCTCAAGAGCTGCCGCCCTGATCGACAGAGATGTGCGCTCCTTCACCTCTCCCGCCCACATCCCCGGCGAAAAGCGAGGCAACTGTCATCCTAGGCCTGTGCGAGAAAGCGGCGGCCGCAAGATTGCGGTCAAACGGCGTTCGCGAGAGTTGGCCAGCCGTGAACGCGTCGGGAGGTTCACGCGAGGTCTCGCTTGGGATCTCATCTCATCATTCGCCCGGCGCCACTGGATCATCCTGTTGCCGGCCCTGTTCCTGCCGATCGTGGTCTTCCTGCCCCTCTTCTTCCTGGAGCACGGGGCGGCGCGTTGGATCACTGTTGGTGCGGCGGGAATCTCCGGGCCATGGATCGTCGCTGTCATGACCATTCTCATGAGCGGAGCAGCCGACCCCTTCATGGGCCTCGATGCGGAAGCCTCCACTGCCGACGAACTACGAAGGATGAGGCGCCATGGCTGGAGGTTGGCGAACGGCATCAAGATCCGGGAAAGGGAAGACATCGACCATGTGGTCGTCGGCCCAGCCGGGCTCCTCGTAGTCGAGTCCAAGTGGAGCCGCCATCGATGGCCTCTTGGCGACCGGGGCCAACCGTTCATGTCGGCCCAGTTGTCCGGCGCCGTGACGCAGGTGCTCCGCAACCGCAAGGATGTCAGCACTCAATTCGCCAAGGCCCTTGATGGCGCCCCGGTCCGAGCGATCTGTGTCGTCTGGTCGGCTGAGGACTCATCGGGTGATCCTCCCTGGGTTGAGTTCGGCGATGCCGTCGTCGTACGCGGGCCTGCACTCAATTCGTGGCTGCGGACTCTCGCAGGCGGAACACTCGACGAGCCCGGCATCGATCGGATTTGGAAGGAGATCGAACACCAAGCGTCAGGACGGGACGAGAATGACCGCAAACGCTCCGGACCGCCCCGCCCAACGATGGCCAGGGTCGTCGTGGAATCGTTCCTAGCGCCGTTCCTCGGTGCGGTGTTGGCCTTGTACGGGTTAGTAGCCGTTGGCCTCGCCCATCAAACATGGCTCGATGTGGCCGGCCCCTTCCTCTTTGCCGCCGTCGGTATCGCGGTGCTGCGCATCGCTTTCCTCCGTAGGGCCGCTCTCGGCTGGATCGGGATCTCCGTCGGGTTCGTTCTGATCCTCCTGGTCTTCATGATCCGCGACCTCATCAAGTGACACTGGCGGAGATTCCGTCGGTCACCACCCCAAGCAGTGCTCAGGACGTCCGGTCATCGGGTCTCGATGAAATCCGCTCGCCGATTCCGTGTGCGCCCGTCCGGGTCACCGCTCCAGATGGGCGCGGCCCCGAGGTGCCGATCTGCGCTGCGCCAGGAGACGAGCATCCGGGCACGTACAGAACCATCGCCGCCTATGTGTCCGGTCCTGGTCACGCGCCAGAACGACGGTCGTCGCTATCCCGGGTAGAGTCGGCGATCCATTCACCGCTCTCAAGCGGCAAGGAGGGACGACCCAGCTCCAGGCCCAAGTGCCCCCCGGGTTGTAGAGCACATCCCAGCCGTCACCTAATTCGTCCTGCACTCGGTGAGCGAGTTCATGGCCGGCCGCGCGGAACTGGCC
>JADMIJ010000024.1 GCA_015478655.1 Acidimicrobiales bacterium | reverse complement strand
CCCTCCACCGCTGCCACCGCCCACGCCCGCCCCTCCGATCCCCCCCATGGCCGCGCCCCACCCGCCCGTGGCCGCAGCGCCCGTTTCTGCTCCATCGCCACCTCCGCCGCCCCCACCGGCCCCATCTCCTCCGCCGCCGCCCCCGCCGCCAATGACAACGGCATCCGCACCACCCTCGCCGCCGGTGACGGCTCCGTCCCCACCGCTCCCGTCCACCGGGGCGCCGCCCCCGCCCCCGCCCGGGCCAGGGACCCCGATCTGGCAGACGGCGCTCGACCCGATGCCCGAGGGAACGGCCTGGGACAATCCTCCGCTGGGACAGGCGGAGGTCGCCGGGAGCGAGCCAGCCACCAAGAAGGGCCGGGGGAGACGCCGGAACCGCTCATCGGACGCGGCGTTCACCGCCCCTCCCGGTGCCCCGGCCCCACCACCACCGCCACCCCAGGCTCCGCAAGCACCGCCGCCTCCCCTGGCGCAGGTGCCACCGGCTATGCCGCCGATGCAGCAGCCGCCACCGCCCCTGCAACAGCAGCCATTGCAACAGCCTCCGCCTCCGCCGCCGCACGCCGAGTATGCGCCCCCACCACCCGCGGCGAAGCCGATCGACCCGGGTTCCCCGGCGCCGCCCCTCCCGCCTCCTCCTGAGGGTGTGGGAGCGTTCAGCACCCAGGGTGCGGCCGTATGGAGGCCAGCCATTGATCCGCTCACGGGCGAAGCACGGTGGGACGAGGCGTACACCCCAACGGATCCCTACCCGCCGGTCCCGAGCCCGCCGCCCACAACCTGGCGTGGGCGCCGGCGGGCCAAGGCAGCCGCAGCGGCGGCGGCGGCCGCAGCCACCACCGCTGCAGCCACGACCGGAACGCTCGGCGCGCCAGGAGCGGCGGCACCGGACCTGGGCACCACACTCGACGCGCCCCGGCCTCAACCCGAGGCCGACGCCCCTTGGCCCGCCAGCGATCCCCTGGCTGCCCTCCCGGCCGACTGGGCGGGCGGTGGCCAACCGCCCGCCGGCCCAGGGGACGAGGCGGGACCTCTCGAGCCCGACCACAAGCCGGCATCGAGGAACAACCGGACCGTGCTCATCCTGTCGCTGATTCTCGTCCTCGTGATCGGGGGCATCGTGTACATCCTCGTCAGGCCCAAAAACACCACCACGACGGCCACGACGGCCCCGACGCTGACGCCCACCTCCAGCCCCTCGCCGGTCGCTGCCGACGCCGCCCTCGCCGCGTCCATCAACTTGAGGCTGACCGATCTCCCGACCGGATGGAGTACCAGCACCGCCACCGGACAGGTGGCCCGGCCACCCGTCGCGCCGGCGGCCGCGCAAGTCAGAGCCGACCGGCTGCTGGCGTCCTGCGTGGGGGTGGACTACGCCACCGTGGCCGGCTTGTTCGGTGGGTCCGTCATACCCGGTCAGACCGACTCGGCCCGATCACCGAAGTTCCAGAGTCCCTCGGACGCCAACATCCAGATGTACTCCGCCACCGCGGTGATGGGCACGGCGGCCAGGGCGCAGTCGTTGACCCTCCCGTTCGCCAATCCGAACTTCGTCAACTGCTTCGGCGAGTACCAGACGGCGCTGGTGTCGGCTGCGGTGCCCGGTGCCACGGCCACAGTCCAAGTGGTGTCCTTGGCCGCGCCGGCGGGGGTCAAGTCGTTCGGCTACCTGACCAACCTGACCATCCCCAATCAGGCGAATCAGGTCGTCGGTGAAGCGTTCATGGTGGGCGGAAGAATTGAGTCCCGGTTGGAGCCCACCACCGGTGGCCCGGCTGTTCCCTCTGACGCCTTCGACTCCGCCTACAACGCCATCGCCGGGCGGATTGCCGCGGCCCGCAACAACTGAGGTCCCCGATGTCGGCGGGCGGCCCCGGCCGGATGGCCACGCCCTCGGTCAGGCGCCCTCGGGTGCCATGCGGGCGATGAGGGCGAGCGCACGGTAGGCGGCTTCGGCCGGACCGGTCTCGTCCGGTCGGAGCAGGTTGGCCATGATCCGCAGGATCCAGCTCATCAGGGACTCGGAGCGCATGCCCGTCCCCACGCACAGCCTCATCAACTCAGGACGGCTGATGACCCGGATGAAGGCCCGAGCCACCCGGAAGTAGAGCCCGTAGGCGTCCTCAAGACGCGCCTCGTACCTCTGCAGCGCCTCGGCGCCGTCGCCACAGAGCGCTTCGCCCACTGCCGCCGCCGCCATCCGGCCGGTCTCATAGCCGTAGGCGATGCCCTCGCCGTTGAAGGGGTTGATCGACGCGGCGGCATCACCCACCACCAAGGTGGTGGCCCCGACCCTGGGACCGACGGCCAGTCCCATGGGCAACTTGCCTCCGGTGGGCGGGCCGAGACAGGTTGACGGCGAGAGCTCCCACTCGCCGGGTGCCCCGGCCACGAAGTGGTCCATCAGGGTGGAGGTGTTCACGCCCTTCCAGCGCCGGTCGGTCGACAGCAGGCCCACGCCGACGTTGACCCGCCCGTCTCCCAGCGGGAAGATCCACCCGTACCCGGGAACGACCTCGCCGTCGCCGTCGCGGATGTCGAGATGGGATTCGATGAACGGCTGGTCGTGTCCGGGCGAGGTGTAGTACCCGCGCAGTGCCATCCCCATCGGTTGGCCGCGATCTCTGGCCGTCCCCAGGGCCCGGCCGAATCGCGAGTTGGCCCCGTCGGCCACCACCACGTACTTGGCGCGCACGGAGCGCGTGGCGCCTGTGGACTTCTCCTGCACCACCGCGCCCACGCAGCTGGCCAGCCGACCGGGTCCGACCGGCGAGCCGCGGTCCTCGAGGATTGGTTCGATGGCCTCGGTTCCCTGCCACACGGTGGCCCCGGCCTTCACGGCCCGCTCGTTGACGATGGCATCGAGGTCGTGCCGGGTGATGACATAGCCGTAGGAGGGAAAGGTCGGGTGCTCGGGCCAGGGTAGGTCGAGCACCTTGCCGAAGGCGTGGGCCCGCAGGCCGGTGTAGCGGTGGGCGCCGGCCAGCGCTCCTTCGATGCCCATGTCGGCGATCTGGCGCACCGATCGGGGCGTCAGCCCGTCGCCGCACGTCTTCTCGCGTGGGAAGACCTTCTTCTCCACCAGGGCCACGTCCCAGCCCGCCTCGGCCAGCCAGTAGGCACAGGAGGAGCCCGAGGGACCGCCTCCGACCACCAGTACATCGTGGAGTCGGTCGGGATCACCGGCGGCGGGCACCGTGCCCGGGGCCTCCAGGGGCCCAACGGGGCGAGAGGTGGTGGGGGAGCTCACGGGCCCAATGCTAGGTGCGGTTCGAGGGCGCCGGGCATAGCGGGCGGAGCCTCCCCATGACCGGGTATCCGGGCCTCCTCCGATGTGCTTACTCGCAGGACTGCGTGGTAAAAACAAGTTCCTGTGGACGATTACCTGCCAATTCTGGTCCTCCTGATCCTCGGCTTCCTGTTCGCAGCCCTCTCGTTCGTGGCCTCGGGGCTCCTGGCCCCGAAGAAGCGGCCCACGGCGGCAAAGACCGCTCCGTACGAGTGCGGCATCGTCCCCGGCATCGAGCCGCCGACCCGGTTCCCGGTGCGCTTCTACCTGATCGCCATGATCTTCATCATCTTCGACATCGAGATCGTCTTCCTGTACCCATGGGCGGTGATCTTCCGCCAGCTCCGCTCGTTCGGCCTGGTGGAGGTGCTGGTCTTCGCCTTGGTGGTCTTCATCTCGTTCATGTTCCTGATCAGTAACGGTGCGCTCAGCTGGGGCCCGGCCAAACGGCTGGTGGGCGCCATGCCGTCGCGCACCTCCGAGTCGACCATCGCCCGCATCAGCGCCGGACCGGGGGGTCCCGGCGGATCGACCCGTCACACGGGCGCCTCGTCGCCGACCGATCCCGCTGCGCCCGTCATCACCGATCCCGACGCCCCGACGACCGGAGAGCCGGCCCCAGCGCCGACCGGACCCGGCCGAGCCGCTTAGAACGGAAGGCGGCCGACCATGGGTCTGGAGGATCTTCAGCACAATTTCCTCACCGGACGGCTGGAGGATCTGGTCAAGTGGGCGCGGACCTACTCGATGTGGCCGGCCACCTTCGGGTTGGCATGCTGCGCCATCGAGATGATGTCGGTGGGCGCCGCCGACTTCGACCTGGCCCGTTTCGGGATGGAGGTCTTCCGTGCCTCGCCGAGGCAGGCCGACCTCATGATCGTCGCCGGTCGGGTGTCGCAGAAGATGGCGCCCGTGCTCCGCCAGGTCTACGACCAGATGATGGAGCCCAAGTGGGTGCTGTCGATGGGCGTCTGCGCCAGCACCGGCGGCATGTTCAACAACTACGCCATCGTCCAGGGCGTGGATCAGATCGTGCCGGTCGATGTGTACGCCCCAGGGTGCCCCCCGACCCCCGAGACCCTCATGCACGCCATCCTCACCCTCCACGAGAAGGTGCGGACCAACGACATCACCCACCGTGGGCCCGCCCTGGACGCGGGCGCCGTCAGCCTGGCCGACGATCAGGGCGGCGATACCGACGACGGCCGCACCGGTGGTGACGAGACGACGTCGGGGTGGACCCCGGACCGACCAGATGCCGTGCACCTGGGCACCCCCAAGCGCAACCCGGTGATCGCCCGCAGCGTGGGTGAGCCGTTGTGACCGTGGCCGGCGGAGCCGAGGTGGCCGACGCGCCCCGGGACGTGAGCGAGGCGGGCGGAGGCTCCTCGCGGGTACCCGGCCGACCTCCACAGGAGGTCGTCTTCCCCACCCGCCAGCAGTACGTGGCCGTCGTGAGGGAGTACCGCCAGAGCGGGTTCGAGATGTGCGCCGACCTGTGTGCCGTTGATTACCTCGCCCATCCGGACCGCCGCCTCCCCGAGGGGGTCGATCCCGAGCGGTTCGAAGTGGTGGTGAACCTGCTCTCGCTCAGTCAGGCCCGTCGGGTGCGGATACGGGTACAGGTCCCCGAAGCCGATTGTGTGGCCCCGTCGCTCTTCGACCAGTATCCGGGTGTCGAGGCCATGGAGCGGGAGGCGTACGACCTATTCGGCGTGGTCTTCGACGGCCACCCGGACATGACCCGGATCCTCATGCCCGAGGACTGGGAGGGCCATCCCCTCCGCAAGGACTACGGGGTTGGTCGCGTGCCGGTCCAGTTCAAGGAAGCACCCGGGCCGCGATGAGCGATGTGACGGCAACTCCCCGGGCCGGCGATGCCGCTGCGTCCGAGCCCCATCCCGACACCGTGCTGGATCCGCCTGTCTCGGGCGACGAATTCCTGAGCCGCGGCGCCGGGGGCGAGGCCAAGGGACTCAGGGCCGAGACCTCGGAGGGCGTCCAGGAGCTGTCGGGCCGCTCGGAGACCGATGCGGGGGAGCTGCGCCGCGAGGTCGGAGCCGTCCTCCGGCTCCCCGAGGGCGTGGCCGTCGACCCGTCGGACATCGACATCGAGCGGTCCGACGACGAGACCATGATCATCAACATGGGGCCCCAGCACCCCTCCACCCACGGCGTGCTCCGCCTGATGCTCGAGCTCGACGGTGAGACGGTGCTCAGGACCAAACCGGTCATCGGCTACTTGCACACGGGCATGGAGAAGACGGCGGAGGAGCTCACCTACGTCCAGGGATCGACCAACGTCACACGCATGGACTACCTGGCCCCGCTCCACAACGAGTTGGTGCTGTCGCTGGCCGTCGAAGCGCTCCTGGGGGTGGAGATGCCTCCGCGTTCGGACTGGATCCGCATGTTGCTGGTCGAGCTGAACCGGGTGTCCTCCCACCTCATGTGGATGGCCACCAACGGGATGGACCTCGGATCGACGTCGATGATGATCTACGGGTTCCGCGAGCGCGAGATGGTCCTGGCCTTCTTCGAGAAGGCCACGGGGCTCCGGATGAACCACAACTTCATCCGGCCGGGAGGAACCGCCGCCGACCTGCCCGATGGATGGGAGGACGACGTCACCGTCATCTGCGACACGGTGATGTCGCGGACCGACGAGTACGACGAGCTGCTCACCGGGCAGCCGGTGTTCCGCCAACGGCAGGAGGCGGTGGGCGCCCTCTCGGCCGAGGAGGCGCTGGCACTCAGTCTCACCGGTCCGGTCCTGCGGTCGACGGGAGTGCCGTGGGATCTCCGCCGGTCCATGCCCTACCTCCGCTACGACGAGGTGGAGTTCGACGTGATCGTCGGGACCTATGGCGACAACTTCGACCGCTACTCGATCCGACTGAACGAGATCCGCGAGTCGGTGAGGATCATCCGGCAGATCGTGGAGAAGATGCCGGCCGGCGACTACCGGGTGCAGGACAAGAAGGTGACGCCGCCGCCGCGGGCCCGGATCGACGAATCGATGGAAGCGCTCATTCACCACTTCAAGGTGTTCACCGAGGGCTTCAAGGTCCCCGAGGGCGAGGTCTACGTGGCCGTCGAGTCCCCCAGGGGCGAGCTCGGTTGCTATCTGGTGTCGGACGGATCGCCCAAGCCCTACCGGATGCACATCCGGGGGCCGAGCTTCGTCAATCTGCAGGGCCTCCCCCTCATGATGCGCGGCGGGCTGGTGGCCGACGCCGTGGCGGTCTGCTCGACGATCGACCCGGTGATGGGGGAGGTGGATCGATGAGTGCGGAGGCCGGCACCCCCATCGGGAGCCCCCGGCGTGACCGCGGCTCCGACGCGTTGGCGATCCGCCATCTGTCGACGGACACGTTGGATCAGGCCCGCCAGGTCATCTCCCTGTACCCGGAACCCCGGTCCGCGTTCATCCCCCTCTGCCACCTGGCCCAGCAACAGGACGGATGGCTCACGCCCGAGGCCATGAGGGACATCGCCGGGCTGGTCGGCGTCACCCCGGCCGAAGTGCTCGGCACCGCCTCGTTCTACGACATGTTGCACACCGAGCCGGTGGGCCGCCATGTGGTGGCGGTGTGCACCAATATCGCCTGCCTGCTCAACGGGGCGGCAGAGCTGCTGGAGCACGCCGAGGCATCCCTGGGGGTGAACGCCGGCGGCACCACGGGGGACGGGAGCGTCACGCTCGAAGAGGCCGAGTGCCTGGCGGACTGCGACCAGGCGCCGTGCGTGCAGGTGAACCACCGCTTCGTCGGCGCCCAGACCCCGGCCTCGTTCGATCAGCTGATCTCCGAGCTGCGCACGGGGGCCCGCTCGGAGGACATCCCCCACCACGGCACCTTGGTCCGGGTGCGTCGCAGCACCGGGCTGCAGGCGGATCCCTCCCTTGTGGCGGCGGAGCGGGCGGCCATGGCCGAGGCCCAGGCCCGACGGACTGAAGCGGCGGAGGCCGCCAAGACTGCCCCTGACGGCGCCAGGGGAAGCTCCTAGTGGCCGTCACCGAGGCACCGAAGATCATCACCGGCCGACTGGGGTATCCCGACTCGCACACCCTCGAGCGGTCCCTGGCCACCGGCGGCTACGACGGGCTCCGCCGGGCCTTGACCATGACGCCGGAGGCGGTGGCGCACGAGGTGGACACCGCCAGCCTGCTGGGCCGGGGGGGAGCGGGCTTCCCCGCCGGGCGCAAATGGGCCATGTTGCGCAAGAACCCGGTGACCTATCTGGTGGTCAACGGGGACGAGAGCGAGCCGGCCACCTTCAAGGACCACCTGCTCATCGAGCGGGACCCCCACCAGCTCATCGAGGGCGTCCTCATTGCTGCCTTCGCCCTCCAGGTCACTCAGGTGTTCATCTTCGTGCGCGGCGAGTTCGCCCTCGGCCTCGAGCGGGTGCAGGCAGCCCTCAACGACGCCTACGCCTACGGGGCCGTGGGTGCCGACATCTTCGGTTCGGGCTTCTCGGTCGACATCGTCGTGCATCCGGGCGCCGGCGCCTACATCTGCGGCGAAGAGACCGCGCTGTTGGAGTCGCTGGAGGGCAAGCGCGGGTTCCCCCGCATCAAGCCCCCGTTCTTCCCGGCCGCCATCGGCCTCTACGGCGAGCCCACCGTGGTCAACAACGTAGAGACCATGTCCAACCTCCCGTGGATCGTGCTCAACGGTGGCGCCGCGTTTGCCGCGCTCGGAGAGGGTCGGTCCACCGGCACCCGGCTGTTCGCCCTGGCCGGGCACGTCAACCACCCGGGGGTGTTCGAGCTCGAGATGGTCAAGACCACCTTCCACGACCTCATCCACGCGCCGGTGCTGGGCGGCGGCATCCCCCACGGCCGGGCGCTGAAAGCCTTCATCCCCGGCGGCGTGTCAGCACCGTGGTTCGGACCGGACCAGGTCGACCTTCCCCTGGGCCAGGATGAGGTGGGCGCGGCCGGCTCCATGCTGGGCTCGGGATCGGTGGTGGTCATGGACGACCACACCTGCCCGGTGCGGGCCTCGTGGCGGATCACCAAGTTCTTCGCCCGTGAGTCGTGCGGGCAGTGCACCCCGTGTCGCGAGGGCTCGGGTTGGCTCGAGCGGATCATGGCCCGCATCGAGACGGGCTACGGCCGCGAGCAGGACCTCGACCTCCTCCTCGATGCGTGCGACAACATCGCCCCCGGCCTGTCCTGGCCTCCCCAGCAGACCACCATCTGCGTGCTCGGCCCCTCCATTCCCTCATCGATCGTCTCCGCCATCGAAATGTTCCGCGACGAGTTCCTCGTGCACATCAAAGACGAAGGCTGCCCCTATGAGTGAGCGGACGACGGCTTCCCCCGGCAGCTCTTCCCCCGACACCGGCCCGTCGGCGGCCACCGGCGTCGAGGGCGCGCCGGTCGAGACGGTGACCTTCACCCTCGACGGGCGCGAGGTCACCGCCCGCAAGGGGGAGATGCTCATCGCCGCGGCCGAGCGGGCGGGCACCTTCATCCCCCGGTTCTGCTATCACCCCCGGATGAAGTCGGTGGGTGTCTGCCGGATGTGCCTGGTCGAGGTCAGCTCACCCCGGGGCGCCTCCCTGCAGCCCAGCTGCTTCATCGAGGCGCAGGCGGGAGCGTCCGTGGTCACCGACTCCGACAAGGTCAAGAAGGCTCAGGACGGCGTCCTCGAATTCCTGCTGATCAACCACCCGCTCGACTGCCCGGTGTGCGACAAGGGCGGGGAGTGCCCCCTCCAGGATCAGACCCTGGCCTACGGCCCGGGCGAGTCGCGTTTCGTCGAGGAGAAGCGTCACTTCGAGAAGCCAATCGCCATCTCCGAGCTGGTGCTGCTCGACCGGGAGCGCTGCATCCAGTGCAGCCGGTGCACGCGCTTCGCCGACGAGGTGGCGGGCGAGGCCCAGATCGACTTCATCGGGCGGGCGGAGGCTCTCGAGGTGAACACGTTCCCCGAGCTCCCCTTCACCTCGTACTTCTCGGGCAACACCGTGCAGATCTGCCCGGTCGGAGCGCTCACCGCCGTGCCCTACCGGTTCGCCGCCCGCCCGTGGGACTTGGACCAGGTCGAGTCGACCTGCACGACCTGTGCGGTGGGGTGCCGGGTGGCGGTGCAGTCCTCGTCCAACCGGGCCACCCGCCTACTCGGCATCGATGCCGACCCGGTCAACCACGGATGGCTGTGCGACAAGGGCCGTTTCGCCTTCGAGGCGGTCAACGCGGAGGACCGACTGACCGAGCCCCTCGTCCGCAAGGACGGCGCCCTGGTGCCGGTCTCGTGGTACGAGGCCCTCCGTGCCGCGGCCAGCGGCCTGAAGGCCGCCACGTCCAAGGACGGCGCCGAGGCCGTCGGCGTGATCGGAGGGGCGCGCCTGACCAACGAAGGCGCCTACGCCTGGGCCAAGCTGGCCAAGGGGGTCCTGGGCACCGATTCGGTCGACGCCCAGATGGGGGACGGGCTTCCCGCCGAGGTGGCCCTCGGCCTGCCGCGGGCCACCATCGACCAGACGGCTGCCGCCGACACGGTGATCGTCCTCGCCGGCGACCTGCGCGAGGAGCTTCCGATCCTCTTCCTCCGGCTGCGTTCGGCCATTGTCGACCGGGGCCTGTCGCTGGTCGAGCTCTCACCCCGAGCCACCGCGCTCACGCCCTACGCCGAGGCCTCCCTTCGCTACGGCCCTGGCGGGGCCGTCGACCTGGCCCGGGCTGTGGTCGATGACGCCGCCGTCGCCCCGGCCCCGGCCGACCCGGATGCTCTGGTCACGGCTCGCCGCCTGGCCGGCGCCGGAGACGTGGTCGTGATCGTCGGCCGTCCCTCGCTGGCCGAGGACGGCGTGCTGGTGGCCGAGGCCGCCCAGGTGCTGGCTCGCGCCTTGCCCGCCGCCCGCTTCCTGCCCGCGTTGCGGAGGGGCAATGTCCACGGGGCCCTCGACATGGGCATGGCCCCGGGCCTGCTGCCCGGGCGGGTGACCCTCGACGCCGGGCGGGAGTGGTTCGCTCACGCCTGGGGATCGGTGCCGGCGGAGCGGGGGCGCGACACGGCGGCCATGCTGGCGGCGGCGGCGGCGGCGGACGAGCCGGCGGACGGCCCCCGCCTACGGGCGCTGGTGGTGCTCGGGGCCGACCCTCTCACCGATTTTCCGGATCGCCGCCTGGCTGAGCGCGCTCTCGAGGGCGCCGACTTCGTGGTGTCGGTGGCGTCATCGCCGGGGCCCGTCACCGAGCGCGCCGACGTGGTGCTCCCCGCTGCCGAGGCTCACGAGCGGCCCGGGACCACCACCAACATCGAGGGGCGCATCAGCCGGCTGGGCCAGAAGTTGGTGAGCCCCGGGCAGTCGTGGCCGGACTGGATGATCGCCTCCGAGCTGGCCATGCATCTCGACGGCGACCTGGGGCTCGAATCGGTGGCCGCCGTCTGGGACGAGGTGGAGCGCCTGGCACCGGCCTACCGGGGCATCTCCCGGGCCGTGCTGGACTCGCCCGGGGCCGCCGACGGAGTGGTGGCCCCGGTGCCGACCAGTGGGGTGTCGATCAGCCGCCGCGCGCCGGCAGCCCCGCTGGACCCGATCGCCTTCCCGGGCGTGGAGTCGGTGGAGCGCCAGGGGGCACCGCCGCGAGCCGGACTGGCCGGGACCCCGACCGCGGGGCACGCCGCCCTGTCGGGGGCGGGGTCCAACGCCCACGACGGCGACCCGGTGCGGCCGGCCGTGCTCGCCGGCCCCGTCGATCTGGCCGTGCCGTCCGTCCCCCCGAGCGACCGCTACTCCATGCGCCTGGTGGCCGCCCGCTCGCTCTACGACCTCGGTGAGGCGGTGAGCGCGGTGCCGGCGCTGGCCGGTCTCGTCGGCACGGCCCCGCTACGCGTGCATCCCCTCGACCTCGACGAACTCGGGATACCCGCAGGCGGCTCGGTCCGGATCCGCACGGCCAGCGCCTCGGCAGTGCTGACGGCCGTGGCCGACGCCTCGTTGCCGCGCCGGGCGGTGGCCGCCGACTTCAACGTCCCGCTGGACCAGGGCACGATCGCCGATCTCATCGAGGTTGGCGCCCCGGTGGTCGAACTGCGGATGGAGTCCCCGTGAGCGCGCTGGTGTCGGCCCTCTACCCCCTGTTGGCCACCGGTGACCCCCTCTACAGCAACGGCGCCGGCTGGGTGGTGCTGCTCATCGTGCTCATCAAGGTGCTGGTGGTGTTCGCCGCCCTGATGGTGTCGGTGATGTTGATGATCTGGTTCGAGCGCAAGGTCATCTCGGACATGCAGAGCCGCATCGGCCCCAACCGGGCCGGGCCGTTCGGCATCGCCCAGACCCTGGCCGACGGCATCAAGCTGTTCTTCAAGGAAGACCTGCTTCCCGACCAGGCGGACCGGTTCGTCTTCAAGCTGGCGCCGTACCTCACCATCATCCCGGCCTTCCTCGCCTTCGCCATCGTGCCCATCGGCGGCGAGGTGACCGTCGCCGGCCACACCTTCGAGCTCCAGTTGGCCGATCCGCCCATGGGCATCCTTTTCCTGTTGGCCATGTCCTCGATCGGTGTCTACGGGATCATGCTGGCCGGTTGGTCGTCCGGCTCGAAGTACCCGCTGCTGGGCTCGGTGCGGGCCTCGGCCCAGATGATCTCGTACGAGGCCGCCCTGGGCATGACGGTGGTGACGGTGGTGCTCATCTCCGGCTCGCTGAGCACCCGAAGCATCGTGAATGCCCAGGCCGGCCACCTGTGGCAGTGGAACGCCATCCGGTTGGCCGTGGTCCCCTTCGTCATCTTCTTCATCGCCGTGGTGGCGGAGACCAACCGGCCCCCGTTCGACCTGGTGGAGGCGGACTCCGAGCTGGTCGGGGGCTTCGTCACCGAGTACTCCTCGATCCGGTTCGCCCTGTTCTTCCTGGCCGAATTCATGAACACCATCACCATGTCGGCCATCACCGTCACCCTCTTCTTCGGCGGTCCCGACGGTCCGGTTCCCCACGTGGCCCACCTCGAGTGGCTGTGGCCCATCCTGTGGTTCCTCGGCAAGACCATCGCCTTCCTCTTCGTGTTCGTCTGGTTGCGGGCCGCCCTGCCCCGGCTGCGCTACGACCAGCTCATGGACCTGGGGTGGAAGAAGCTCATCCCCCTGTCGCTCGGGTGGCTGCTCATCGTGGCCGGCTTCGTGGTCGACGGATGGTGGGGCCTCGGGATGGCGGCGGCGGTGATCGCCGCCGCCGTGGTGATCACCCGCTCGCTGTCCATCGGCGCCGAACGTGAGGAGACCAGGGCCATCGTGCCTGCGGTGGGTGTCCGGTTGTGGACCCGGCCGTCGGGGACCGCCACCTCGCTGGCTGCCAGTTCACCGTCCGCCACTCCACCGTCCGCCATGTCGCCATCCGATGCCACGGCCGCCGGGTCCGAGCGACCGGTCTCCCCGTCAACCGAAGGAGGTGGCAGCTGATGGCTGTCCCCGAGCCGCCGCGCCAACGGCAGAACTTCCTGGGCGGGTTCAAGCTGACCCTCGAACACCTGGGTCGGCCGCCGGTCACCCGCCAGTACCCCGAGGAGAAGCGGCCCAAGCAGCCGCGTCAGCACGGCCGCCACGTCCTCAACCGCTACGAGGACGGCATGGAGAAGTGCATCGGGTGCGAGTTGTGCGCCGGCGTGTGCCCTGCCGACTGCATCTACGTGCGGGGCCTCGACAACCCCCCTGACCACCCCGTGTCGCCCGGCGAGCGCTACGGGTACGTCTACGAGATCAACTTCCTCCGGTGCATTCACTGCGACCTGTGCGTGGAGGCCTGCCCGACCGAGGCCATCACCGAGTCGAAGCTCATGGAGTTCTCCTTCACCAACCGCAACGACGCCATCTACACCAAAGAGGAGCTGTTGGTCGACGACGACGGGAAACCCAGGCACCTGCCGTGGGAGGACTGGCGTGAGGGCGACGACCTCTACACCTCAGGATGGATGCGGGCCACCTCGCCCTCGGGCAGCGCCGAGTTCGAGGGGCAGGTGCAGTGGTCGGGTGAACTGGGATTCGGGGTTCGGTCCCCCGAGGCAGGCCAGTCCACCCACCGAGACGACGCCACCACCGGAAGCCAGCAGTTGCGGCACACTCTCGAGCGCCATCTTCGTCCCGGAGACCTGCCGGCCGCCAAGCGGGGCCCGCGGGGGGCGATCGGGAGGATGCTGGAGAAGGCGGAGCGGTTCGCCCCGGGCGCTGGCAAGAAGCACCGGGCCCAGGCGGACGACGACTACGCCACCGCGGTCGAGGCCGGCAATTCGGAGCGGGACGAACCCGGAACCGCAGCGCCCCGACCGGATCGGTCGGAGCTGACCGCCCCCGGCCAGACCGCCGAATCGAGCGGCCCCTGATGCTCGGCTCGATGGGAGTGGTGGTCGCCGCAGCCTCGACATCCGGCCATGCGTCGTGGGTGGACGTCGGCACGTTCGCCGTCGCCGCCGCCATTGTGCTCGCCGGTGCCATCGGGGTCGTGGTGGCCCGCAACCCCGTGCATGCCGCCCTGATGTTGGTGATGACGCTGTTCGGGGTGGCCGTGCTCTTCGTCCTGCAGCGGGCGGACTTCCTGGCTGCGGTGCAGGTGATCGTGTACGCCGGCGCCATCGTGGTGCTCTTCTTGTTCGTCATCATGTTCCTCGGCGTGGACCGTGAGGAGAACATCGCCGCCGAGCCCCTCCGGGGCCAGCGGCCCCTGGCCGTGGCGCTCATCGCGCTGGCTACCACCGGCCTCCTGTTGCTGGGGCAGGTGTCACGGTGGACCACCGGTGCCCCACACGTGGCCGGACCGGACACCGGGCAGTCCAACGTGGCCCTGCTGGGACGATCCGTGTACACGACCTACCTCTTCCCCTTCGAGGCCACCGCCGCCCTGCTGGTGATCGCCGTGGTGGGTGCGGTGGTGCTGTCCCGCCGGCCCCCCACGACCGGACCTGCGGCGAGCCCCCAAGAGGGGGAGCCCATCGCCGATGACGCGGACGACCTGGAGCCGACGGCGGACGAGGCCGCCGTGCCCGGGGGGCGCGCCGACGCGACCACGGGCGGAGCGGCCGCACCGGTGCCGTCTTCCACGGGTCGAGCGGGCCTGTCGGGCTCACACCAGGAGACCCAGCCGTGACCATCAATCCCGACTGGTACCTGGCCCTCGGAGTGGTCCTGTTCTCTATCGGCGCCATCGGCGTCCTGGTCCGGCGCAACGTACTGGTCATGTTCATGTGCGTGGAGCTCATGCTCAACGCGGCCAACCTCACCTTCGTGACCTTCGCCCGCATGCTGCACGACATCGGTGGACAGGTCCTGGTGTTCTTCGTGTTGGTGGTGGCCGCCGCCGAGGTGGTCGTCGGGCTGGGAATCGTCGTCGCCATCTTCCGCCGCCGGTCCACTGCCAACGCCGACGACCTCCACTTGATGAAGGGCTGACCGCATGCCGCCCCTGAAGTGTCTCGCCGCGACCTGCGCCGCCACCTGCCTCTCCGTGGCTGACAGCCCCGCCTCGGGAGCGGTCAGGACCTGATGTCGACGACCCAGTTCCCCTACCTCACCGTGCTGGTACTGGTGCCGGCCATCGGCGCCGCCGTGGTGGCGCTGGTGCCGCGCCAGGCCGTGAGCCGGTGGTTCCACGAGATGTTGGGCCTGGTCGTGGTGGTGGTCACCCTGGCCGTGGCGGTGGCGATCGCCTTCCAATTCAAGACCGGAGACGGCGGCTACCAGCTGGTCTCCGATCACGTCTGGGCCAAGGACCTGGGCATCCGCTGGTCCGTGGGGATCGACGGCATCTCGCTCTTCCTCCTCCTCATGACGGCTCTCCTGTTCCCGTTGACCATGCTCGGGGCCCGGGTCCGGCGCGATCCCCGTTCGTTCGTGGCGTGGCTCCTCCTCCTCGAGGCGGCCTGCCTCGGAAGCTTCGTCTCCCTCGACCTCGTGCTGTTCTTCCTCTTCTTCGAGCTGACGCTGGTCCCTGCGTACTTCGTCATCGGTGGCTGGGGCTATGCCCGCCGGGGCTATGCCGCCATCAAATTCTTCATCTACACCTTCGCCGGCTCGGCCTTCCTCCTGGTCGGCATCCTGGCGGTGGCGTTCATCCATCAGTCCCAGACGGGGACGCTGACCTTCGAGCTGCCGGCCCTGATGCACACCCATCTCTCCGGGACCGAGGGGACGCTGCTCTTCCTGGCCTTCACGGCCGCCTTCGCCGTGAAGACGCCGGTCTTCCCCTTCCACACCTGGTCGCCCGATGCCTATGCCGAGGCCCCCACCGCCGGGGCGGTCCTGTTGGCCGCGGTGATGGCCAAACTCGGAACCTACGGGATCATCCGCTTCGACCTGAACCTCTTCCCTCAGGCCACCCGCACCTTGGCACCCCTGTTGCTGACCCTGGCCGTGATCGGGATCGTCTACGGGGCGTTGGTGGCCTGCGCCCAACGCGACCTGAAGCGACTGCTGGCCTACTCGTCACTGGCCCAGGTCGGGTTCATCGTGTTGGGGACCTTTGCCCTCAACAGCCAGGGCCTGACCGGCGGAGTGCTCCAGATGGTCAATCACGGCCTGATCATGGCCACCATGTTCATCCTGGTCGGATGGATCTACCAACGCCGCAAGACCTGGCAGGTGTCCGGGCTTCGAGGGCTGCAATCGCCGGCCCCCGTGCTGGCCGGGCTGTTCACCGTGGCCATGATGGCCTCCATCGGCCTACCCGGTCTCAACGGGTTCGTGGGCGAGTTCCTCGTGCTCATCGGGACGTTCGTGGCCCATCGGTGGTGGGCAGTGGTCGCCACCACCGGGGTGGTGGTGGCCGCCGTCTACCTGCTGTGGGCCTACCAGCAGGCGTTCCACGGCGAACCGAGCGACGAGGACGCCAAGACTCCGGACCTGGGGTGGAACGAGCGGCTCATCGTGGCTCCGCTGATCATCCTCATCGTGGCGCTGGGCGTGTTCCCCAAGCCCGTGATCGACCGGATCGGCCCATCCGTCGATCGGCTGGTCATCCACGTTGACCAGGTCACCCACACCCCGCTCCCCGCCGGGCTCCACGCCGGATCGGCGTCGACGCCGTCCTCGCACCGGCTCTCCGGGTCGGCGTTGGCCGGATCGAACCGGCCGGCCGGTCCGTCGCGGGCGAGCACCACGCCGACGGGAGGGACCCCCTGATGTCCCCCCTCGGCCTGCTGGCCGCCAGCTCTCCGGCGACCCCGACCACCCACGTCCCCCATGTCGACTACCTGAGCATCCTGCCCATGCTGATCATGATCGGTGGCGCGTTGGCGCTGATGGTGGCGTCCTCGTTGTTCCGCAAGATCCTGACCGTCGGCGTGGGAACGTGGATCACCGCCGCCGTGTCGGTGGCCGCCCTCGTCGCCGGGCTGTTCCAGTGGGACCAGATCAGCACTCACGGTGCCCAGGTGACGGTGGCGGGCGCCATCGCCTTCGACGGATTCGACGTGTTCATCCAGATCGTGGTGGCCATGGCCATGCTGCTCACCGCGTTGATCGGGGATGGGTACCTCCGTCGCGAGGGTGTGGAAGGGCCCGAGTTCCACGTGCTGGCCATGATGTCGGCATCGGGGGCGATGATGATGGGGGCGGCCAACGATCTCATCGTGGTCTTCCTGGGCCTCGAGATCCTCTCCATCGCCCTCTACGTGCTGGCCGCCTTCAACCACAAGCGGGCGGAGTCGGGCGAGGCGGCCCTCAAGTACTTCGTGCTCGGGGCCTTCTCCTCCGCGGTGTTCGTCTACGGGATCGCCCTGACCTATGGCGCGACGGGATCGACCAACCTGCCCCAGATCGCCGACTACCTGTCCCGGAACGTGATCGCCTCCAACGGCGTCCTGCTGGGTGGGCTGGCGCTCCTGTTGGTGGGCTTCGGCTTCAAGATCGCCGCCGTGCCCTTCCACATGTGGTCGCCCGACGTCTATCAGGGATCCCCGTCTCCGGTCACCGGCTTCATGGCCGCCGTGGCCAAGGCCGGGGCGTTCGCCGCCCTGCTCCGGGTGTTCGTGTCCACGTTCGCCACGGCGCGGACCGACTGGCAACCCATCATCTGGGGACTGGCCATTCTCAGCCTGGTGGTCGGGGCCACGGTGGCCTTGATGCAGCGGGACGTGAAGCGGATGATGGCGTACTCGTCCATCAACCACGCCGGCTTCATCCTCCTCGGCGTGGAGGCAGCCACCACCCGGGGCGTGGCCGCATCGCTCTACTACATCATCACCTACATGTTCCTGGTGATCGGCTCGTTCGCGGTGATCACCGTGATGTCCCGGCCGGGGGACACGGGTCATCAGATCTCGGACTACCGGGGCCTGGCCCGACGGCAGCCGCTGCTGGCGCTGGCCTTCGCCGTGCTGTTGCTAGGGCAGGCCGGGGTGCCGTTCACCACCGGGTTCCTGGCCAAGTTCGAGGTGGTGGCGGCAGCAGAGGCCACCCGCGCCTACGTTCTGGCGGCCATCGCCATGGTGTCGGCGGCCGTCGCCGCCTTCTTCTACCTGCGGGTGGCGGTCACCATGTTCTCACCGGTGGGCCCGGTCGGAGATGTCGCCGACGGGGCCGACAGCGCTGCCGGCGTTGGCAGGCCAGACGACACTCCCGGCGACGGGGGTTGGGCCGGCGACCGTGCCGACGACCGTGCCGGCGACGGGCGGGGATCCCCGACCAGCAGGGACACCGGCGACCCGGTGTCCAGCCTCCGGGTGCTCACCGATGCCCCTCCGCTGGATTCGGTCACCGAGCGGGGACCGGTGGCCGTTCCGAGGTTGACCTGGTTGGCCATCGGCTTGTCGGTGGGGTTCACCGTGGTCTTCGGGATCATTCCCGGTCCGATCCTGGACTTCGCCCACCAGGCGACTCTGCTCTTCCCCTGACGCTCTTCCGCCGACGCACTTCCCCTGACGTCCTTCACTTGAGCGCAGGGGCCGATCCGACCCTGCCTGTGACCCGGGCCCGATCCCTGCCCCCTTGTGGTGTGCCGGGTACTGTCGTTCCCGCGGATGTTGGCATCCGCCAACCGAAGGAGCGACCCATGGCCAACCCCGAGGGCATGTCGAGCCACGGCTCGGGCCGGAGCCCCGGCCACAAGCGCGAGACCCGCGAGATCGTCCGGATCGTCGTGGCCGGGCTGGCGGTGATCCTCCTCATCGCGTTCGTGCTCGACAACAGCCAGACCGTCAAGGTCGGGTTCGTGTTCTTCAACACCCAGCTCAGCCTCATCTGGGTGCTGCTCATCGCCGCCCTCCTCGGCGCAGGCGCCGACCGTCTGTTCATCCTGGTGCGCCGGCGGCGGAAGGCGGCAGCCGACCGGGCCTAACCGAGTCGGCGCGATGATGGCGCCATGAGACGGGGGACGCCAGCAGAGCGATCGTCCTTCGGGCGCCGGATCCGGGGCAGGGTGCCCCGGGCCGGGCACGGGGAGTGGGAGCCGCCGGCCACGCGCACGGATCCGCTCGAGATCCTGGCCCTTCAGGCCACCACCCGGGTCCCGGAACTGGTGCCCATCCGCTACGGGAGGATGGCCGCCTCGGCCTTCGCCTTCTTTCGAGGAGCGGCGGCCGTGATGGCCGCCGATCTGGCCCACATGGAGCAGACCGGCCTGGAAGTGCAGCTGTGCGGGGACGCCCATCTCTCCAACTTCGGCGGCTTCGCCTCGCCCGAACGCGACCTGATCTTCGACGTCAACGACTTCGACGAGACCGTCCCGGGGCCGTTCGAATGGGATCTGAAGCGCCTGGCCGCCAGTCTGGAGATCGCCTCCCGCAGCCGCCACCTCGACCAGGGGGTGCGCTCGTCCATCGTGGCGCAGGGTGCGTGCTCCTACCGCACGGCCATGCGGGAGTTCGCCACCATGCGCGACCTCGAGATCTGGTACTCGCGGTTGGACGCCGCCACCATCGCCGCCCGGTGGGGCGCGCAGGCCGGCCACAAGGTCGCCGAGACCTTTCAGCGACGGGTGACCAAGGCGCAGTCGAAGGATCATCTGGCCGCCCTGGGCAAGCTGACCTCGCAAGTCGACGGGGAGCTGCGGTTCGTTCACAACCCGCCGCTCATGGTGCCGGCCGATGATGTGTTCACCGATGTGTACTCGAAGCAGACCGTTGGAAACCTCTACGACGCCATGTCGGAGTACCGCCACACCCTGTCCGGTGACCGCCAGCGGCTGCTCGACAAGTACGAGTTCGTCGACCTGGCCCGCAAGGTGGTCGGCGTCGGCAGCGTCGGCACCCGGTGCTGGGTCGCCCTGTTCGTGGGGCGGGACCTCGCCGACCCTCTCTTCCTCCAGGTGAAAGAGGCGGAGTCGGCAGTGGGCGAACCCTTCCTCGGCACGAGTGAGTTCTCCCATCACGGGCAGCGGGTGGTCGAGGGCCAGCGCCTCATGCAGGGCGCCAGCGACATCTTCCTCGGCTGGGACCGGTTTCTCGGGGAGGACGGCGTGGCCCGTGACTTCTACGTGCGCCAGCTCTGGGACTGGAAGGCATCCTTCGACGTGGAGCAGGTGACGCCCGAGGTCTTCGGCATCTATGCCCAGATGTGCGGCTGGACCCTGGCCCGCGCCCATGCCCGGTCGGGGGATGCGATCGCCATGGGTTCCTACCTCGGCCGCGGTGACCGGTTCGACCAGGCCATGTGCCGCTTTGCCTGGTCCTACGCCGACCAGAACGAACGCGACTTCGCCGCCCTGGGCCGGGCCATCGCCGCCGGCCAGGTCCACGCCATCAGCGGGGTCTGATCCCTTCGTTCCCAGTGTCTGTCATCCCGAATCGCTAATCGTCCAATCCACCCGGATGGGACGGCGGACCAGGACCCGGGGACGGCCGACCTCGGCCGGTCGGTCGGTGGTCCACGGCGAGGGGGGAGCGCGGGTGAGCCCGGCCAGGCCCCGGAGGGCGAGGTCGTAGCCGGAACGGATCCACGCGAACCGTTGCCAGCACTCATCCCGTTCCCCTTCGGGCACATCGATCACCGATCCGAGCTGGTCGAGGGCCGCCATGTACTCCTGGCGCCGGATGGACACACTCGGGGCCGGTTGGGACCACGAGGCCATGAGGTCGACCAGCAGCGCGGGCGGCTCGATGGGCAGGCCGGCGGCCCTCCCGATCCGCACCAGGGCCGGTATCCCGTTGGCCAGGACCAGCATGGGGCCCCCGATGCCCTCGCGGTTCCCGCTGGTGGCGTCCGAAGCCGAGAGCAGCAACGCGCTCCCGTCGAGGACGGAGCCCACGGACGCCACCCACGACTGGTCAGGTGATGTCTCGGGGAAGTAGGCGAGGGCGGGAAAGGACGTGTGGGTCTGTTCGAGCTCGAGTAACCAGGTGCCCATGGCCTGCCAGAGCTCGGGATTGTCCAGTGACCTCGACCGCTGCAGGTTGGCCAGTAGGGAAACCGGTGCGGCCGGCGTGCCGGCAAAGGGGCGCAGCCGGCTGATCCCGTTGCCTCTCCCGTGGTGGGCGGCGTAGATGGTGGGTAGGTAGCTGATCAGCAGGGCGACAAGGCCGAGCCCGATAGTGGCCTCCACGAATGACAACGCGATCCGGCCGGTTCCTGATGGCTCGGCGAACCCCAGGGTCAACAGCGAGGAGCCGCTGATCTCGAAAGCCCGTTGGGCGGTGTCGTGGCTGATCCCCCAGAAGATCAGGGAGAAGCCGAGGGTGACGCACAGCATCCACAGCAGGGGCAGGCTCACCAGGGCGATGGGCGCGTAGAGGGCGCGGAGGTTGTCCTCACGCTGGCGGCTGCCCCAGCGGTGGATGAGGACCCGGTCCGCCACCGCGAAGGAGAAGCGGCCGATGCGGGTGAAGCCGCGGGGGAGGACCACCGTTTCCAGCGCGGAGACCAGCACGGCCAGCACCACCACGGTGCCGACGATGACGGCGGCGATCTTGGCCACGATCACGGACGCCTCCAGCTGTGGTCCCCGCTGGCGGGCGTGGCGGCGGGAGCAGTCATTTCGACACGATCAGACAGTGGTTGTTGCCCGGCAGCCAGAACCCGAGGATCAGGGAGCACGACGATGGCCTGGATCAGGTCGCGGCCTACCATCGGCGCGCCGTTGACGATGCGCGGGACCAGTGGTGCTGTTTCTCATCCACGGTCTGTCGATCTCGCTGGGTTGCCGGGATCCGCGGCGGTGACGGCCGGGGCGTGGGACGGTCCGGTGCCGGCGACGGCCGGTTCGACAGCCGTCTTTCGCCGCAGGTCGGCCACGGTCTGGGGCATCCACGCAGTGGCGGCGTACGCCACGACCACGGCCACGATGACCAGGGGCATGACGGCCAATCCGTCGCTGTACAGCAAGAGCGTGGCCAGCAGTGTCGATGTCAGCGGGAGCTTGAGCATCACCGCGCACATGGCCCCGATCCCCATGGCCAGGCCCGGCACCAGGGAGAGGCCCGGGAGGTGGGAGGCGGCAATCCCGCCGGCGGCGCCGATGAAGAGCGACGGGAACACCGGTCCCCCGCGGAAGCTGGACAGCGAGATCCCGTAGGCCAACGCCTTGCACACGATGAGGAGCAGAAGGGCCCCGACGGTCCAACCAGCCGCGTGCTGCACCAGCCCGGGCAGGGCCGACTGCCCGGAGAACAGGACGGTCGACGAGCTCCTCCCGGTTGCCTCGGCGAACCCGATGGCCAGCCCGGCCACGGCCAGGCCGACCAGCGGGGTGAACAGGATCATCCGGCGCTCCACGAGGGGTCGCACCGCCAGGGCCAGGAGGCGGATGCCGGTGCCCGCCACCGAGGCGACCAGGCCGAAGGCCAGCGCCCACAGGAACATGGCTCCCGTCGGGTGGTGGAAGAGAGGGAGTCCGGGGAGGGCCAGGGAGAAGGTCCCGAAGCCCGTCAGCGAGTCGAGCCCGATGAACACGAGGGTCCCCACCCCGGCAGCCAGAAGGCCGGGGACCAGGACCAGCCCGAGCATTGGTCCTCCGAGCCCCACCGCCTCCATCAGCAGGAAGGCACCGGCGATCGGCGACCCGAACAGCGTGCTGATGGCGGCGAAGCTGCCGGCCGCGGCCATCACGGCCGCCGCGGTGGGTGGCGCATCGCGCTTGGCCAGGTGCACGGCCAGCACGCCGAGCCCGCCTCCCATGGCGATCAACGGGGCCTCGGGTCCGAGGACCACGCCCAGGCTCAGGGTGGCGAGGGCGGCCAGTAGGACGCCGGGCAGATCGATGGGGTCGGGCGTCCCACCCGCCTTGAAGCCGTCGGCCGGGGAATGCCCTCCCTTTCCGGGGAGATACCTGATGACCGAGCTGACCAGAAGGCCTGCCACCGCCAGCAGCGGGAGCGGCCACCAGGCCGGCACTCCCTGGAATCCGAGCTGCTTGGGCAGGGTGCCGAACAACCACGTCTGGAGCACGGCGACCAGCTTCAGGAACCCGTAGGCCAGGGCGGAGACCGGTACGCCGATGACGGCGGCCAGGATGAGGAGCTGGATGTAGCTCCGGCTCCGGAGCAGGGCCATCGGATCAGGGAGTTCTCCTGGGGCACCGCCGGCGCCGGGGGCTGCCGAGGTCATTCCCGGGCCGCCGGCCGATGCGCCGGGACCCGCATCGATCCCGCGAAGTGCTGCGAACCGACCCTGACCATCCATCCCGGCCCATCGGGCGGAGCCGCCTGTGTCGACGCCGATGGCCGGCAGCGAACGTGTGATGTGCCAGCGATACGCACCGATTCCCCGACGTCCGTGGATCTCACTTCCGTGGACACTAGGTGGCTTTGGCGCCGCGAGGGGGGTTCCCGGCAGTCATGGCATGGGGCGGTGACGAGTCTCGGATCAGGCGTAAGTCCTGGCCGGAGGGCGGCGAGTCCGGGAAAGAGCAAGATCGAAGGGGTAGGGTGTTTCGTCATCCACAACGAAGGAGCGGCGTGAACATGCTTGCGTACACCTATCCCTTGCTGAGCATCTTTTGGACGATGTTGGAGTTCTTCATCTTCTTCCTCTGGATCTGGCTTCTCATCGTCATCTTCGCCGACATCTTCCGGAGCCACGACATGGGCGGGTTGGCCAAGGCCCTCTGGGTCCTCTTCGTCATCATCGTTCCGTACCTCGGAGTCCTCGTCTACCTGATCGCCCGGGGTGGGAAGATGCACGAGCGCGCCGCCGCCGCCGCCGCCCAGCAGCAGAAGGCGTTCGATTCCTACGTGAAGCAGGCCGCCGGGACGACCGGGGGCAGCGCCGATGAACTGGCCAAGCTGGCTGACCTCAAGTCCAAGGGCGTCCTCACCGATGCCGAGTTCGAGGCGCAGAAGGCCAAGCTGCTCACCTAAGCGGATCGGAGCGGGAGTGTCAGCAGAGTCACGGCGCAGCGGCGGGCCCGCAGTCGTCCCGGAGGGGTGCATCCACCGGGACGGCCGCCGCACGGCACCGGCGCACCCTGCCCCTCGATCCACACCCGCCGACGTCGGGCCCGCGGCCGCCCGGTGTCCTCGGCCACCACCGACGGTCCCCTGTGGCGATGAAAGGGATGCACGGGTGTGACCGCCGAGGGGGAGGGCGATGATGTGGAGGGACTCCAGCGGACGGTGGATGAGCTTCGTGAGGAGAACGAGGCGCTTCGCCAGTCGGAGGCCCTGACCCGGAAGCAGCAGCGCGGCAGTCGATGGAGGCGGCTCTCCTCGTGGCTGCTCGTCGTACTGGCCTGCATCCTCGCCGTGGTGTCGGTGTTCGTGGTGTTCGTACGCAACGAGCTGCTGAACACCGATGCCTACGTGAGCACCGTCGCCCCCTTGGCCGACGACCCGGCCATCCAGTCTGCGGTGGCCCACCGGGTCAGCCAGCGGTTGATCGCGCGGACCAATGTCAATCAACAGGTCAAGCAGGCGCTGCCCGCCAAGGCCGGATTTCTGGCCACTCCGATCACCGCGGGACTGCAGAATGTGACGGAGCAGATCACACTCAAATTGGTCCAGTCCCCCCATTTCCATACGCTCTGGATCGCCGCCAACCGGTCGACCCACAAGCAGGTGGTGGCCCTCTTGACCGGGTCGAAGGAGGGCGCACTGCAGTCGAGCAACGGCCAGGTCACCCTGGACCTGTCCCAGGTCGAGTCCCAGGCCAAGAAGGCCCTCGACGCCAAGGGCATCACCGTGTTCGACAAGGTCCCGTCGAACAAGGGGCCCCAGTTGGTGCTGTTCCGCTCGACCCAGGTGGCCAAGGCCCAGCGTCTCACCCGGTTCCTCAATCATCTGGCGCTGGTGCTGCCCATCGTGACCCTCCTGTGCTTTGCCGGATCGGTGCTGTTGAACCGGGACCGTCGGCGGGGGCTGGTGCGTGCCGCCACCGGGCTCGCCCTCTCCATGGCCCTGGTGCTGGTGGTGGCGTCGCTGGGGCGTAACCAGGTCCTCAACTCGTTGGACCCTTCCCAATCGAAGCCGGCGGCGGCGGCGGTGATCGACGCCGTCAGTGCGCTCCTGCTCGACTCCGTCCGCACACTGGCCATCGTGGCCGCCATCGTCGCCATCGGCGGCGCACTGGTCGGCAACCGGCGGGTCAGGGCGTGGCTGGGCACCAGGAAGAGGCCGGGCTGGATGACCGGGGGACCCGTACACGACTTTGTCGTGGCCCATCGGAAGGCGCTCCAGTGGGGTGCGCTCGGAGCGGGACTGCTGATCCTGGCGGTGTGGAACGAGCCGACGGCGATGGTGGCGGTGATCGTGGTCCTGGTGGCCCTGGCGCTGGCCGGGATCGTCGGCCTCTATGCCGGGCAGCACCCGGTCCCCGCCCACACGGGCCCCGGAGAGGGAACCGGCGACGCCGGTGCTACCGACGAGCCCGAGGTCACGACGGGGCTGGACCCCGGGGGCGCCTCCAGGACGGAATGACGGCGCCGCAGGACCGCCCGCATCCGGACCGGCCGGATGCACGGACGTGGTGGAGGTGCGTCGAGCCGCTCCACGCCGTGACCTACTTCGCCCCGGAGTGCCGCCAGGCGCTGACCGCCGTCGGGCTGCGCGGATTCTGGATGGGCTACTTCGCGGCCCGGGCTGTACCACTGGGCGCGGTGGGCCCGGCGACCGTCTCGGCCACCTTCTTCAACTTCCACGAGACGCAGGTGCGCCGAGCCATCCCCGATGCGTGGACGTATGCCGACCCTTCCTCCATTCTGCGGGCCCGCCGCACCGGGGCCGCGGCGGCATTGCGCCGCATGGACCCGTCGGTGGATCAGCGCGCGGAAGCGCTCCTCCCATGGCTGGATCGTGTGGTGGGCGCCGCTGACGGCTCGGGTCGTGTGCTGTTCAGCGCCAATCGCGCCCTCGGTGAGGTCGACGAGGCCGGCGGGCCCGGCGCTCCGGTCGAGGAACTATGGCAGGCCTGTACCAGCCTCCGAGAGCACCGCGGCGACGGCCATGTCGCCGCCCTGACTGCCGGCGGACTGGACGGATGTGAGGCCCTGGTCCTGTTCGCGCTGTCGGAGGGCATCCCCGGCGCCCTCTTTCGCGACAGCCGGGGGTGGTCGCCCGACGAGTGGGAAGCTGCCCGCGGCCGGCTGGAGGATCGCGGGCTGGTGGCGGGCGGGCAGATCTCCCCAGCGGGCGCCGAACTCCGTCGCTGGGTCGAGCAGTTGACCGACGAGCTGGCCGGCCGTCCCTACGCCGTCCTCGAGGACGAGGAACAGCTGGCCGTGCTCGAGAGCCTGCGGCCGTTGGTCCGGTCGGTGGCGGCCGCCGGGGTCATCCCGTTCCCCAACCCGATCGGCCTTCCTGCGCCGTAGGTGTCACCCCCACAGGAGTGGGCCGCTGACGGCAAGGATGATCGGGCCATCGCCCGCCGGGTGGACGGCTCAGGCCGCAGGGCCCGACGAGCCCGACACCGTCGGTGGGCGACCCCTGACCGGGCCGTCATCGGTGTGGCCGCCATTGACGCTCGCCGATTCGACGCGCTCGCCGTTGTCATCCCACTGGCCGAATGATGCGGCGATGAACTCTTCGGTCTCCTGCTGGGCGGCCACCATGCGCTTTTCCGCGCCGGCGGCCAACAACCTCCCGAGGACCGGGATCTCCCACAGGGACTCGGCCCGCAGGATGGCCATGACGACCGGCACGAGATGCTCGGCGCTGTCGAACACCACGTAGCGGGGGAGCCATTCGGGCTCGTACTTGGCGTTGAACCGCCACAACGACTCGATCTGGGCGAAGTTGGACAATCGCTTCAGGAACCACCGCTCTGCCCGCTGCACCGTGCCCTCACCCTTGTCGCCGGAAAGTGTCGAGCGGAGGGCGGCGAAGTTGAGGCTCAGGCCCTGGTAGCCGTCGGCGCGCAGGTGCTCGATGGTCGAGCACAACGCGAAGTCCAAGAGCCCGTTGGGGTGGTCACCCGGGTCACGGCGCATCAGATCGAGGGAATAGCCGTTGATCCCCGGAGCCGGCACGAACTGGCACATGGCGGAGGCAGCGCCGTTCGGGCAACGGACCACGCACAACAGGAGGCCGGTGTCCCTCGGGTCGAACACCCGCCCCAACATCATGGAGAACCCTCGCTCGTGCTCGCCCTGTCGGCTCATTGCCATCAGGGCCGTCAACTCCTGGGAGAGTGCCGGGTCGAGGTGGGCGGGATCGTAGAACGCAGCCGTGTAGCCGCGTTTCTTGATCCGGTTGAATGCCTGGCGCAGGCCCTTCATGTCACCGCCGGCCAGGGTGAAGGGCTGGACCTTCACCACGGCCTCGTCCCCGAGGTAGATGTTGTGCATCCCCGAGTCCCGGTAGATCGAGAGCCAGTCCTCGCCGGCACCCATGACCGAAGTCACCCAACCGTGGCTGTCGGCGAAGCGGCGGAAGGATCCCCACACCTGCTCGCGTTCGTTCCGGGGTCCGATGGGATCAGGGGAGACCAGGCAGACTCCCCCGTAGACCGCATAGGCCACCAGGCTGTCCCGGTGGAAGAACCACTTCTTGTCGGAACGGAGGGCGAAGTAGTCGAGCGTCGAGGCGCCGTGGCGGCGGACGATGTCGCGGGCCCGGAACTCGGCCGCCCGACCCGAGGTGAGCCGGCGGTCCACCACCGGTCGGGTGAAGAGGAACAGGACCACGGCCACCAGGGACAGGCCGAGGGCCAACAGGGTGGGGGCGAGAAAGCGGTCGGCCCGTTCGGGGAGGGGGATGGTCTTGATGCCGACCAGCCGTTCGGACACCGCCCACAGGGCGGTCCACCATGGGATGTGCGATCGGTGGTGTCCCATATGGGTGAAGGCCTCGATCGAGACCGTGGTCACCAGCGTGATGCCGATCACCCCGATGCCGATGGCCAGGAGCGCCGATCGGAGCGACGACGAGTCCGAGGCCGCCTGGAAGTCCCCCCGGCTGACGACCAGCAGTACCAGCACCCCCAGCGCCACCGCCGACTCTTCGATGTCGGCCCCGGCGATGAGGTGGAGGATGATGGTGCCCGCCAGCAGGGTGACCGCCACCCGCCAGGCCCGCCGCTGTCCGCGCAGGATGCCCCGGCCGAGCGCCACCAGGGCGAGGCCGGCCATGGCGATGAGGGCTCCGGCGGCCACACTGGCCCGTAGGGGCAGGTACTGGAGTACCACGTGCAAGCGCCCGCGCAGGGGCGGGGTGACCGCATCCAGGAGGTCGATGACCCCGGCCACGAGGATGGCCGCCGAGGCCAGGCGCCGTCGTCTCCGGGTCCGCCGGTGGACGAGGTGGAAGTCGGGGGCCGCGGGCCACGATGCGCCCATGGGGTATGAGGCCACCAGGGCCGGGTGGAGGCTCCGAATGCTCCTCCCCCGGGTGATCAGACGTTCAAGCAGGCTCGGTGACCGGAGCTCGTTGCGGGCCAACAGCATCCGGACGTGCAGCTCGGCGCCGGTCTCCAGCTCGACCCAGCTCACCCGTTGGTTGTTCAGGAACACCGGGGGAAGCCCCAGCCGGCCCCGGTGTTCTTCCACCACTTCGGCGGTGGCCCCGACATTGGCGTAGAAGCCCACACCGAGGTGGGTGAGCTCCGACTGGAACGTAGCCGCCGTGATCAGGCCGGCGTAGCCCCGCCCCACCAGGCGGCGACCAGCGTCCCGGGCGGTGTCGTTGGCCGTCGCCTCTGACTGGACCGTCTCCAAGGATCCTCCCCCGAGGATGGACCACATGCGCCGGCTGAGCAGCCCCAGCACCAGCGCCAGGACAGCCAGCACGACCAGGGCGACCAGGAGGGCGATGACGATCTGATCGCCGAGGTCGGCCCGGTGGGCGTTTCGAATGGCCCGGGCCGGCAGGCCCGACCCGATGTGGCCGAGCACCCACGGGGTGACCGCCACCCGCAGCAGGCCGGCCACCACGAACGGAACCAGCAGCCACCACGCGTAGCGCCCGAGCCGCCGGTACAGGGTGCGCGAGACCACGAATCGCGACAGGGCCGACGGGTCGCTCAGGCGACTGAGCCCGACCAGCCAGAGGGCGTCGTCGGTCGACCGCGCCGCCAGCGATCGCCAGGCCCTCCCGGCCGAGGAGTGCCCGACGGCCCCGGGCTTGGCGTCGGCCGCCGGGTCGAATTCCGTCTCCGGCCCGCTGCAGCCCGAGGCGTAGGCGTGCTCGCCAGGTTCGACCCGCACCACCCGCACACCGGTGGCGGTGTGGAGGTGGAGATCGACCGGTCCGAGCTGCTCGACGCCCCGGTGGGCCATGGCCTCGATGGTCTCGGGGTCCGTGTCGTAGCCGGGCTCGTGGGTGCCGGTCTGGCGGATGACCCGCCGCTCGTCGATGGTGGCGAAGCGGGCCAGTGCGTCGGCCAGCGCCGGGTGGGCGCCCAGGGACCGCTGGGCCTGGGACAACGGTGATCCGGTGTCGGTGAAGTCGAAGAGGTTGCCGGCGATGATGAGGATCCCGGGACCGTCCCAAGTGTCGAGGGCGCGGGCCACCTCGGCGGTGACCGCCGACGACGTCGGCGTGGCGTCGGGGGTGAGGAGCAGGTCACTGACCACCATGACCCGACGGCCCAGCGGTACCTCGACACGGGTCGCACCGGGCTCAGGGGAGAAGGCGGTGAGCTCGACGCCTGATGTCAGACCGTCAGGCCTGAGCCCCTCCGACGATTGCGTTGTCACGGTCACAGCCCCTCCATCGTAGAGTCCTGCCGCTATTAGGCTGAGGCGCGTCGGAGGGAGTTCTCTGCCGCCAGGAGTGAAGAAGGGGGAGCCATGCCGGACGAGGCAACAGAACACCTGGTCGGAGGGTCCACGGTCGCCTCCGAGGCCACCATCGAGGACTACTACTCCGAGAGCAGGGTGTTCCCCCCCTCCGAGGAGTTCGCCAGGCAAGCCGTGCTGGCCGACCCCGGCGTCTACGAGCGGGCCGCGGCCGAGGGCCCGGAGTTCTGGGCCGAGCAGGCCGGCGCCCTCGACTGGTTCCGAACCTGGGACTCGGTGCTCGAGTGGGACCTTCCCTTCGCCCGGTGGTTCGACGGAGGAACCCTCAACGTCTCCTACAACTGCCTCGATCGCCATGTGGCCGCCGGGCACGGCGACAAGGTTGCCTTCCATTGGGAGGGGGAGCCGGGCGACACCCGCACCATCACCTACAGCCAGCTCCTGGCCGACGTGTCCCGGTTCGCAAACGTCCTGCGCGGGCTGGGGGTGGAGCGCGGCGACCGGGTGGCCGTCTACATGCCCATGATCCCCGAGCTGACCGTGGCCATGTTGGCCTGCACCCGGATCGGGGCCGTCCATTCCGTCGTCTTCGGCGGCTTCTCGTCCGACGCCTTGCGGGACCGGATCCTCGATGCCCAGGCCCGGGTGGTGCTGACCGCCGACGGTGGCTGGCGCCGCGGCGCGCCGGTGGCCCTGAAGGCCAACGTGGACACCGCCGTGTCGGCAACGCCGTGCGTGGGCCACGTCGTGGTGGCGCAGCGGATCGGGGGGGACGGCGCCGGAGCGCCCTCCATGACCCCGGGACGCGACCACTGGTGGCACGAGTTGCTGAGCGGCGACGACGGGGCCGCCGGCGGACGTCCCTCGGACCGGTGCGAACCCGAGCACATGGCCGCCGAAGACCTTCTCTTCATCCTCTACACCTCGGGCACCACGGCCGCCCCCAAGGGCATCATGCACACCACAGGCGGGTACCTGACGCAGGTGGCCTACACCCACCGGGTGGTCTTCGATCTCCACCCCGAGCGCGACGTCTACTGGTGTGCGGCCGACATCGGCTGGGTGACCGGTCACAGCTACATCGTCTACGGGCCGCTGGCCAACGGGGCCACCTCGGTGATGTACGAGGGGACACCCGACTACCCCGATCGGGACCGCTGGTGGTCGGTCATCGAGCGGTACGGCGTCACCATTCTCTATGCCGCGCCCACCGCCATCCGGACCTTCATGAAGTGGGGCACGGAGTACCCGGGTCGGCACAACCTCACGTCGCTGCGGGTGCTCGGCTCGGTGGGGGAGCCCATCAACCCGGAGGCGTGGATGTGGTACTCGACCCACATCGGTGGGGGTCGCTGTCCGGTGGTGGACACCTGGTGGCAGACGGAGACCGGCGCCATGATGATCGCTCCCCTTCCCGGGATCACCACCACCAAGCCGGGCTCGGCCACCCATCCGCTCCCGGGGATCGCCGCCGAGGTGGTGGACGAACAGGGGGCGAAGGTGGACAAGGGTGGCGGCTACCTCACCCTGACCCGGCCCTGGCCGGCGATGTTGCGGGGCCTCTACGGTGATCCGGAGCGGTACCGGCAGACCTACTGGAGCCGGTTTCCGGGCCGGTACTTCGCCGGGGACGGCGCCAAGACGGACGAAGACGGCTATCTCTGGCTTCTCGGCCGCGTGGATGACGTCATGAACATCTCAGGCCACCGCATCTCGACCACCGAAGTGGAGTCGGCCCTCGTCGACCACCCGGCCGTGGCCGAGTCCGCCGTGGTGGGTGCCAGTGACCCGACGTCGGGCCAGGCCATCGTGGCCTTCGTCACCCTGCGGGCGGATGCCGGCGGGCCCACCGACGAGCGGGGCCAGGAGCTGCGGGCCCACGTGGCCACGAGGATCGGACCCATCGCCCGGCCCCGGACCGTTGTCTTCACCGACGAGCTGCCGAAGACCCGGAGCGGCAAAATCATGCGTCGCCTGCTGCGCGATGTGGCCGATGGCCGAATGCTCGGGGACACCACCACCTTGGCGGACCCCGCCGTGGTCGACGAGATCCGGCGCCTGGCCGCGACCTCGCCGACCGACGAGTGAGCACGGTCACAGGTCCGTCCAACTGGGCCTGGCGTCAGGCGCCCCTGCATGCGCCCGGTGAGGCGGTGATCTTCGATGTCGACGGTGTGCTGTCGGACGCCGTCGGGCGCCAGCACTTCCTCGAGCGGGGCCGACGCGACTGGGACCGGTTCTTCGACGCCTGCGGCGACGACCCGGTCATCGAGGAGCTCGCCCGGGTCCTCGAGCTGCTGGACTCGCGCCTGCAGGTCATCCTCCTCACCGGTCGGCCCATGCGGGTGCAACCCCAGACACTGGCCTGGCTGGACCGCTACGGGCTCCGATGGGACTTGCTGGTCATGCGGTCCCGCGGCGACTACTCGCAGGTGACCTGGTTCAAGCGGGACAGCGTCGAGGAGCTGCGGTCCTACGGGTTCGACCTGAGGTTGGCCTTCGAAGACGACCCCAACAACTTCGCCATGTTCCATGGCGAGAGGATCCCGTGCGTGTACATCCACTCGGGGTACTACGAGTAACGCGGGCTACCACGGGTAACACGGGCACCGCACCGGGTCCGGTCCGGGCGCTCTGCCAGGATGTCTGGGTGCCCGACGAACCGGTCGTCCGAGCCGCGCAGGAGGTCGACGCCGATTCGGTGTTCGACCTGGCCCGTCGATTTGCCACCTCGTTCGTCCCCGGGCCGGCCGATTTCCACCAGCACTACCGGGCGCTCATCGCCGACCCGAGTGCCTGCGTGCTGGTCGTCGAGCTGCGGGGATCAGTGCAGGGCTACCTGCTCGGTTTCGAGCCCTCACCTTCTTCGCCAACGGAACGGTGGCCTGGGTGGAGGAGATCATGGTCCGTCAGGGCCAACGACAGGCCGGACTCGGAAGCATGCTCATGGGGGAGTTCGAACGCCGCGCCGCGGACAGGGGCTCCAAGCTCATCGCCCTGGCCACCCGACGCGCCGCCGGCTTCTACACCAGCCTCGGGTATGAGCCGTCGGCCACCTATTTCCGACGCGTCCTCGGGTGACGGCGATGACCCGGGGGCGACCGGCCGCTCACACCACTGGGGCGGGCGTCCCTCGGCGACGGTCCCGCCTTCCGGCGAGGAACCACCCGCCCGCCAGGGCCACCGCCGCCAGACCCAGGGGAGGCGTGTCCCCGTAGCGGACGTACAGGGTCCACCCGCCGCGCCGGGAGACCGTGGCGAGGATGACCTGCTGTCTGCCAAGCACCGAGCGCTGCAGCAACGTGCCGCGATTGGTGATGGTCGCGCTGTACCCGGTGGGCGCCGCCTGGAGGAGATCGCGCCCCTGCTGGACGGCCTGGACCCTTGAGGCGGCGATCTCCTGGGTGGGGACCTGGGCCGTGGCATACGACGAGGTATTGGTGGGGACGATCAACAGCTGCGCGCCGTCGCGCACCGACGCACGTCCCCGGTCGGCATAGAACACCTCGTAGGAGATCAACGTCCCGAGGGGGGCGGCCGGCGTGGGCAACAGGCCGGTTCCCGTACCCGGCACGGCGTCGAGGGGGACGGCGGTCAGGTCGCCCAGGTGGGCGAACACACTGCGGTACGGCACGTACTCGCCGAAGGGGACGCGGTGGACCTTCTCGTAGCGCGAGACGAGGGCCCCGTCGGGACCCCACGCCACCACTTCGTTGAGGAAGGTGGTGGCGGCGATGGTCTCGGTGATCCCCACCACCAAGGTGGTGTGCAGAGTGCGGGCCAGGTTGGAGAGCACGGCCTCCTCCGAGGAGTCCGAGAGGGCCGTGTCGAGGGACACCACATCCTCTGGCCACAGCACCAGCTGGGGGGCGGTGCCGTGGTCGAGCTGCTGCAGGCGAGCGGTGGCCGACACCTGGGCGGCCAGCACCACCCGGGGGTCGACCTGGGACTTGCGGAATCCCCGCACCCCTCCCCCTTGCACCGCGGCGGTGGAGAGGGAACCGATCGACGGGCCTCCATCGGGTGCGTGGTCGGCACCGATCGAGACGCCCACCAGCGCGCCGATGGCGATGGCCCCGACCAGAACCAGCGTCCCGAGTCCTGCGACCGCGCCGGCCACCACCGCGCCGGTCCGTTCCCCGGGTGCGGGTCCTCCGGCCGGAACGTTCTGCCCGAACCATCGCACTCGGGCACCGTCGCGCCAGGCCCGCAGTCCCGCTCCCACCAGCGCCCCCAGTCCCACCCCGCCGACGTAGACCGCCGCCGTCAACGCCAGCGGGCCGCCCAGCCGGGCCACGCCGAGCACGGGCCCTCCCGCCTGCCCCAGGAAGACGCCGCCGATGGGCAGCCCGCCGAACGGCCAGGAGGTCCGCGCCGCTTCCGCCAGGGTCATGGCCGCCGGGAACGCCAGGGCGCGGGCCGCGGCGGGCCCCGGGGGGACGAGCAGGCATGCCACCGCCACAAACGACGCCTCCACGGCGATCAGGACCATGGCGCCGGGGATGGTGAATGACCGCGCCCACATGAGGCCGGGTACGTAGCAACCGAGGCCGGCCAGCCAACCGGCCCACAACCTGGTCCGGGGGCGCAGGCCACCCAGTCGCCACCAGAGCAGTCCGGCGCTGGGGAAGGCCAGGAGCCACCACCCCCATGGGGGGAGGGAGAGAGCCAGGCCGGCGCCCGAGGCCAGGGCGGGGATCGCCACCATCCCTCGTCCGGGCACCCCCGTGTCGGACCGGCGCCGGGTCATGGTGACCCGCGACGGTCGCCAGGGCGGAACCTGCGAACCGTCGGTGACCGGCGCAGGAGCGGGCGTCAGCGGCGGCGACTCCGGTCTCATTTCCCGAGCTCCGGGGGGGCGGGCTCGTCACCGCTCGCATCGGATCCGCTCGCACCGGATCCGGGGGAGCCGGATCCGGGGGAGAGGGAGAGGGAGTCGAGGGAGAGGGAGTCGAGCATCCGACGCGCCGCCGCCCGGCCGCTGCCGATGCAGGCCGGGATCCCCACCCCTCCATAGGCGGCGCCGGCCACGGCCACACTCCCGAGGGCGGCCACAGCCCGTTCGATGCGTCCCACGCTGGTGGCATGGTCGACGGCGTACTGGGGGAAGGCCTCGTCCCACCGGGTCACCAATGAATCGAGGGGGACGTCCCGGATGTCGAGGAGCTCGGTCAACTCGCCGAAGGCCGAGGCGGTCAGCTCGTCGTCACTCAGGTCGCGGTGCCGGGAATCCCCGGATCTCCCCACCGACACGCGCAGCAGCTCGTCATCCGCCCCCGCCAGGTGCGGCCATTTCCGCGCCAGGTAGGTGCATCCCGTGATCAGGGCCGGACCGCCGGCGATGGGAGAGGCCAGCGGCACCAAAAAGCCGGTTCCTCGAAGTGGGGCTCGGATGGCCCGCCTCGGGACCGACAGGGTGACCACCGCCACCGAGGCGTAGGCAATGGAGTCGAGCAGGACCGCGGCCTCCGGCGCATGCGGGCCCACCAGGACGGCAGCCTCGCCGGCCGGCACGGCGAGGATGACACGGTCCGCCCGCAGGGATGGCGGATCGTGAGGCCGGCCGGCCGTCTCCTGCTCCGAGCCATCGGTGCCCTGCAGGGCCAGCTCCCATTGCGGCGCGCCGGACGGGCCGTCGGGGTGGGGCTCGACGGACCGCACCGACACGCCGGTGTGGATGGTGACCCCGCGTCGGGACAGAGCCTCGGCCAACGAGTCGGCCAGGCTCGCCGTGCTCCCCGACAACGACCAGAACAATGGGCCGGGCTCGGGGGGAGACAATCCGTCGGCGCCGGCAGGGGGTTGTGCCAGCCGGCGCATCAGGCTCCCGGACTGCCGGGAGGCGGCCAACAGCTGGGGAAAGGTCACCGCGGCGCTGAGGTCATCCACCCTCCCGGCGTTGATGCCCCCGACGAGCGGATCCACCAGCCGTTCGACGATCGGGCGGCCGAGGCGTTCGCCCACGATGGCTCCGACCGACCGGTCGTCATCTGCCGTCTGGTCACCCCGATGCGGCGCGACCAGGTCCCTCGCAGCCCGGAGCGACTCGCCGGGGCTCAGGATTCCTGAGCGGAACAGGGGCAACCACCGGGTGGGGACGCCCAGGTTCAAGCCCGCCGGGAGCCGTCGGAGCTGACCCCGAGCCCAGACGGAGGCACCGGAGGCGCCCACCGGGACCAGGTCCTCGGTGAGACCGAGCTCGTGGCAGAGCGCCGTGGCCTCGGGCCGACGGGCCAGGAAGGCATCGGCCGCCAGGTCGACCCGCCGTCCGGCGAAGTCGGCCGACCGGAGCTTGCCTCCGACCCGGTCACCGGCTTCGAGGAGGTGGACCTCCACCGGTGTGTGGTCGCCCCCGTCCGCGTCCTTCACCAGCTCCCATGCCGCGGCCAGCCCGGCGATCCCGCCTCCCACGATGGCAATGGTGGGTGGCGACGACGGCCTCACGCCGGCAACGTCGACCGGGCGACCGAGGGCACCGCGTCCGGTGCCGCCGCCTGGCGAACGACGCCGGCGAGCACCTCCAAGAAGCGCGGCTCGTCGTTGAGCGAGGCGGTTCGGGCGAAGGCCACCCCGGCCGAGCGCGCCACCCGGGCTGCCTCGACGTCGAGGTCGTAGAGGACTTCGAGGTGGTCGGAGACGAACCCGACCGGACAGACCACCACCGAGGTGGCGCCCTGGGCAGCCACCCGGGGTATCTCGAGGAGGAGGTCGGGTCCGATCCACGGGTCTGCGGTGCGCCCGGCGCTCTGCCAGGCCACCCCCCAGCTCAGTCCGGGCTCATCGTCAAGGGCCAGGAGTCCGGCGATGTCGGCAGCTGACTCTTGGACCTGCCCGGGGTAGGGGTCGCCTCCGGCCACCGCCGCCTCCGGGAGGCTGTGGGCGGTGAAGAACACCGCCGGGCGGAGTCGTTGGCTCGGCGTGAGCGTGGCCAGGGCGGCCGCCGTCCGGTCGGCCAGGAGCTCCGGGAACCCCTCGGCCCGATGCCACGAGGGGACCGAGGTGAGCTCGAGTGGCGGTGTGGTCGCCCGAGAGGCTTGGGAGGCCCGTCGGAAGTACTCACCCGAGCCCAGTGAAGACTCATGGGGGGTGAGGACGAGGCCGACGGCCCGGATGACCCCGATGCCGGACAGCTCCGCCACGCCGTCCTCGATGGTGGGGGTGGTGTACTTGGCCCCGAAGCGCACCATGTACTCACCGGGGGCCGCCGCTTCCAGCGAGCGGGCCAGTCCCTCCACCTGGGCACGGGTCCGCTCAGCCAACGGCGAGGTCCCGCCGATGGCCTCGTAGCGCCCGACCAGCTCCGCCACCAGCTCGGGGGGCGGAGGACGGCCGTGGCGGATGGCCGTGTAGAAGGGCTCGACGCCGGCGGGGTCGGCGGGCGTCCCGTGCGCCATGACCAGCACGCCGGTGGGTGGGCGGGCCAGCCGGTGCCCCCCTGCGGTCATGAGGCGACCTCGACGCCGGACCGAGCCTCGGCGTGGACCAGCTCGACCACCCGCCCGAGGATGTCCGGATCGGTGTCGGGAAGGACACCGTGGCCCAGATTGAAGATGTGCCCTGGAGCGGTGCCGGCCCGGTCGAGGACGTCGCGGGTCTCTGCCGCGGCCACCTCCCAGGTGCTGAGGCACAGGGCCGGGTCGAGGTTGCCCTGCACGGCGACACCCGGGCCCACTCGTCGTCTCGCCTCGTCGATCGGGACCCGCCAGTCGACGCCGACCACGCTGCATCCGGCGGTGGCCATGGAGGTCAACAGCTCGCCGGTGCCCACCCCGAAGAGAATGGTGGGAGTGCCCGGGTGGGATTCGGCCAGTCCGGCGAAGAGCCGGACGGTGGCGGGAAGCACCAGCTCCCGGTAGTGGTGGGGGGCGAGGATGCCGGCCCAGCTGTCGAAGACCTGCACGGCGGAGGCACCGGCGTCCAGCTGGGACCGCAACGAGGCCAGGGCCAGGTCGGTCAGCCGATCCATCAGGTCGTGCCAGATCTGCGGCTCTCCGTGCATGAGGGCCTTCACCCGGGAAAAGTTCTTGGACGGGCCTCCCTCCACCAGGTAGCTGGCCACGGTGAACGGTCCGCCGGCAAAGCCGATGAGTGGCACCTTGAGCTCATCGATGAGGATGCCCACGGCATCGATGACGTAAGGAGTGTCGATTGCCGGCTCGATCGGGCGCAGGCGCTGGAGGTCCCGCTTGGCACGGAAGGGGTCGGCCACCACCGGGCCGGTGCCCGGGGCCACGTCCACACCGAATCCGACGGCCGCCGCGGGGACCACGATGTCGGAGAAGAAGATGGCGGCGTCGGTCCCGTAGCGGTCCACCGGTTGTCGGGTGAGGGCTGCCACCAGCTCGGGTTGGGCGATGGCCTCGAGGATGCTCCCCGGGCCCCGGGCGGCCCGGTACTCGGGCAGCGAGCGCCCGGCCTGGCGCATGAACCAGACCGGGACCCGGTCCACGGTCAGCCGGCGGCACGCCCGGATGAACGGCGAGGAGTCGAAACGGCCGGGTTCCGGCGCGCCCATGTCCTGATGCCCCACAGGACCTACCGGCCGGCCGGAGCGCGGTGGGAGTGGGGCCCGGCGATGGGAGCAGCGGCTTCGGTCACGGCCCAAGTCTACGAGAGAGCACGCGGCCATCCCGGCCGGTGATCCTGGTCGCGCCCCAGCCGTCCCGGGCATACAATCAAGGGTTCCCCTGAGCCGGATGGGTAGGCAGAACGGAGGTGGGGGTGGGATCGGAGCAACAGGCTGAGCAGGAGTTCGTGGACCTGGCCTACGCACGCCTGGACGCCATGCGGAGTGATGCCAACTCCATGCTCGAAGGGGTGCTCGACCTCGGGAAGGGGGGGACATTCCAGTCCCGGACCGAGCGGGACGTGATCGTGCGGACCAGCCTGGCCCGGCTCGAACAGCTCGACATCGGGGATCAGGCGCTCACCTTCGGCCGGATCGACCGGTTGCACGAGGGTCCGACCGAGAGGCGCAACGGCGATGCGCCGAACGTCACCCACGCCGATGGACGGAGCGCCGACCCGGGCGCGGAGCCGAGTACGGAGACGTTCCACATCGGTCGCCTGGCCATTCACAGCGCCGATCACGATCCGCTGGTGGTGGACTGGCGGGCGCCGATCGCCGAGCCGTTCTACCGGGCCACCGGGCGGGACCCCCAGGGGCTCGTCCTCCGCCGCCACCTGGCACTCGAGGGGCGCCGTGTCGTCGGCCTCGAAGACGAGCGCTTCGGTGTCCCCGGTTCCGCCGTCGGCACCGACGCCGGGGGAGCCCACGACGAGGGGACACCCGGTGACGGCAGCGGCGAGCTGATCGTCAGCGACCTCCCCATCGGCGGCCCGGCCGCACTGTTGGCGGCCCTCGACCGGGCCCGCTCGGGCCGCATGACCGACATCGTCTCCACGATCCAACGCGAGCAGGACGAGATCATCCGGGCCCCGTTGAGCGGGGTTCTGGTGGTCCAAGGGGGCCCTGGTACGGGGAAGACGGCGGTGGCGCTGCACCGGGCCGCCTATCTCCTCTACACCCACCGGTTCCCCCTCGAGCGCCAGGGCGTGCTGGTGGTCGGGCCCAATCCGCTCTTTCTCCGCTACATCGAGCAAGTCCTCCCCTCGCTGGGGGAGACCGGAGTCACCCTGTCCACCGTGTCCGGACTGGTGTCGGAGATCCGGATCAAGGAGATCGGCCCGGTAGAGACGGCCCGTCTGAAGGGGGACGCACGCATGGCCAAGGTAGTGGCCCGCGCCGTGCGGACCCGGCAGCGGGCGTTGGTCGAGGACGTGGCCATTCCTTACGGCGCCCTTTTCCTCCGGCTCACCATCGAGGACAGCCGGAGGATCGTCGACGTCGTCCGACGCCGGCCCGGTACCCACAACGCCCGGCGCCGGCTGGTCGAGCAGTCCGTGGCCCAGTTGCTGGCCGGCCGGGCCCGCCAGACCCAGCAGACACTGGGCGTCGGCGTCCCGGCGTCAGTCACCGCCTTCCCCGGCTACGAGGACCCCTCGGACCTGTCCGAGGACGAGTTCGATTTCGAGGACTTCTCCCGCAAGGTGCGACGCGTGCCCGAGCTGGCCGAGGCACTCGACCGGATGTGGCCCCGGCTGTCCCCCCACGAGCTGCTCCATGACCTGTTCGGCGCGCCGCCCTTGATCGCCGCCGCCTGCCGCGGGGTGCTCTCTGCCGACGAGCAGGCGTTGTTGCGCAGAACACGCTCGGCCTCCTTCGAGGATGTGGCCTGGACACCGGCCGACGCCGCCCTGGTGGACGAGGCCCGCCACCTCCTCGGGCCGCGTAACGGCAACGGCGACGACGGCGTGCGCAAGTACGGCCACATCGTGGTGGACGAGGTGCAGGACCTCTCCCCGATGCAGCTGCGCATGCTGACCCGACGCTCGCTGTCGGGATCGATGACCGTGGTCGGCGATATCGCCCAGGCCACGGCCCCTTGGGCCCCGCGTTCGTGGGCCGACCTCACCGATCACCTTCCCCGCCGGCGGCCGGTCCGGAGCGTCGAGCTGACGGTGAGCTACCGGACTCCGGCCGAGGTATTGGCCGTGGCCAGTCGGGTGTTGGCAGTGGCCGCTCCCGAACTGACCCCGCCGCGGCCGGTGCGGCGCACCGGCGAGGAGCCGCGGATGATCGCAGTGCGGGACGCACACGGGTCGCGACAGGACGCCACCCCGGCGGATCTGGCGCGAACGGTGGCCGAGGTGGCCGGCGAGGAAGTGGCCGCGGTGCAGACGGGCCGGGTGGCCATCCTGGCTCCCGAAGCCTTGATCCCGCTGCTGTCGGAGGCGCTGGCGGCGGCCGGCCAGCCGGTGGTGGACGCCCGCGACATGCGCAAGGGAGGCCTGTCCGAGCCGCTGGTCCTGCTGGCCGCCGATGCCGCCAACGGGCTCGAGTTCGACTCGGTGGTGGTGGTGGAGCCGGGGGTCATCGCCGGGGAGACGGCCCGCGGCCTGCGCACCCTCTACGTGGCCCTGACCAGGCCGACCCAGCGGCTCAGCGTGGTGCACCTGACGCCGGCACCGGCGGCGTTGGCGGGCATCTGATCCAGCCTGTTCGTGCCTGTCGGGTGCCTCGTCGGCCACCCTGGGGTGCCGGCGCGATGAGTTGGCCCTGGGCGCTCCCGATCGACTAAAAATACGGCGTGACTCAGGCCCTCGCCGTCGAACCGACGGTCACTCCCCGCCAGCGCCACCGCCCCGACCGGCCCTCGATGCTGGCGGTGGGGGTGATCATCTGGCTGGGCTCCGAGGTGATGTTCTTCAGCTCGCTGTTCGCCTCGTTCTTCACCATCCGCGCCCATGCCTCGGTGTGGCCGCCGGCCGGCGCCAAGCTCGACACCCTGCAGGCCGGCATCTTCACCCTCGTCCTGCTGTCTTCGAGCTTCACCATGCAGAAGGCCGTCTGGGACCAGGAGCGGGGAGATCGGCGCAGCGCCAAGACGTGGGTGGTGATCACCATCATCCTGGGCGCGATGTTCGTGGGCAACCAGTTCTACGAGTGGATCACCCTGTCACACGACTTCGCCACCAACCCCACCCACACCGCCTTCGGATCACTCTTCTACATCATGACCGGGCTCCACGGCCTGCACGTCTTCCTCGGGCTGGTGGCCATGGGCTTCCTGCTCGGCCGGCTGCAAGGCCCGAAGGGTGACCCCGGCGAGACCCCGGTGTTCCAGGGTGTGAGCTACTACTGGCACTTCGTCGACATCGTCTGGGTCGGCCTCTACAGCTGCCTCTTCCTCCTCAAGTAGGTGCGACACCGGATGCGCAGACTGTTTCGTGCCCGCTATGCGGCACCGGCGGCCCTGGTGGGGTGCGTCGCCATCGTCGGACTGATCGCCTTCTCGCCCAGCGCCACCCTGGCCGACGCGGCCCCAACCACCACCCTCCCCGTGCTGACCACAACGGCCACCACGACCACCCCCATCGCCCAGCCGACCCAGAGCGTGTCGGGCGCACTCAACTACGCGGCGCCGTCCAACCAGACCGGACTGTTCTACGCCCAGCTGCCCCAGGCGTTCATCGCCCCCGGTGAAGCGCTGTTCGCCGCCAACTGCGCCAGCTGCCACGGCCCTGCCGCTCTGGGGACGGGCCGGGCGCCCAACCTCCAGGGCCTCGGGGCCGGGACGGTCGACTTCTGGGTCTCCACCGGTCGGATGCCCCTGGCCAACTCGAGCGTGCAGGCCACCCGCAAGCCGCCGCGGTTCAACCGGCTGCAGACCCTCGAGATCGCCGCCTGGGTGCAGTCGCTGACCCCCGGCCAGGGGACCCAGGTGCCCATCGTCAACACCAACAATGCCGACCTCGAGGCGGGGAACGCGCTGTTCACGCTCAACTGCGCGGCCTGCCACACCATCACGGGAGCTGGTGACGCCCTGCCCGGTGGGGCCTACGCCCCCAGCCTGCACCTGGCCACACCGGTCCAGGCGGTCGAGGCCATCCGATCGGGGCCGGGAAACATGCCCCACTTCAGTGTGGGGAACATCACCAACACCGAGGCCCGCGACATCGCCGCCTACGTGGACGGGGTCATCCAGCACCAGGACAACCGGGGTGGCTTCGGCCTGGGCGGGATCGGGCCGGTGGGGGAGGGCTTCGTCGCCCTCCTAATCGGTGTGGGCGCATTGATGCTCGTCTGCTTCTGGATCGGAGACCGCACGTGAGCGACGACGCCCCCCGTCTGGAGGGACCGCTGCCACCGGCAGCTCTGGACGACCCCCATCTGCAGCCCTATGCCAAGCACCCCGAGCGGGCCCAGGCGGTGGCGGCCGTGGCCATGGTGGTGGGGTTCCTCGGATTCATCGGGTTCGGCGTGGCCTACTGGGTGGGCGACAGCGCCCAGTGGGAGGCCGTGACGCTGGGGGGCGGCCTCCTGGCCCTGGGCTTCGGGGTCACCGCCTGGGGCAAGTACCTGATGCCCCAGGGCCCGTTCGAGGAGGAGCGGCACGAGTTCCACTCCACCGAGGCCGAGCGCGAGGCGATGACCGCAGCCGTGACCGAACGGGGCGGCATGGTGCTCAGGCGGCGCAAACTGCTGGGCGGGCTCTTCGCCCTGGGGTCGACGGCCATGGGGATCGTGCTCCTGTTCCCGTTGCTCCGGTCCCTCGGCCCCAAGCCGGGCAACACGTTGTTCGAGACCAACTGGACGAAGAACTCGCAACTGGTCACGGTGGACGGACGGCCGATCCACGTTGACGATCTCGCGGTCGGTGGCGTGCTGACCGTGTTCCCCAGGGGTTACACAGGGTCGTCGCAGGACCAGGTCATCCTCATCCGGTTGGCGCAACTGGGCCCCCTCGACCCTCCGCTGGTCATCAACCCTCCCGGGCGTACCGACTGGGGGGTGCAGGGCTACGTGGCGTACTCGAAGATGTGCACCCACCTGGGGTGCCCCGTCGGCCTCTACCAGGAGCAGACCCAGCAGCTCGTGTGCCCCTGCCACCAGTCGATCTTCAATGTGCTGTCGGGCGCCATTCCCGAGTTCGGGCCGGCCCCCCGTCCGCTGCCCCAGTTGCCGTTGACCGCCGACTCGGCCGGTAATCTGCGATCGCAGAGCGGCTTCAACCAGGCCGTGGGCCCCGGATTCTGGGAGCGACCATGATCGACAAGACGATCGACCGATCGCTGAGGTGGCTCGACGACCGCCTGGGGATCGCCAAGGGCGGACGGACCTTCCTCGACAAGATCTTCCCCGACCACTGGTCGTTCATGCTGGGCGAGATCGCCCTCTACTCCTTCGTGGTCCTGTTGGCCACCGGTGTGTTCGTCTCGCTGTACTACATCCCGTCCGCCCACGAGATCGTCTACCACGGGTCCTACATCCCCCTTCGGGGGCAGCGGGTATCAGAGGCCTATGCCTCGTCGGTAGGACTCTCCTTCGACGTCAAGTCGGGCCTGCTCATGCGGCAGGCTCACCACTGGGCCGCCAACATCTTCCTCGGCTCGATCGCTGTGCACATGGCCCGGGTGTTCTTCACCGGCGCCTTCCGCAAGCCCCGCGAGTTCAACTGGATCGTCGGGGTGAGCATGCTCATCCTGGGCATCGTCAACGGATTCCTCGGCTACTCGCTCCCCGATGACCTGGTGTCCGGGACCGGTATCCGGATCGCCTACTCGATCATCGAGTCGATCCCCCTGGTCGGAAGCTACCTGGGCACCTTCTTGTTCGGCGGCAACTACCCGGGCAACGGGATCATCATCCCCAGGTTCTACATCCTCCACGTGCTCATCGTGCCGCTGCTGATCATCGGGCTGCTGGCGGCCCACCTCGGCCTGCTGGTCAAACAGAAGCACACCCAGTTCGGGGGCAAGGGCAAGACCGAGCACAACGTGGTCGGCACGCCCATGTTCCCGACCTTCATCGCCAAGACGACCGGTTTCCTGTTCATGACCACGGCGGTGCTCTTCCTGCTGGGGGGGCTGGCCCAGATCAACCCGATCTGGCAGTTCGGCCAGTACCAGCCGTACCAGATCTCCTACGCCGTGCAGCCGGACTGGTACATGGGCTGGCTGGACGGTGCGCTGCGCATCATGCCCAGCTGGGAGTGGGTCGGATGGGGGCACACCATCGCGCTGGAGGTCTTCCTGCCCGCGGTGATCTTCCCCGGCCTGATCTTCAACATCTTCATCGTGTGGCCGTTCATCGAGTCCAGACACACCAAGGACCTGGCGTACCACAACCTGCTCGACCGGCCCCGCGACCGACCGCTGCGGACGGCGGTCGGGGTGGCCATGCTGACCCTCCTGTTCATGGTGTTCTTCGCCTCCTCCGACGATGTGCTGGCCAACTTCTTCCAGGTGCCACTGGTGGCCGTGCTGTGGTTCTTCAGGATCGCGGTGGTCATCGCCCCCGTCATCGCCGCGGTGGTGGCGTACAAGATCTGCAACGAGATGCGCGCCGCCGAGGGCGTGGGCAAGCGCAAGCGGCCACAGATCGTCACACGCTCGTCGACCGGCGAGTACTCCACCACCGATGCCGAGCCACGGCCCGGGGACGGCGTCGAGGAGTTGGACGCCATTCCCGTCCCGACCTACATCGACCTGGTCCCCCCCGAGCTGGCCACCGGGGTCGGGGTGCGTCGGGTGATGCGCTGAGCGGATTCCGCGGCAACCACCGATGACTTCTGCGGGGGCGTGACGTCAGACCATCGTGAAGGCAACCAACCTCGCCGACCTGTATGACGCCCCCCTGATCGACTGGGACCGTATCGAGACGCGGCTCGATCAGGGAGTGAGCCAGGCCCCGGAGACGGAGGGCCCGAACCGGCACACCTGTTGGCTGGCCACCATCAACCCGGACGGGAGCCCGCACGTTACCGGCATCGGCGCCCTCTGGGTTGAGGGTGCATTCTGGTTCGAGAGCGGCGCCGGGACACGCAAGGGGAAGAACCTGGCCCGCGATGCGCGCTGCGCGTTGAGCGTGGCCACCGGCGAGTTCGACCTGGCGGTGGACGGCGAGGCCCGCCGGGTGACGGACCGCGCAACGGTTGCCGCCATGGCTGAGCGATGGGCCGAGAAGGGCTGGCCCGCTGGCGTCGACGACGCCGGTCTGGCCCCTGACCGCCGAGTTCAGCGCCCCCTCGGCTGGTCCGCCCCCGTGGTTCGTCTACCGCCTTATGGCACGGTCGGCGACCGCCCTCCTCACCGTTGAACCGGGTGGCGCCACCCGTTGGGACTTCTAGATCACGTCGTCGACGGGACTCACGCGCCGACCTGGTGCAACTCGATGGCGTTGCCGGCCGGGTCGTTGATGAACGTCTGGCGGTTGGCCCCGGTGCTCATGGGGTCGGCGACCTCGATGTGCTTCGAGCGCAATTCACGCACGACGGCGTCGAGATCGCCCACGCGGATGGCGAAGTGCTGGCCCAGGTTGTGGGGGACCGGGGCCTCGACCAGGTGGACCTGTTGGCCGCCCAGGTCGATCCAGGCCCCGGCGATCCCGAAGTCAGGTCGGTCGGTGCGCAGGGTGCCCCCGAGCACGCCGGTGTAGAACGCCACGCCCTCGCCCACTTCCGACACATTGATGGCGACGTGGTGAATGGCCAGTGGTTCCATGGGAGGGATTCTGGCCCCTCCGCCATGGCTGCGCAACGGGCGAGCGGCCACCGATGCCCACGGGGATCCACCCCGCCGCTCAGCGATGTCGGCGCAGCTGTGGGAGGCCTTCGGTGGCGATCTTCTCGAAGACGTCGGGGTCAGTGGCGAAGACCGAGTCGGGCACCGGCCAGTGGACGACCAGATCGGTGATGCCCAGCGCCTGATAGCGCCCGGCCCAGTCCACGAAGGCGTCGACCGAGGCCAGTGGCCGTTCGGCCGTCGAGCCCTGGAGCAGCACCTTGTCGATCGAATCCAAACCCCGCCCCCGCTGGGCGCAGGCGGCTTCGAGCCCGTCCAGTTGGGCTCGCACCACTGCGGGTGCCTGGGATGCCGGCATACCGGCCGCATCGAGGGGATCCCCGTAGGTCACCCACCCTTGTCCGAACTCGGCCGCCAGCCGGAAGGCCCGCGGGCCGGTGGCGGCCACCACGAAGGGCATCCTCGGCTGCTGCACGCCGCCGGGGACCATGCGGGCCTCATGGGCGGAATAGTGGGTGCCCTCCTCGGTGGTCGATGCCTCGGAGAGCAGCGTGTGCAGCAGCGGAAGGAACTCGCCGAACCGGTCGGCCCGCTCCCGGGGCGACCACGGCGCCTGACCCAGGACGGTGGCGTCGAATCCGGTGCCGCCTGAGCCGATGCCCACCGTGAGGCGCCCGGCAGAGACGTCGTCCAGTGTCATCAGCTCCTTGGCCAGCGTGACCGGATGCCGGAAGTTCGGCGACGTCACCATGGTCCCGATTCGGAGACGCCTGGTGGCGGTGGCCGCGGCAACCAGCGTCGGGATGGCGCCGAACCACGGTCGGTCGCGGAAGCTGCGCCACGAGAGGTGGTCAAAGGTGAATCCGGCGTGGAATCCCAGCTCCTCGGCCTGCCGCCAGATCTCCCGGCCCTCGGCCCAGCGATAGATGGGGAGGATCACCGTGCTCAGACGCATGAGCGCGAATCTAATTTGGGTTGCGGGTCGAGGGGTCGGAGCCGGCGGGCGTCGGTGCCGGCCAGGTCACCGACGGCCACCCGCTCGGTGTGCGGGTCCACTTGTCCGTCCGACCCCCACCGTTCATGATCGACGTATGGACATCGACCACATCAGAGCCCGATTTCGCACGCTCCACCTTCACGGGACGTTCATCATGCCCAACCCGCACGACCTCGGGTCCTGTCGACTCCTGACTTCGCTCGGCTTCGAGGCGCTCGCGACTACCAGCGGGGGATTGGCGGCGTCGCTGGGACGACAGGACATGACGGTGAGTCGACATGAGCTGGTGGACCATGTTCGGGCTCTGTGCCGGGCCACCGACCTCCCGGTCAACGTCGATGCCGAACGGTGCTTCCCCGACAGCCCGGGAGGGGTCGCGGAGACGGTGGAGCTGCTGGCGGAGGCAGGGGCCGCAGGGTGCTCCATTGAGGACTGGAACCCCGATGCCCAAGCGATCGAGCCGGCGACGGTCGCCGTCGATCGGGTGGCCGTGGCTGCCGACGCCGCGGACCGAGTGGGGCTTACGTTGACGGCACGGGCCGAGAATCACCTGCGTGGCAAGGACGATCTGGACGACACGGTCACGCGGCTGGCGGCCTACGCGGCAGCCGGAGCCCACGTCGTCTATGCCCCCGGTCTGAAGGAGTTGTCAGCCATCGGTCGGGTCGTCGAGGAGACCTCCGCCCCCGCCAACGTGCTCCTCGTCCCGGGCGGGCCCTCGGCACCGCAGCTGGCCGCGGCCGGCGTCCGACGGATTTCGGTCGGGAGCTCGCTGGCCCGGATCGCCTATGGGGCCTTGGTCGAGGCTGCGGAGCGATTGCAGGACACGGGATCGTTGCCGCCCGATGCTCCGTACCTGAGCCGGGCCAGGGCCGATGGGGCCTTTGCCGCCCGCCAAGCTTGACTCCGCCTGCTACCGACCAAAGGAGCCCTTGACGGCCCCACAGTTCTTGAATGCGGTCGGGGCTCTGGCTGAGCGATGTTCGTCCCGGGACCGAGTCGACACCCAGATGGTGGGGATTGTGGGCCCTACCGGACCACATGGAGCAGATCAGACCTGGACGATCTTCGGCATTGGGCTGCACGCTCTTGTGCAAGAGGGCGATCAGGGGAACCATATGGTTGCGCACGCAACAACATGGGAGAGCCCGGTTGAGAGCACGGCGAGTTCGGAACCGTCTCACTCTAGCCGGCCAGCCTTGACCGATCCGGCAACGGATCTCATGTTGAGCGTTTCCGATGCCGATAAAAGCAAATGGGGTTAGACGGCGAGGAGGTTTCGTGACACTGAAAGCCTGGAAGGTCTTCGGTATTGCTGGTCTCTGCGCGACCGGCTTGTACTTCCTGCTGCCTGGGGCAGGTGCCAAGGATCTCGGATACTCCGTCGTTGGGGTGAGTTCAGTAGTTGCCGTTGTATGGGGTTGTTGGCCGCCACGCTGGATGAGCACGACGGCGACACGTTTCGTGAGCACGAGTT
>JADMIJ010000023.1 GCA_015478655.1 Acidimicrobiales bacterium | reverse complement strand
GGCCGTGTCTCAGTCCCAGTGTGGCTGATCGTCCTCTCAGACCAGCTACCCGTCGAAGCCTTGGTGAGCCGTTACCTCACCAACAAGCTGATAGGCCGCGAGCCCCTCCCGAAGCGGAATCCATTTCCTCACCAAGCCATGCGACTCGGTGGGGATATCCGGTATTAGCACCGGTTTCCCGGTGTTGTCCCGGTCATCGGGGCAGGTTGCTCACGTGCTACTCACCCGTTCGCCACTTGATCTTCACCAGTATTGCTACCGGATGGATCTCGTTCGACTTGCATGTGTTAGGCACGCCGCCAGCGTTCGTCCTGAGCCAGGATCAAACTCTCCATTGAGACCTCGTCAAGACCCGGAGGCCCTGCCGAAATCGAAGAGCTGACGTCGAGGACACTGATCCTCTCGGTCAACTGAATACTGGCAAAGAACAGACATTGTCCGTTCAATGCTTTGAATTGACTGGCGATCTCGGGTTGCCCCGCGATCGCCCGCACTGACTTTTGGCTATCACTATTCCGTTTTCAAGGAGCGACCAGGCACACGCCGAAGGCGTCGATGCCGGATTTTCCACAGGCAGAGGCTAGAGCCCCATTCTGTAGGTGCCTGGCGAAACCCTCGCGGGTCGTTCACCGGGACTAGTCACATTAGCCCCTACGGCCTTGAGTGTCAATCGCCCTGCCGCCCTGGCCCGGCACCTATCCGAGCCGGTGGCCCGTTGTCGGACACGGTATCAGCGCTGTCGTTCGCCCACGTACGCGTCGAGAACCACGTGGCCCGACTGGTCGGTCACCCACACGTCGGTGACCTGGTTGAGTGCCACGGCGCACGACACCTGCACCTCGAGTGGGCCGGACCGGGCCGCCGTCCGGTAGCTGCCCGCCACCCACCACCGACCCGACGCGGACTTCATGGCCACCGTCAGGACCTGCCCGGGTGCCTGCCCCGACTCCCGCAGCGTGCCGCGAGTGCCCCACGACTGGGAGGTGAGCGCAATCGAGGCCACTACCCCGGTTTGTCCCGTCAGTGCTGTGGTCCGGCTGGCAGGGGCAGGGGCACCGCCGAGTGCCACCACCGCGGTGATGGCAGCCGCCGCGGCCAGGAGCGCGCCGCCAACACCGGCCAACCTGCGTCGCCGACCGCTTGTGGCCGGGCTCCGGGTCGGGTGCCCTGTCTTCTTTCCATGCCCGGCATGGGCATCGGCAGCGGAGAGCGGTCCAGCCGGCGTTGCCTCCACACGGCCTCTCGTGGCCGCTGCCTCCTTCGGCCGCTGAGGCTCGAGACGTCCGACCTGAGCGGGATCGACAGAGCGCAGCGCACCGGCTGCGCTGAGCAGATCGGCAGCGTCCTGACGACAGCTCGGGCAAAGGGCGACATGCTCCCGGAGATCCCGGGACTCGCCTTCCGTGGCGAGCCCGATGGCGTCCATGGCCATCATGCCCTGCCATTCGGTGCAGTCTCGTCCCATCACTGCTGCCATCCCGCGGCATCCAGGTTCACTCGCAGCGCTTTGAGGGCGTAGAACAGCCGGCTCCGCACCGTCCCTTCGGGAATGGCCATCTGCACGGCCACCTCCTTGCTGGTCCGTCCACGGAAGTACATCTCGACGATGACCGCCCGGTGTTCCGAGGTGAGCCCGAGGATCGCCTCCTCCACCTGCCACGAGTCCATGGCCTTCTCGACTCCGTCGTCGATTGACTCGGTCATAGGAGCTGACCGGGCACTGTGGTTCTCCGCTCGGGCACGCGTTCTCGCCATGTCGATGAGAAGGTTGCGCTCAATGGAGAACAGCCACGTCCTCAAGGACCCACGCGAGGAATCGAACCGCTTACGGGCTCTCCACGCTCGCACGAACGTCTCCTGCACCGCATCCTCCGCCAGGTGGTGGCTACCCAGCACCCTCCGGGCGAGACCGTGGAGCTCGGCCTGGTGGGCCACGAAGGCGTGGCGCATCCGTTCTTCGTCCGCCGCCTCCGCCATCGGCCCGGGCCCGAACGATGCCGGGGCCGTCGACCTGCCGAATTCGGTCACCTCCTGAACGCTACCGCCCTGTTGATGGCTCAACCCGGGAGGAAGGTTGACCAGCTCAGTAGCCGTAGCCACCGGAGGATTTGGCTGTCGTCGGGGTCGTCGTCGCCGCCGGCGCGCCGGACGCGCCGGACGGCGGAATGACGAACCAGATGCCCGCGAACCCTTGGCCGTTGGCGTCGCCGGTCTTGGTGTCGCCCGAATAGCGGTAGAGGGGCATGCCCTTGTAGGTGACCTGGAGCGTCCCGTCGGAGCGGGCCACGGTTCCGAGGTTCGAGGCACTGAGGCCGGCGGCGCCCACCACATGCGCCGTGCCCGAAGGAACGGTCAGCGGGGGCCACAGGGAGGCACAAGCACCCGTGCACGTCGGCGTCCCCGTCCCGTCAGCAGTGAGGCGGTAGAGCGTCATTCCGGCGTTGTTGGTCAGTACCGTGCCGTGGGCGGTACTGCCGGTCATCACCACGGCCGCGGCGGCCGCCCCCGAGGTCGGGGGGGAGGTTCCACCACCGGCGGTCGTGGTCGTCGAGCTTGATCCGCCCGAGCTGCACGCTGCCGCCACCAGGGCGAACGCGCCCAGGGCCCCGACCGCCAGCCACCGTGATCCCGTCAGCGACCGCCGTCCCCCCGACCGCTGACCCACCGACCGCTCATCTGTTTCCATGTCTTTTTCGACCTCTCTCCGCTTTCAATGTGCCAAGTATTACGTCCGCCACGCGGAAACTGTTCAATCCGGCGCCGCCCAGGGGGTCGGCACGCCTGCGGCGGGCATGCGTGGCTGAGTCCGGACCAACGGGCACGGACCCCGATGCATCACCCGAAGGTGAAGTCGTAGGCCTGCACCCCGGGAGATACCGCCAACGACAGAACTGCCTGCTGCGAGGAGGACGACCCGACAAGCTGGTAGAGCTTGGGCTCGCCGCTGACGGCGACCGTTGGCGTCGGCTTCCCGTCGACGGAGACTCGAATCGTCCCCGCTCCTCCCAGGACCAGGTAGACGTCCTTGGCCTGAAAGGCGAGGTCCAACGTCGCTCCCGGGCCGGCGGTGGAGCTCTCCGCTCCGATCGACCATTGGCCGTTGTAGGCGTACTCGTCCTGGGGGATGGAGGAGGGCGCCTGGTACGTGGCCATCGAACCCTGCTGCACGGTCTCCCCGGCGAGGTTCTGAAGGTGCTGGTAACCCAGGTACGACTCGGGAGTGGTCGGCTCGTTGGGTGTGGTGTTGGCGACATCGGTGGGCTTGGGCAGGACCACCTTCGGATCGGCCGCCACCAACAGTTGTCGGATGAAGGCCTCGCTCTGGGCGTACTGGCCCTCACCGAAGTCGATGTGGCGAACGTGGCCGGTCGCATCGATCAGGTATTCGGCCGGCCAATAGTTGTTCTGGTAGGCATTCCAGGTCGAGTACCCGTTGTCGATTGCGATCGGGTAGGTCACGCCGAGTTGGCCGGCGGCCTGAGACACGTTGGAGACCACGTGCTCGAAGGCGAACTCGGGGGTGTGGACACCGATGATGGTCAGACCGTCCTTGGCGTAGGAGCGGTTCCAAGCCTCGAGATGCGGAAGCGTGCGCTGGCAGTTGATGCACGAGTACGTCCAGAAGTCGACCAGGACGACTCTGCCCCGGAGGCCGCTGATCGACAGGGGCTCGCTTCCCGGCGTGTTCAGCCACCGGTCGATTCCGGAGATCCGTGGTGCCGTCCCGCACTGCTGCAGGGTGGCACTGGCGTCGGTACAGGATGCGATGGCGCCACCCGAATTGTTGCCGGTCACACTTCCGAGCGCCTGCTTGGCGCTGGCGTTGGCCTCGATCCTGGTCTGGAGCGAATTGGTGTAGCCGGGCAACGCCCTCTGCAGACCGTCGGTCAGGTTGGCGCCGATGGCCAGAGCCGTGAGTACGAGAACGGCTCCGATCACCTTGCGGGCCACTGCCGCCTGGGACCGGAGCAGGTGCATCCGTGTCCCCAGACGTTGCCCGAGGAGTGCGAAGACGAGCAGGGGAACGGCGATGCCAAGGGCGAACGCCACCGTCAGGAGAAAGGCCCCGAAGCCGAATCGGTGATGGGCGCCGACCACGGTGATGGCGGCGAGCACCGGGCCGGCGCAGGGCACGAAGACCAGACCGAGGCTGAGGCCCAGGACGAACCCACCGCGGTCGCTGTGCTGACGGCCACCGGCCACCCTGGCGAACGGGCGCTCCAGCGCGTCCCCGACGGCCGGAACGATCAACCCCAGACCGACCACACCGAGAACGACCAGCCCGATCCACCGCAGCGCGTCCTGGGGAAGGCCCAGCAGGCTCAACAACCACGAGCCGGTCAGGGTGAACACCGAGAAGCTCAGGACCAGTCCTCCGACCACCGCCAGCGGCCGGCGGCGGCGGCGTCGAACCTCGGCCAGCTGTACTTCGGGCTCGGCCAGCTGCACGTCAGCCGAGTCAGTGGTGGCGCCGGCAGTGTCGGCTCCAGAGGACGGCTGCAATGTCCGGGACCGCCCGTCCCCAGTGGCCGGCCCAACCTCCTCCCGCCCATCATCGGGGAGGCCACCGGCCGCCCCGGCGGCGAAGATCACGGGCACGACGGGCAGAATGCACGGGGATATCCCCGTGACCAGACCTCCGAGGAATCCGATGAGGACGACGGTGATCACCAGTTCAGCTTCCCACGGTGCCTACCCGAGATTCGTTCAGCCAACCACCCGGCCGCCGTCCACGGTTGCGCGAGCCCGAGGCGCCACCCGACGGTCGGTGCCCGGTCGCGGCTGGTTGGGGCGCCGGGGCGAGCCTCTCGACCGTGGAGCCCGCTCGGCCGATGGCGCCATTGCGGTCGCCGACCGGTCAGGCCGACGAAGGGCTCACTGCTCCCCGTCGATGCGGCTCCGGTCCGACTCCAGCCGGTGCACGAACCGCTCGAGTTGGATGCTCACCGCCAACGGCCCGGCACTGCCGGGGGTGGTGCGACGCGTGACAGCCACACCCGGCTCCAACAGCGCAGCCGCCTCCGAGCCCAAGGCAGGGTGTGCTTCCACCAACTCCTCCAACGGGACCCGCCGCTCGATGGAATCGTGCACCAGTCCGCCGACCACCGCATGGGCCTGCCGGAACGGCATTCCCTGCTGGACCAACCATTCGGCCAGGTCCACGGCGGCCAGCGCAGAATCACCGGCGGCTTCCTGCATGCGGTCGGTGTTGAAGGTCACCGTCGTCATGACGCCGGCCAGCGCGGCCAAGGCCAGGTGGGTCTGGTCCACGGAGTCGAACAGCGGCTCCTTGTCCTCCTGGAGGTCCCGGTTGTACGCGAGCGGGAGGCCCTTGAGCGTGGCCAGCAGTCCGGTCAGGTTTCCGATGAGCCGACCTGATTTTCCGCGCGCCAGCTCGGCCACGTCAGGATTCTTCTTCTGCGGAAGCATCGAGCTGCCGGTGGCGAAGGCATCGTCGAGGACGGCGAATCCGAATTCCTCGGTTGACCACACCACGAGCTCCTCGCCCATCCGGGACAGGTGCACGCCGAGCAGCGCCAGGTCGAACAGCGCCTCGGCGACGAAGTCCCGGTCGGACACCGCGTCGAGTGAGTTCTCGAATCGGGAGCCGAAGCCCAACTCCTCTGCTACCCCGTCGGGATCGAGGGGCAGGGATGATCCGGCCAGGGCGCCGGCGCCCAGCGGGGACACGTCGAGCCGCTTCACCGTGGCCATCAAGCGGTCGAGGTCCCGGGCAAGCGCCCATCCGTGAGCCAGCAGGTGATGGGCCAGCAGCACGGGCTGGGCCCGCTGCAGGTGGGTGTAGCCCGGAAGACCGGCATCACCGGCCTCCTTGGCTCGGGTCAGCAGGACCTCCTGGAGGGCCAGGATCTCCCGGGCCACGGAGCGCAGCTCGCGTTTGGCGTACAGCCTGAGGTCGGTGGCGATCTGGTCATTGCGACTCCGGCCCGTGTGCAACTTCGCGCCCACGTCACCGGCCAGCTCGGTCACTCGCCGCTCGACCGCCGTATGGATGTCCTCGTCGTCCGGAGCGAACGCGAACGCGTCCGAGGTCAGCTCCGCTTCCACCTGGTCGAGGGCGGCCAGCAGCTCCGTCACCTCAGCGTCCCCGAGCAGTCCTCCCCTCCCCAGCCCGCGCACATGGGCGCGCGACCCGGCCAGGTCGTCGAGGGCCAATCGACGGTCGTAGTGGAGGCTGGTGGAGTACCGCATGACCACGTCTGCCGTGCCGCCGCTGAGACGGCCCTGCCACAGGGTCATCGGTGCGGGTCGGTTCCGGGGGCGGGTTCTCCACCGCGGCCCTCTTGGACGGCGGACCAGGTGGCGACGCCCAGGCCCCACAACCGAACGAAACCCTCGGCGTCCTGATGACGGAAGGTGTCCGAGGCGTCATAGGTGGCCAGTCCATGGTCATAGAGACTGACCGGGCTGCGCCGTCCCGCCACCCAGCACCGACCGAGGTCGAGGCGAAGCCTCACCTCGCCCGTCACGTGGCGCTGCGACTCACGGAAGAAGGCATCGAGGGCCTGCTTGAGGGGCGAGAACCACAGCCCGTCATAGACGAGTTCCGACCAGCGTGGTTCGAGCCGAACCTTCTCGTGATGGAGGTCGCGCTCGAGGGTCAGATCCTCGAGATCCGCATGGGCCATGAGCAGGGCCAGAGCCCCGGGGCATTCGTAGGTCTCACGGCTCTTGATCCCCACCCGGCGGTTCTCCACCATGTCGAGCCGGCCGAATCCGTACAAGCCGACCTTGCGGTTGACCTCGGCGATCAGCGGCTCGGGATCGAGGGCCCGTCCGTCGACCGACACCGGGACGCCGGACTCGAAACCGATCACCAGTTCGGCCGGCTCGGTCGCGGTGGGCCGGGTCATGGTGTACACGTCCTCGGGGGGCTCGTTCCACGGGTCCTCGATGATTCCGCACTCGATGGCCTTTCCCCAGAGGTTCTCGTCGATTGAGTACAGCTTCTCCTTGGTCACCGACAGCGGGATGTCCCACTTGGCCGCATACTCGATGCAGTCCTCGCGGCTCATCCCCCACAGGCGGGCTGGCGCCAGCAGTTCGAGATCGGGGGCCAGGGCGCGGGTCCCGACCTCGAACCGGACCTGGTCGTTCCCCTTGCCGGTGCACCCGTGGGCCACGGCATGGGCGCCGTGCCGGCGGGCCTCCGCCACCAGATGCTTCACGATGACGGGACGGGACAGTGCCGACACCAAGGGGTACTTGCCCTCGTACTTGGCGTTCGCCAGCAGGGCGGGCACGCAGAAGTCCTCGGCCATCTCGGCGCGGGCGTCGATCACCGTGGCCTCGACCGCCCCGGCGGCCAGGGCCTTGTGGCGGATGGCATCCCAGTCCTCCCCGCCGGACTCCGAGGCCTGGCCCACGTCGACGGCCACGGCGATGACCTCGACCCCACGGTTCTCGATCAGCCAGCGGACGGCCACAGACGTGTCCAGGCCCCCGCTGTACGCCAACACCACTCGCTGTGTCATGTTCGACCCCTTTCCGATGATGCCTTGGGCGCAGGTGGCGCTGTCGATGTCGGTTCATCGGATGCCCCCTGTATCGCGACCTTCCGCCTGGACGTCCTCCCGCTGGACGCCCTCTGCGGTGCCAGCTTTCCCTTGGGAGGTTCCGGTCGGTTGGCCCACTTCGGCTCGAGACCGGCGACGGCCGCCAGGCGATCGGCCACGGTTGCCCCTCCGGAGGCCTCCGATGCCACGACGAGCACGGTGTCATCGCCGGCGACGGTCCCGATGACACCGGGAAAGCCGCTGCGATCGAGGGCCGAGCCTACGACATGAGCCGAGCCCGGAGGCGTACGCAGCACGATCAGATTGGCGGAATAGTCGGCTTCCACCACCCACTCACCGAGCACCCTCCGCAGGTGGTCCTCGGGAGCGACCTGTTGGGACGGCAACTCGGGCAGGGCGTAGGCCGTCTCGCCGCCGGGCAGGCGTACCTTCAGGGCACCCAGTTCCTCGAGGTCACGGGACACGGTGGTCTGGGTGGCGTCGATGCCCTCGCCCGCCAACAACTCGACCAGGTGGGATTGACTTCCCACGGCCCGGGTCTCCAAGAGTTTGGTGATCCGGTGCTGGCGCTGGTGTTTGGTCATCGGGGGCGGTCCTCCTCCCCCGCCAGAGGAGCGACTCCCATGACCCACGCCAACAGCCCGCGCATGGCGTGCATGCGATTGGCCGCCTGCATCCACACCACGCTCCGAGGTCCGTCCACCACGCTGGCACTGATCTCCTCGCCCCGATGGGCGGGAAGGCAGTGGAGAACCACGGCGTCCTCCGCCGCCGCCAGTAGCGACTCGTCGACCGAATAGCCGGCGAAGGCTGCCAGCCGGGCCTCGGCCTCCTCCTCTTGGCCCATCGAGGTCCACACGTCGGTGTAGACGGCATTGGCGCCGTCGGCGGCCTCGACGGGGTCGTCGGTCACAGTCAGGTCACCACCGAAGGAGCGCACCAGCTCGACATCGGCGGCCGAGGGACCGTAGCCGGGTGGGGAGGCCACCCGCGTGGCCATGCCCACCATCGATGCGGCCACGGCCAACGACCGCCACACGTTGTTGGTGTCCCCGACGTAGGCCACGGTGCGATCGCCGAGGCCCGTTGGGCCGAACACCTGCCTCAGCGTGAGCAGGTCGGCCAGGGCCTGGCACGGATGGGCCCTGTCGGACAACAGGTTGATCACCGGGACGGCCACCTCGGCCCCGTCGAGTGCGGCCGCCATGCGGACCAGCGTCTCGTGATCGATGACCCGCGCGCAGAGCACCGAGTGGTAGCAGGCCAAGGTGCGGGCCACGTCTCCGGCGGGCTCCCGGATATCGATGCCGACCTCGTCGCCCTGGATGTAGACGGGGTGTCCACCCAACGCCACCGCCGCCATCTCCGAGCTGTTGCGGGTGCGGTTTGACGCCTTCTCGAACAGGAGGGCCACGCCCTGACCCTCGAGGACCCGAGGGAGCTCCTGTGGACCCATCTCTGCCAGGGCGAGCACCGCCGCCAATCCCGCGCTGCCCAAACCATCGATGTCCAGGACATGCCGGGTGCGAACGTCGGACGCCGCCCAACCAGCCGAGTGGCCGGTCATCTCGGACGCTCCCCGTGATCGGCGACCTGATTCCGGGCGGCTCGGGCTCCGCCGGGCCCGAGGCGGGCCAGGAGCGGGCCCAGCGTCGCCAGCGCCTCGTCGATCTCGGCCCCGGTGACCAAGAGGGAAGGGGCGAATCGCAACACGTCGGGCCGAGGTGCGTTGATGACCAGGCCGGCTTCGAGCGCCTCGCGGCACGCCGGGACGGCAAACTCGTCGGTGAGGACGGCGGCCAACAGCAGACCCTCACCCCGCACCGAGGCTACCCCGGGCATCGCCTCCAATCCCGCCTGCAACCTGGCCCCCGCGGCACCGGCGCGGGCCGGAACGTCCTCCGACTCCATCACCGCCAATGTGGCCTTGGCCGCGGACATGGCCAGGGGTTGCCCCCCGAAGGTGCTCCCGTGGTCCCCGGGCACGAACGCCGCCGCCACTTCGGCGCGTGCCCAGCAGGCCCCCACCGGCATCCCGTTGCCCAGCGCCTTGGCCATGGTCACCACGTCGGGCTCAACCCCGAGATGCTGAAACCCGAACCAGCGCCCGGTGCGGCCGAGCCCGGTCTGCACCTCGTCCACCATCAACAAGATGTTCCGCTCGGAACAGAGCTGTCGCAGGCCGACCAGATAGTCCGAAGAAGGCACTACCACTCCCGCCTCGCCCATGATCGGCTCCACCAGCACCGCGGCGACCCGGGCCGGGTCACACGCCGAGTCCATGGCCTCGAGGTCATCGAAGGGGACGTGGTCGAATCCTTCAGGGAGAGGGAGGAACGGCTGCTGTTTCTCGATCTGACCCGTGGCGGCCAGCGAGGCAAGGGTCCGGCCGTGGAAGGCGTCCCATGTGCTGACTACGGCGTATCGGCCCGGACCCGCCCACCGGCGGGCCAGTTTGATGGCGCATTCGTTGGCCTCGGCTCCCGAGTTGGCGAAGAACACCTGCCCGCCGGCCCGCTCGACCCCGCCCCCGATGAGACGGTCGAGGGTGGCCGCCACCTCAGGGCCCACCACGTTGCCGAAGAGATTGGAGACGTGGGCGAGGGTGTGGGCCTGGTCGGCAATGGCTGCCGCCACCACCGGATGGGAATGGCCCAGGGAGGTCACGGCCAGTCCCGACAGGAAGTCGAGGTACTCCTTGCCGGCGGAGTCGTACAGCGTGCTTCCCCGACCACGCACGAAGGTGACGGAGGGTTCGGCGTAGGTGTGCATCAGGGCGGATCGGTCGAGAGGAGCGGTCCCGGCGCCGGGGCCCGCCGGGACGACGGGTCCCGATGCTCCAGCCAAGACCTTGCGTTCGGTCGTCACGACATCACCATGGTCCCGACCCCTTCGTCGGTGAAGACCTCCAGCAACAGCGCGTGAGGGGTGCGGCCGTCGAGGATGTGGGCACGTCCGACGCCGGATCTGACGGCTCGGGCGCAGGCTTCGACCTTGGGGATCATCCCGCCCGTTGCCGCGCCGGTCGCCACCAACCGATCAAGGTCATGGGCGGTGGCCTGGTGGATCAGGGTCGAGGGGTCGTCGGGGTCCGACCGGAGGCCGGAGACGTCGGTCAGGAAGACCAGCTTCTCGGCCTCGAGCGCGGCCGCCAGGGCCCCGGCGGCGATGTCGGCGTTGATGTTGAACGCCTGCCCCGACGGGTCTGCGCCGATGGTGGCCACCACCGGGATCAGCCCCTGGGCCAGCAGCTGATGGACAATGACCGGATCGACGTGGACGACGTCCCCGACATAGCCCAGGGCTTCCGAGCGCGCCGTGGCGGTGATCAGGTTGGCGTCCTCACCCGACAATCCCACGGCCAGTGCGCCATGCACATTGATGGAGCTCACGATGTCGCGGTTGACCTTCCCGACCAGCACCATGCGGACAAGATCAATGGTCTCGGCGTCGGTGACACGGAGGCCGTCCATGAACTGGGCCTCCTTGCCCACCCGCGCCATCAATTCACCGATCTGCGGCCCGCCGCCGTGGACCACCACCGGCAGCATGCCCACCGAGCGCATCAGCACGATGTCCTCGGCGAACGACGCCAGCGCCGTGGCCTCGTCGACGGCATCCTCACCCGGCTTCGAGCTGAGGACGTTGCCACCGTACTTGACCACGACAACCTTGCCCAGGAACCGGCGGATGTAGGGCAGGGACTCGATCAGCACGGAAGCCTTGTCCCCGGGGGGAGGGGCTGACACGGTGCCACCGGATGGTGATGTCAGCGCACCGGTCGGCGCTGCGTCCTCTGAGGGGCGGCGAGCGGTCATGACGTCGTCCTGTTCTCGTCGATGTACCCGTAGCCCAGGTCGACGCCCATCACCACTCCGTTGCCGTCGGCCAGGCCGAGTTGGCAGTGGATGTCGATCAGGGATCCCGCCAGGTGCTCGGCCACTGCGGCACCGTCGTGTTCGAGAGCGACCCCTTCACGGCACACGACCACGCCGCCGTAGGCGATGGCCAGTCGGTCCATGTCGAATGCGACACCGGCCGATCCGAGTTCACTCGCCACCCGACCCCAGTAGGGGTCCCCGCCGTTGAGAGAGCACTTGACCAACAGCGAGTCGGCCACCTTTCGGGCCGCGGCGTGGGCCTCGCCGTCCGATTGGGCGCCAGTGACTCTGATCTGCACGATCTTGGACGCCCCCTCGGCGTCCGCCACCATCTGGCCGGCCAAGCTGACGCACGCTTCGGTCACCCGGTCGACGACGACGTTGGGATCGCCGACTCCGGCCCGGCCCGAGGCCATCAGGACGACGGTGTCGTTGGTCGAGGTGCAGCCGTCGACGCTCATCGAGTTGAACGAATCCCGTACGGCGATCCGCAGCAGGTCGGCCAACGGGCGCGGCTCGATGGCCGCATCGGTAGTGAGGAAGGCCAACATGGTGGCCATGTTGGGCGCCAGCATGCCGGCCCCCTTGGCCATGCCGGCCACCGCGAAGGAGGGAGTCTCGACGAGCACCTCCTTGCGAGCCGAGTCGGTGGTGAGGATTCCGGCGGCCGCATCCCGGGCCGCCTTCTCGGAACCGGAGCGGGCCGTGACCAACACGGGGATCCCGGCTTCGATGGGCTGCATGGGCAAGGGGATGCCGATCAGGCCGGTAGAGCAGACCAGCACGTGCTCGATAGGGACACCGAGGCCGGAGGCCGCCAGCGCGCACATCGAGCTGGCGTCGTCCCGTCCCGGGGCACCGGTGGCGGCATTGGCATTTCCGCTGCTGACCAGCACTCCCGAGGCCCGGCCTCCGCTGCGCTCGAGGTGGTCCCGGCTGACCTGGACCGGAGCTGCGGCGGCCAGGTTGGTGGTGAAGGTGGCGGCAGTGGGGACGGCGGAGGCGTCGTCGGTGGCCAGCAGGGCGAGATCGAGCGCCCCCGAGGCCTTGATGCCCGCGGCCAGGCCGGCGGCCACAAATCCCTTCGGGGCGGTGATGCTCACGGGTACACCCCTGCCATCGGTAGACCGGTCCCTTCCGGAAGGCCCAGCGCAAGGTTGGCACACTGGACGGCCTGGCCGGAAGCCCCCTTGATCAGGTTGTCGATGGCGGCGAAAGCAAGCACCCAGCCGGTCCGTCGGTCGACCCTGGCCGTGACGTAGGCGCAGTTGGACCCACTGGTGGCCTTGGTCGACGGCGGGGCGTCGGTGACGATCACGAACGGTTCGTCGTCGTACTGGTGATGGAGGATCTCCATGGCGCTCTCGGTGGTCACCCCGCCGTATGCGCCGTCTGAGGCGTTCGGACGCCCATAGCAGGTGGCCAGGATTCCCCGGACCATCGGCGCCAGATGGGGCGTGAACAGCACCCGGGTCCCGAGGCTCTGCTCCATCTCGGCGGTGTGTCGGTGGTCGAGCAGCCCGTAGGCCACGAAGTCCTCATCCACCGCGCTGAAGTGGAGTTCGTCCTTGGGTGATCGCCCGGCTCCCGACACCCCGCTGGCGGCGTCGACGATGAGGGCGGGCTCGGGGAAGCCAGAAGCCCCGGGTTCGGAGCCTGTCATGAGGTCGAATCCGGTGGTGGAGCTGCTGGTGGGTCCGGTTGTGGAGCTGCTGGTGGGACCGGCTGCAGGGTGGGTGGCGATGACCCCGGCTCGCAGCAAGGGGGCCAGGGCAAGGATCGCAGCCGTCGGATAGCACCCGGGGGCAGCGATCAGTCGTGCGCCGCGAAGCTCCTCGCGGTGCAGCTCCGGGAGCCCGTAGACGAATTGGCCCAAGAGCTCGGGCGCCGTGTGCGGTGCTCCGTACCAGGTCGGATACAGGGCCGGGTCGTGCAGACGAAAATCGGCGGCGAGGTCGACGACGACTCCCACACGGGAGGTCAGCTGCGGGACCAGGTGTTGGGATTGACCGTGGGGCAGGGCCAGAAAGACGAGATCCAATCCGTCCAGGGCGCCAGCGTCAGTTGGGGCATAGGAGAGGCTGGGATAGGCGGCCGCCAATGACGGGGTGTGTCGCGCCACGGCTTCACCGGTATGGCCACCTGCCGTGGCGACCATCACATCTAGGTCCGGATGACAGGCACAGAGGCGGAGGAGCTCGACGCCCGCGTAGCCAGAGGCGCCGACGATTCCGACATTCATGGGTTCTCACTCCTCCCGGGGTTGCCGGACTCATATGCCGCCTCGTGCTGCCGACACTTGCAAGTATATTCATACTTCTGCATTCTTATGCAAACCACCCACCGTCGGGACAAACCTTGACCGGCGTCGGGCTGCTCGGTACCGTCACAGCCACGCCATCGGATTCACCCCGGTTCGCCGATCGCAAGGGAGATGGCAACGTGAGCGGCCTCCACCAGCACCAACTCGTGGGAGCTACCCGTGCCCTTCCCGAACCAACAGTCCGAACTGGACCCGGACCCCTCGTCCCGACCTCAGACCGAGAATCCCCAGATGGTCGTGTTGGGCCCTCTGCTCGACGCCCTCTTGCGAGACCTCCCCGAGTTCGGGCCGACCTATCAGGAACTCGTCGAGGCCTGTGACGACGACCCGGGCGATCCGATCGTCCTGATCGAACTGGCCGATTTCGTCGAGGCCCGGCTGGCGGTCCTGGCGACAGGCCGCTCGATCCTGGAGCGCACGTTCGGCGTGATCGAATCGCTCATCGATTCGCTGGCCGACGATGAGATCGGGTGCGAGCTCGTGGGCATGGCGTTCTTCGACAGCTTCTCGCCCGAGAGCCGTCCGATGCTGGCTCCGTGGCTGGGACCGCGATCCCTCCTCGTCCTCGAAGCCCTCGAGGTGTCGAACCCAGGCTTCGAGTAGTTCAGCAGTGGTGCCGGCGTCAGATGCACCGATGATTGGTTTCACCATGCGCCGTCTCTACTGATCGGAAGCTCCGGTTGCGCCGCAGCGAGGGGCACAGAACTGCCGATTGTCCAGATGCCCGAAAGAAGCCGGTCATTGACGGTCGATGGCGGCCACGCTCCCGGCCATCTCGGACGCCCTGCTCATGACGGATCCAGGAATCAGACCAACCCGAGCAGCTCGGCGCCATTCCGCCAGAAGAATCGGTCATGAGTTGATTCATCGAACGTCGATACGGCGTCACGAAATACTTCAAACGGTCGCCGACCGCCTTCGGGATGGGGATAGTCGGTTGAGAACATGAACAGCTCAGACCCGCATTGCTCGAGCAGCCAGGGAGTGTCCTCGAATGGGTAGGGTGTGAACCGCGCCTGCCGGCGCAGGTACTCCGACGGCAGTAGCGGGAGAGCTTTCAGGGTCGGCTCAAACTTCGAGAACGATCTGTGGGCATAGTCGAGGTTTCGCAGCAGTCCTGGCACCCACGTCGCGCCCAGCTCAATAGCCGCTCCCCGCAGTGTCGGATGGCGTTCAAACACGCCATCGAGTGCGAGGCAGGCGAGGAAACGCTCGGGCGAGTGGTGTACTACTGGGAAATCCTTGGCTCGGAGATTCTCACCCCCGCCCAACCAGTCACGGGGACGGGGAAGGCCGTTGTTGTGAAACGCTTTCGGCAGCAGTTTCCCGCCCCCGACATGCAGAACGAACGGCACTCCCGCCTCTGCGAGCCGGGCCCACACCGGGTCGAGATCAGTGTGCGCAGGAGAGAAGTCACCGGGCGCCTCGGACGGTAGCCACACGGCCGCCACCCCTTCGTCCAGCGCCTCTTCAAGTGCCACGACGGCTCGCTCAGGATCCTTGAGGGGCACAAATCCCACGGCCTTGAGGCGCGGGTCCGGGGCACAAAATGCAGTCATGGCTCGGTTGAGTGCTTGGGTGCCCCCGTAGAGGACGTCGAGATTCTCACTCCGCGCAAACTGGACCAGGGCGAAGGTCGGAAAGACCATCTGGGCGGTGATGCCGAGGGCATCGAGCACCCGGGAGCGGACTTGGGTGTCAAGAGCACCCGGGGCCATCCAGCCCTTCGGCCCCGAGAGCACCTCGGGGCCGATCCTTTGGTGACGGTGCTCGTCCCACAGGTCCGGAAGCGTTGACATCACCTCAGTCGCCTTGGCTCCTGCTCCGTCAAGAACAAGTGGCAAGAGTTGGTCTCGGACCCGGGGATCAGCGAAGGAGCCCAGCCAGTCCGCAGTCTCCATCAAGTGGCTGTCGGCGTCGAAGATCGCTGTGGTCACGTTGTCACCCCGTACCTTCACACAGTCAAGCTATGTCCAGCGTAGACTCGCTCTGTCCAACGTGCCCAAGGACAGTCACTGGAATGGTCAGTCCGCCGTCCGAGCCATGAGGATGACCAACTCCTATCCATCGGTCGTGCTGCGCGCAATGCAGGAATACGGCCGTCTGGCGATACCATCGTCTGGTGGAGTATCAGGAGCGTGCCACTCCTGTGGTTGGTGCCGTGCTTTGGCGGCGCGAGGTCGACAGCGCACCGAGGCGCACACCCATCATGCCCGACGGTTGCTTGGACTTGCTGTGGGACGGCAACCGCCTGTTCGTCGCGGGACCGGACACGGCCGCCCGCTGGCGCCAAAGCCCGGCCGGCACCACCTATGTCGCACTGCGCTTCTCGGGCGGGCTCGGCCCGACGCTGCTGGGTGTTCCTGCCAACGAGCTGTGGGATCGGACCGCGGACCTCGAAGACCTTTGGCCCGGGAGGTCCGGGCGCTGACCGAGCGAGTCGAGGTGCACCCCGCGGCGGGCTTGGAAGCGTGGGTGGTAGAGAGCGCTGCCTGCTGCGATCAGGATCCGCTCGGACCTCGAGTCCTGGCCATGGCGATGGCGGGGATGCCAATCGCGGCGATGGCGGATCGGCTGTGCATCAGCCCCCGCCAACTGCACCGTCGATGCCTCCCGGCGTTCGGTTATGGTCCGAGGCACTTGTCTCGGGTCATGCGGTTCCAACGGGCGCTCGAAGAAGTCCGCTGCGGTGTGCCCCTAGAGCCCAAGTGGCAGCCGCAGTCGGGTATGCCGACCAGGCCCACCTCTCCCGGGAGGTGCGTGCCTTGGCCGGCACGACGCCCCGAGGATTGCTCGATGCTCACGACGCGGACGGCAATAGGGCGAACAGATCGACCGGCCGGCCGTCGGGATCGTGGACAACGGCATAGCGCATGCCCCAGAAGGCGTCCCACGGCTCGAGGTGGCCGTGGTAGCCGGCCTCAGTGAGATCGCCCCAGGCGGCGTCGACCTCAGCCGGACTCTCACAGGCGAAGGCGAGATTGGCCGGTGCCCTCCTCCCCTGGGAGGCGACCACCCGGGATCGAAGGACCGAATGGTGTCCTCGGTATCCCAGGCCAGGCGCATCCCGCCGGCGAGCTCGACGTCCACGTGCGGCTCAGCATCGGCTGTCTTCGGGATGTCAAGTCCCAACCGGCGGTAGAAGGCGAGGGTGGCCGCCATGTCGGAGACGACCAGCTCGATCAAGGCAGGACGCAGTTTCATGGTGGTAACGGTAACCATTCGACCTTGGCCGAGCTTGAACGTTTCGGACATCCACTGATTCCGGCCATCCGAAATCGGGTGCCCCCGGTCAGCGCAGCCTGGCCTGGTGCTCCCGTTCCACAGCTCCGATGCACTGCGTTCGGAGCTCGCCGACCTCCTGGTCGGTGACCGTGTGGTCCAGCGCGCAGAATCGGAGACGGAAGGCCAGGCTTCTCGACCCTTCGGGGACGGAAGCCCCCCGATACACGTCGAACAACTCGACGGACTCCAACAGCTCGCCCCCAGATCTCCGCAGCGTCCGCTCCACTCCTCCGGCGGGAACCGAATCGGCCACGACAAAGGCCAGATCGATGTCGGACGACGGGAACCTGGTGATCGGTCGGGCCTCCTCGGGGCGTCGAGGCACCAGATCGCGATCGAGAAGGGTCCCGATGTCCAGATCCAGCCAACCCACAGGTCGAGGACGCCCGTCGGCCTCGAGCAGTCCGAATTCGCCCACGGTGGTCGGATCGAGCTCGCCGATCACACCGACCTCGGTCGACTGACCGGCGCCTCCGTTGTGGCCCGCCGGTCCGGTGACAATGCTCGACAGTGAGGCCCGCCGGAAGGGGTGGAGCACGGCCGAGTCCCGGGAGGAGGGCAGGCAGTCGGTCATGGCCCAATCGGCGATGCCGAGTGCCTCGGCGATGGTGCGCCAGGCGGCAACGGCGGTCCAGGCGTCGTCACCCCTGGCGGCGAAGACGGCGGACAGTCGCTCCGGTGCCTCGGCGGATGGCCCTCCGTCGGGATCCACGGCGCTGGTCCGGGGCAGTCGGAAGACCGTGCCCACCTCGAACAGGCGCACGTCGTCCTGCCGCCGGTCGGTGTTGTAGATGACCGCCCGCAGCAGACCCGGCGCCATCGATGAGCGCAGGAAGCGCTCCGCCTCGACGAGAGGATTGGTGACCTCGATGTAGGGAGCGTCGAACCCGGCGCGGACCTGGTCGAACTCCGAGACGAAGGTGCTCGTCCATGCCTCGCTGGCGCCGAGCCCGCAGAGCACCTCCCTGAGGAGGCGACGGTCTCGCTGATAGATCGTCAGCCGACCGGGTTGCGGCCACGACGGCGTACGTCTGGCCAGCCTCGCGTATCCGTAGGTTCGAGCCACCTCCTCGGCGATGTCGGCCTCGCCATTCGGGGCGGGACGGATATCGGGCCGATAGGTGGGCACGGTGACCACCAACGGGAGATCCCCCGCTCCGTCCGGTGGTTCGGCGCTGATGCCCAACGGGGCCAACATCTCAGCGATCTGGCTCGAGGTGAACTCGGTACCGAGCAGGGCGTTGACCTTGGCCGGCCGTACGGTGAGCGACAGCGGGACCGGGACGTCGCCCTGTACGTCGATCACACCGGCAGCCACCGACATGGCATCGCCGGCGCTCTGGGCCAGCAATTCACAGAACCGCCCAGCGGCGAGGTCGATGCCGGCCGGGTCACATCCCCGCTCGAAACGGGCCGAGGCCTCAGTGCGCAGGCCCAGACGCTTCGACGTCCTGGCGATGGCCATGGGGACGAAGTACGCGGCTTCGAGAAGCACCCGGGACGTGGCGTCGTCGATCTCGGACGAGGCGCCGCCCATCACTCCCCCGATCGCCACCGCCGTCCCTTCGGCGTCGCAGATGAGGCAGTCCTGGCCGGTATCCCCCAGGCTCGGTCCGGGGCGGCCCAGCGACCGCGGCACCCCATCGAGAGTGGTGATCGCCTCCCCGGGACGGGCCCGTCGGATCACCAGGCCGTGGCCGCCCAGGCCATCGAGATCATAGGGGTGCGTGGGTTGCCCGAGCTCGAGCATGACGTAGTTGGACGCATCGACCACGTTGTTGATGGGTCGCATTCCCGCCAGCGTGAGCCGCCGCGACAGCCACGCGGGTGAGGGGGCCACCTCCACTCCGGTAAGCACGGTCGCCGTGAAGCGAGGGCACAGCTCGAGATCGTCGACCCGCACAGAGGCCAGCGTCCCGACCGGCGCCCCGATCCGCGGCACAACCGGGGCCGCCGCCCCAAGGAGGACAGAGGTGTCGGGGATGGCGAAGGGGAGCCCCAGCCGGGCGGCCAGGTCTCGGGCCACCCCGGCGATGCTGGAGGCGTCGGGCCGGTTGGCCTCCACCGCGATGTCGAAGATGACGTCGGCTTCGATCCCCAGTGCCTCCGTCAGCGGCTGGCCCGCGCTCACGTTCTCCATCTCGTTGAGCCTCAGGATGCCCTCGTGGTCAGCGGACAGGTTGAGCTCCCGGCCCGAACAGAGCATCCCGTTGGAGACCACGCCCTTCATCTTGCGCCGTCCGATCTCGAACCCTCCGGGCAGCGTGGCGCCGACCGGAGCCAGCGGGACCAGATCGCCGACCTCGAAATTCCAAGCCCCGCACACCACTTCGACGGGCCCGGATCCGGCGTCGACCACGACGAGGCGGATCCGGTCGGCACCCTCGATGGCGGCAACTGAATCGACGCGTGCCACCACCACGTCGCCGAGGCCCTCCCCGACCACCTCGATCTCCTCGACCACGAGGCCCAGATCGTCAAGAGCAGCGGCCAGGTCGGCCGGGTTCCCGACGAAGGGGGCGAAGTCTCGCAGCCACGAAAGCGGTACGCGCACGGCTGTCCTCTCAGTACTCGTGCATCGGGTGCTCGTGCCTCGGAATTGACCGGCGCATCAGAATTGCCGGAGGAAGCGGAGGTCGTTCTCGGTCAGAGCACGCATGTCGGCTATCTGGTGGCGCATCTGGGCGCACCGATCGATGCCGAAGCCGAAGGCGAAGCCGGTCCACTCATCGGCGTCGATCCCGACGGCGTCGAACACGGCGGGGTCCACCATGCCGCAGCCCCCGAGCTCGATCCAACCGGTCTGGGAGCACGTGCGACAGCCCTCTCCGTGGCAGATGGTGCACGTCACCTCGAACTCCGCTGACGGCTCCGTGAACGGGAAATATGCGGGGCGCAGGCGTGAGTGGATGTCAGGGCCGAAATAGGCGGTGGTGAACACCTGGATGGTGCCGGCCAGGTCGGCGAAGGTGATCCCCTTGTCGACCACCAGTCCCTCGATCTGATGGAACACCGCCAGGTGCCGGGCGTCCTCGGTCTCATGCCGATAGGCACGCCCGGGCATCACGGCATGGATCGGCAGGCCGCCGCTGGCGACGGCTTCTTCCATCAGGTGGATCTGCACGGGCGAGGTGTGGGTGCGCAGGACCGTGCTCTCCGGCGGCCCCAGGTTCAGATAGAAGGTGTCGAACATCGACCGGGCGGGATGGGCGGGGGGCATGTTGAGCGCCCCGAAATTGAACCAGTCCGTCTCGATCTCGGGACCCTCCGCCGCCTCGAATCCCATACCCACGAACACATCTTCGAGCGAGTCCCGCGTCTGGGACACCAGATGGAGGTGGCCGCGGGCCGCAGGGGCCGGGATCGAGCCAGGAATGAACTCGGTGAGGTCCATCCGGGCCTCGGCCATCTGGCGTGACCGTTCTTCGCGCTCGAGATCGTTGCGCCTCTGCTCCAGCAGGCCGTCGATGGCCGTCCGGGCCTGGTGGATCTGCTGTCCGAGCGCTTTGCGAGCCGCGGGCTCGAGGGCGCCAAGCCTGCGGGACGCCTCGGCCAGCGGCGACCTCTTGCCGGACACTGACGCCGCCACCTGTCGGATCTCCTCGATGGATCTCGCCCCGGCGATCGCCGCCTGGGCCGTACTGAGCAGTGAATCGGTATCCACGGGATCGTTGTCCGGTGCCTCGGTGTCCGATGGTGCGGTCATCGTGGCCCCCCGTCGCTCCCGCCGCCCGCCTGCTCCGCCGGGACCGGGGTCGCTGCTTCCATACCCGGCATGGTAGAGCGCCGCGCCCCGCCGGCCCCGGGGCGCCGTTGCCGCAATGCCTCGAAGCACAGCACTGCGGCGGAGACGCTCACGTTCAGAGACTCGGCACCGCCGGCCATGGGGACGGAGACGCGCTCGTCCAGATTGTCCAGGGCCACCGGATCCAGTCCGGAGGCCTCGTTCCCGAATACCAGCGCCACCCGCCGGCGCCAATCGAATGCGGCGTAGTCCACTCCGCCGCGTACCGCCGTGCCCACCGTCGTGAACCCCCAACTCCTCAAGGTGCCGACCACCGACCCGGGATCTCCGCCCGCCACCACCGGGAGGTGGAAGAGCGATCCCGCCGAGGCCCGAACCGTCTTCGGATTGGTGGGGTCCACCGTCCCGTCACAACAGATCACCGCGTCGACCCCGGCGGCGTCGGCCGTGCGGATCATGGTGCCGGCATTTCCCGGATCACGCACATCGACGAGGACGACGACCATGGCGGCGTCCCTGGTGCTCTCGAGCCCCGCCGGCACGAATCCCACCACGGCCACCAGGGGCTGGGGTGTGACCGTGTCGGCGATCCTCTCGATGACCCCCGGAGCCAGATCGAAGACTCGAACCCCGGCGGCAAAGGCCCGGTCGACCACGCCGGCCACCGCCGGGTTGGATCGCCCACCGGGGGCGACGTAGGCCGCCTCGATGGGTGCGCCCGCATCCATGGCGACGGAGAGCAACTCGGCCCCCTCGACCACCAGCGACCCCTCCGAACTGCGCAGGCCGCGCTTGCGCACGAGCTGCCTCACTCGGCGGACCCGGTGGTGGGTATAGGCCAGGCCGGTCTGGTTCAGGAACTGGCCTCGGCGCCGGTCCGTGCGCCTGCCAGTGCCTCGTTGGCCACGAGGACCAACGATGTGAAGGCCTCCGGCTCGGTCACGGCCAGATCGGCAAGCACCTTGCGATCAACGTCGACATCCGCCTGATGGAGACCGGCGATGAACCGGCTGTAACTGGTGCCGTTGAGCCGTGCCGCGGCGTTTATCCGCTGGATCCACAGCTGACGGAAGTCGCCCTTGCGGGCACGGCGGTCCCGATAGGCGTATTGCATGGAATGCATCACCTGTTCGTTGGCAGCGCGAAACGAACGGCTCTTGTTGCCGTAGTAGCCCTGCGCCTGTTCGAGGACGGCGCGGTGGTGCTTCTTGGCGTGGACTGCGCGCTTTACTCGGGCCATGGGAACTCCTTCTCGTGGGGGCCGTATCGGCCCATTGCATATCGATGTATCGGCGAATCGAACGTGTGGTGTGTCGAAGAACGGACTGACCGGGGATCGGACTGAGCCCATTGGCCCGTCCGACTGACATCACTCCGGCGCCCGGTCGAGCACTACTGCTTCGACTCGGGCGGAGGCGGTGGATGCCGTGAATCAGACGGCGGCGGCCGCAGGACGGCCGACGCCGCGACGGTTACATCCCAAGCATTCGCTTGATCTGGCGAGCGTCGCCCGGGGAGAAATCCGTCTCCCGTCCGAGGCGGCGCTTGCGGGCGCTCGACTTCTTCTCGAGCAGGTGGGAGCGGAAGGCCTTGCGGCGACGGAGTCGGCCCGAACCGGTCACCTTGATCCGTTTGCGGGCTCCACTGTCGGTTTTCATCTTCGGCATGGGCTATCCCTCTCCTTCGCTCGACTCTGCGGCCGGGGATCCGTCCCCTGCCGTCTCGGCTGCCACTCCCTCGGGCGGGGCGATCGCCGACCCGTCCCCGGCCTGTCCGTTCACCCCGGATGCAACCCCACCGTCCCCGGCTGCTGCCGCGGACACCGGCACCGTCGGGGCCGCTGGAGCCGCTGAGGCGGCGGCGTCCTTCGGAGTGGAGCCGTTGGGGCTCTGACTCTCGTGGCCGGGCCCTCGGGAGGCAGCCGACTGCTTTGCCCGCTTGTCCGGTGCCAGCACCATCACCATGTTCCGACCGTCGAGGCGCGGGATGGACTCGGATTTTCCAATTCCGTCCATCTGGTCGGCGATCCGGTCGAGGATCCGCTTGCCCAACTCCGGATGGAACACCTCTCGACCACGGAACATGATCGTGATCTTGACCTTGTGACCCTCCTCGAGGAACTTCGCCACTTGCCGGGTCTTGGTGTCGAAGTCGCCGTCACCGATCTTCGGTCGGTACTTCATCTCCTTGATTCCGACGTGGACCGCCTTGCGTCTCGATTCCTTGGCCCGTTGAGCGGCGTCGAATTTGAACTTTCCGTAGTCCATGATCCGACACACCGGTGGGTTGGCACCCGGTGCGACCTCGACGAGATCCAAATCGAGATCGCGGGCGATGGCCAAAGCCTCCGGCAACAGCTTGATACCCAGCTGCTCTCCTTCGGGATCGACCAGTCGCACTTCACGGGCGCGGATCCGGTCGTTGATGCGAGGCTCGTTAGTGGTGATGGTGGCTGCTATTCGACTTCACTCCCTGTCTTCGGATCACGGACCTCCCATGACCAGCGAATGAGGAGCGGAGCCACCACCGGCTGCGACGCCATGCGTCGACAGCTTCCGATTGACCCGGCGCACACCTCAGAACTGCATCGTGGCCGGGTGGGAGCCTCAAACCGCGAGACCCCGCTTCCTCGTCTATCAGTGCTTTAGGCTACCAGTCGTGAGCTCACTGTGGACACCTGATGGCGAGCGACCGGTCGGGCGTCCCAGCGACGCCGGCGGTGGCGGAGCGTCCGGAGGAGCCGGGACACCGGGTGGCACGGGCGGCGGCGACGGCGGAATGCCGCCTGACATGGACGAGGAGGAGCTGGCGGAGCAGGTGGCGGCCATGCGGGCCGAGCTCGCCAATTCGCCCGTCGAGGTCGTGGTGGCCAACCACTGCTACGGGCTCTTCGAGCTGGCGGCCGTCTACCTGTCGCAGCAGCCTCCGATGCTCACCCAGGCCCGCCTGGCCATCGACGCCCTCGGGAGCCTGGTCCTCGGCCTCGAGGGACGCCTGGGCGATGCGGAGGACCAGCTGAAGGACGGTCTCAGCCAACTCCGGCTGGCCTACGTGCAGATCGACGGCGCCCAACGGGCCGGAGCCGAGGCCGCATCGGCAGTGGGCGTCAACGGCGGGGCGAGCGGCCAGTCCCCGACCGGCACCCCCGAGGCGGCCGCAGAGGGATCCGGCCCGGCAGACGAGGGACCCGGTGCGGCCGCACAGGGACAGGGCGGGGACGGGGCGGAAACCGGGACTGACGGCGACGGGTGAGCGGGGGCTCCGAAGGCGTTCCTGACCCACGGTCAGCTCCCCCAGGGTCCGGTCCACCCGCGGCCGGTCCCCGACGGTCGCCGGATCCGTCCGACGACGACGGCGCACCCGCATCGGGCAGCGCAGGCGGGCCCATCGACGGCTCCCGGGTCCGGAGTTTCATCGGTCTCTCCATCGGACTGGTGGGCCCGAGAGCGAATCTGGCCGTTTCCGGGGTCTTGATCACCCTCTACGTGCAACAGCGGGCATCCGGTGCCCTGGCCGTGACCTTCGCCCTCACCGCCAACCGGCTCCTCAGTTGGCTCACCTATCCGGTGGCGGGGCGGGTCAGTGACCGAACCCGGAGCCGGGTGGGTCGGCGGACGCCGTACATGGCGGGCAGCCTCATCATCATGGGCATCTCCACCTGGATGTTCACGCTGGTCAGCGGCTACTGGCTGTTGGTCCTGTTCATCGTGATCGCCAGACAGGCCGCGGCGATCTTCACCCTCACCAATGTTGCCGTGGTGCCCGAGGTGTTCGGCCGCAGCCGGTGGATCAAGGCGCTCCTCCTCACCACCGTGCTCGGAACGCTGGCCAGCCTGACCATCAAGGCCACGGTGTTGACGACCTGGAACCAACACCGACCTTCCACCTGGAACCTGCCGTTCCAGGTGGCGGCCGTCATCATGATCGGCGTGGGCATCGCCGTACTGGTGCTGGTCCGGGAGGCGCCGACGGCCACCTTCGGGGCCGAGGCCGACCGTCGGGAGCGGGCGCGGCCCACCAGAGACGAGCTCCGGGACATCCTGTCGGGGCCCAACGCCAAGGTCTTGGTGGCCGGGTCGCTGCTCTTCTGGGCGGGGATCGGATCCACCGCCTACGTGGCCATCCTCTTCTTCCAGCGCGTGCTCAACGCGGGAGCAAGTGCGCAGACGCTGGCCGGCCTGGCCACCGGGATCCCGGTGTTCCTCATCGGGATTGCCCTCGGAATACCGCTCAGCCGGAAGTTGTCCCCCATGCAGTTGGCCGTGGGGGCCCCGCTCATCGGGGGAATCCTGGCCGGGGTGCAGTACTTCGACACCCACATCTGGCAGGCGGTGGTCCTGAGCTACATCGGGGCACCCTTCATCGGCGCCTACATCATCGTGATGGCTCCGTTGCTGCTCCAGCTCCTGCCCCGGGCCGGCGGGCTCGGTGAGCGGATCGGTGTTCTCCTGTCGCCGTTCAATCTGTGCAGTGTGATCCTGGCCTACATCGCCGCGGTGGTTGTCGACGCCACCGGCAACTACCGCCTGATCTGGCTCTTCCCCGCCGCCACCGGACTGGCCCATGCCACCGTCAACTGCTGGCTCCGGTATCCGCCCAAGCGGGCCTCGAGCCCCGACATGGTCAACCGGCTGTGGGAGTGGAGCGTGGTGCAGGCCGAGTCCATGGCCGAGACCGGGATCGTGACCGGGCTCCTGGCCGCCCCGCTCCTCGGGGTGGTCACCAAGGAGGATGCCGACAGCGCCGTGGTCATCGACATGGCCAGGAACATCCTCGGCAATCCGTACGAGGCCGAAGAGGCCGACAGGGCCGGACCGTCGGGCGCCCTGGCGTCGGGCGGAGGACCTGTCCGCGCGCCTTACTCGCCGTCCGACGAGGGTGGCGACTTGGGCGTGACCGGGGTCCTCCAGGTCGGGGGAGGACCGGAGGTGGGCCGCACGATGGGCGACCAGAAGTCAGGCCGGGGCGAATCGTCCGGCGCCGACGGGCCGCTCGATGCGGTTGCCGGCGCGTCCGACGGCGATTCCGACGCGGCGTCAACGGCCGGTTCGGAGGCCACATCACCGACCGGTTCGGACGGCACGGCGACAGGCGGAACCACGACCGGACGGAATGACAGCCCCCCGGCCGGGAGCGACACGGCCGCCGGAGTGCCGAACGGAGGAGTGGGATCGACGAGGTCGGGTGGTCCTTCAGACGCACCCGAGTCGTCGGCTTCGGATCCGATCACCCTGGATCCGACCGCTGCGGGCTCGACAGAGCCCGATGCGCCCCCACCCGGTGCCACAGAGTCGACGTCGACCGTGTCCGACCACCGGGAGCCCGGGACGAAGGACGTCTGAGCCGGCAGCGGTGCGCCGACCGTCACCGTGGTCGGCACGGGATCCACAGAACGTGGCCATGCGGGCTCGTCGGCGGCGGGGAGCCATTCCTCCCCCGCCAGTTCCCCCTCGTCCATTGCCCCATCGTCCAACTCGTCATCGTCCACGTCGTCATCGTCCACGTGAGCATGGCCGGTGGACAGGGTCGAGCCGGGACGCACCACGCCCGGCAGCGGATGGACCGACCGGGCCTCCAGTCGGCCGAGGCGACCGGCAGTGACCACGAAGGCGACCACGGTCCCCGGTGCGATCTGTCGCGAACCATCGGTGATGGCGGTGCAATGGAAGGGGAGCCGTTGGCCCGGTCCGTACTCGACCACACCCAGCCCTCGGTCGTCGTCGAATTCGGCCACCTCCCCGACCAGGGGGCTCCCCCCCACCGGCGGGAGGTCGTGCAGCCCTGTCCAGACGGTTGCCATCGTTGCAGTCTCCGCTCAGTGCACGATCTTGGACAGGGCCAACTCGATGATGTCCATGGCGCCGCGATCCTTGAGGGCCGGGATGAGGACGTTGATCTCGGATTTCGGCACCACCGCCTCCACCGCGAATCCGCCCCCGCCGAACAGCTCGGAGACGGTGGGCGACCGGAGGGAAGGAAGCACGTCGATGACTCCGGGGAGCTGCTCTGCGGCCACATTGAGTTTGACCAGCACCTTCCCGCGCGCCTCCAGTGCTCCCTGCAGCAGGGTGAGCAACTGCTCCATGGCGTGGCGCTTGTCCGAGTCCTTGGCCGCGGCGGGATTGGCGATCAGCTCCGTGTGCGAGACCAGCAGGGTCTCGACGATCTTCAGGCCCGCGGCGCGGAGCGCCCTCCCCGTCTCGGTGATCTCCACCACGCAATCGGCGATGTCCGGCACCTTGGCCTCGGTGGCGCCATAGGAGAGACTGACCTCGGCGTTCACGCCGTGGCTCTCGAGGTACCGTCGGGTCAGTTCCGGGTACTCCGTGGCCACCCGGAGTGCCCCGCCCGCTCCCGTGGCCGACCGGGCCAGGTCAGCCACCGAGGCCACCGGGGACTCGGTCGGCACGGCCAGCACGACCCGGACCGGGTTGGCGCTGGCCTTCGAGTAGTGGAGGACGCCGAGCGACGTCACGTCCGTGCCTCGCTCCTCCACCCAGTCGCGGCCGGTGATGCCCAGGTCGAAGAGGCCGTCGGCCACATACAGCGGGATCTCCTGGGGGCGCAGTATCCGGACCTCGGCCACACGGGGATCGTCGATGGTGGCCCGATAGTCGACCTCGGACGAGCGCACGACAGTCAGGTCCGCCGCCTCGAACAGCTCCAACGTCGACCGCTCGAGCGACCCTTTGGGAAGGACCACGCGCAACATCAGCGTCCCCCCACCGAGAATCCTACCCGGGGGCCCGATGCCGCCGAGGACACCGCTTCGAGCACGGCGAAGGTGCCGATGGCAGTCAGCGCCGCCTCGCGGCCCTTGTTGGTCTCGTCCGGCTCCGATCGGGCCAACGCCTGTTCGACCGTTTCCGTCGTGAGCACGCCGAAGACCGCCGGAATGCCGGTATCGAGCTGCACCCGTTGCAGGCCGGAGGCGCACTCGCCGGCCACGAACTCGTAGTGACCGGTGTCCCCTCTGATCACGGCGCCGAGGCACACTACGGCGTCGACGGCCTCGGATCTCGCCAGGCGCATCGCCACCAACGGCAGCTCGAAGGCCCCGGCCGCCCAGGCCACGATGGACCGGGACGGGTCACAGCCGGATTCCTCCAAGGCATCGAGGGCCGCGGTCAGGAGGCGGTCGGTGATCCCACCGTTGAACTCGGCACAGGCGAACCCCACCCGGATACCCGGATGCGGCCCGCCGGCGGTGCTGTCGACGGAGGTTCCAACCCGGGCGGCGATGCGGTCCTTGGCACCAGGAGGGAGCAGGGTCTGGTCAGAGGACGTCATCGAGGCCCTCGAGCAGGTGACCCATACGCTCGCGCTTGGTCCGGAGATACTCGATGTTCTCCGGCGTCGGAGTCGGCTGGATGCTCACCCGTTCGACGATGTCGAGGCCGAATCCCTCGAGGCCCCCGTACTTGGTGGGGTTGTTGGTCATCAGGCGCATCGTCGTCACGCCCAGGTCCACGAGGATCTGTGCGCCGATCCCGTACTCGCGGGAGTCGGCGGGCAGGCCCAGCTCGAGATTGGCATCGACCGTGTCGAACCCCTCCTCTTGGAGGTTGTAGGCGCGGAGCTTGTGGGGCAGGCCGATGCCCCGGCCCTCGTGCCCGCGCAGATAGACGATCACCCCGCTCCCGTGTTCGTTGATGGTGGCCATCGCCCCGTGCAGCTGCGGCCCGCAGTCACACCGCAGCGAACCGAACACGTCTCCGGTCAGGCACTCGCTGTGCACGCGCACCAGCGTGTTCTGCCGGCCGTCCACGTCGCCCTTGACCAGGGCCACGTGGTGCTCGCCGTCGAGCACTGATTCGTAGGCATAGACGTTGAACTCCCCGTACTCGGTGGGTATCCGCGCCTCGGCGATCCGGCGGACCAGCTTGTCCTTGCGGCGACGGTACCGGATGAGGTCGGCGATGGAGATGAGGCGCAGTCCGTGCTTCTCGGCGAAGACCGTGAGCTCGGGCAGGCGGGCCATGCCCGTCTTGTCCTCGCTGACCACTTCGCACAGCACACCGGCCGGGGACATCCCCGCCGCCCGGGCCAGGTCCACGGCGGCCTCGGTGTGCCCGGCCCGCTTCAGCACCCCGCCCGGACGGTAGCGGAGCGGGAAGATGTGTCCGGGTCGGTTGAGATCGGACGGACGGATGTGGGGATCGGCCAGGGCCTTGATGGTGGCGGCCCGGTCGGCTGCGGAGATCCCCGTGGTGGTCCCATGGCGATAGTCGACACTGACGGTGAAGGCGGTCCGCTGGACCTCGGTGTTGGCGGTGACCATGAGCGGCAGCTCGAGGTGCTCCACCCGCTCAGGGGTAAGGGGTACGCAGATGACGCCCGAGGAATGGGCCAGGAAGAAGGCGATCTTCTCCGGCGTGACGGCGTCAGCCGCCATGATCAGGTCGCCCTCGTTCTCACGATCCTGGTCATCGACGACGATCACGATCTCGCCCCGTCCGATCGCTTCGATCGCATCCTCAACTGATGAAAAGGGCATCGGCCCTGTGTCTCCCTCTGCTCTGCGCGTCCGGCCCGGCTCGGGATGCCTGACGCCTGATTGTCGCTGACCGGCGCCGAGTGCAGCCTCGGGCCATGGCGCCGGCCCTCCTTCTATGTCGGCCGGCATCGGGCCGGCATTAGCAATTCTGGAGCCGAGCAGCAGGTCCTCAGCTGGTGGAGGGGGACAATTCGACTCGCAAATCGCCCCCCAGGCTAGTCACCGAGTGCACCCGACCCCGCCAAACGTCAGCGAGGGTGGGGGCACCTGGCCCGGCAAAAAGAGGGCGGGCGTCGTCGCCGCCGAAGAGTGCCGGGGCCAGATAGAGGACGTAGCGGTCCACCAGCCGCGACGAGTGGAAGGCATGAGCCACGGTTGCGCCGCCTTCGACCAGAACCTCGAGCACGCCCCGGCGACCGAGCTCGTCGAGCACGCTGCCGGGATCGCCGCTGAGCTCCCACGCCGGTGCAACGGCGGCACCGGCCGGCGCTCGGCCCAGGACGACCCGGATCGGTTGTTCGTCCGGGCCGCGGAAATCAGGGTCGCCGGCGGGCAGGCGGACGGTGAGGGCCGGGTCATCCGCCCGGACCGTCCCCGCCCCCACCAGCACGGCGTCCGCCCTGGCCCGCAGTCGATGGGCGTCGCTGCGGGCGCTCTCCCCCGTGATCCACCGACTGGTCCCGTCGGGAGCGGCGATCCGGCCGTCGAGCGTGGCCGCCAGTTTCAGGACGACCCACGGTCGTCCGGTCCGGCGGTGCTTCAGGTAACCGGCGAGCTGCTCGGTGGCCGCTTCGCGCTCCACGCCCACCTCCACCTCGAGGCCGGCTGAACGCAGAGCGGCGATCCCCCGGCCACTCACCAACGGGTCCGGGTCCTCGATGGCGACCACCACCCGCCGGACACCGGACTCGATGATGGCGGCGGCACAGGGTGGGGTGCGCCCCTGGTGGGCACATGGCTCCAGCGTCACGTACAAGGTTCCCGACTCGGCCCCGTGACCGGCGGCGCGCAGGGCGTTGATCTCGGCGTGGTCGCCCCCGGGAGGAGCGGTGGCCCCGGTGTTCCAATGGCGGGGGCCGTCGGGATCAGACAGCACCGCCGCCCCCACCCACGGATTGGGAGCGGTCCGTCCCCGCACGCGGGCCGCGGCCTCGAGGGCGCGCCGCATCCCTTCGTGGTCCAGCCGGTCACCGGGGTCCGAGGTACCGGTCAGGGCGGATCGCCCGCCACTGCCCCCACTGCGGCACGGAGGATGTCACGGACGGCGTCCAAAGGGTGGGGGCGCCCGAAGACCGCCGACCCGGACACGTACACGTTGGCTCCGGATCGCGCCGCCTCCACGACGGTGTGCTCGTCGACTCCGCCGTCCACCTCGACATCGAGACTGAGGCCGGCGGCGGCGGCGGCGGCACGGACCTGACGCACCTTGGGCATGACCTCGGCGATGAAGGTCTGGCCGCCGAACCCGGGGAACACGGTCATGCACAGGACCAGGTCGACCAAGGCCAGAAACGGCTCGATGGCCTCGAACGGGGTGTCAGGGTTGGCCGCCAGGCCGACCCGAAGGCCCAGATCGCGCATCTGGGCGATCAGCTCGGCGGTCCGCCCCACCTCCACATGGACCGTGCAGCCGTCCGAGCCGGCATCCCGGAACGACTCGAGGTAGCGGGCGGGATCGGTGATCATCAAATGAGTGTCGAAGAACAGATCGGAGTGCTCTCGCAACGAGGCAACCACCGGCGGGCCGATCGTCAGGTTGGGTACGAAGTGGCCGTCCATGACGTCGACGTGCAGCCAGTCCGCGCCGGGGGCGATCCCGGCGACGGCGTCCGAGAGGCTGCCGAAGTCGGCGGAGAGGATCGACGGCGCTACGCGCAGCTCCGGCAGTGGGAAGGACGGCTCCATCCCGAGTGACTCTATCGGCGAGGCCCATCCGGCTGGCGTCCTGGTTCAGACACCACCACTCTGGACGACCCGGCGGAACCACGGTGCGGACCCATCCCGACCGTCGACCGGCTCAGACCCCCAGCCGCTCGTGCGGCCCGGGGCGGACCCCGCGGAGCCAGTCCTGCACCTCCAACCGTCGCTTCCCTTCCGGTTGCACGGTGATCAGACGGATGCGGGACTCGCTGCCGGTGGTCACGGTGGGACCATCGAGCGCGCCGGGGACACTGCCGGCCCCGACCGCCGCACCGGGGCCGGGAGCGCCACCTGTGGTGGCGGGCTCCCCCACCGGCATTCCGCCCGGTGCCTCGGTAGCCCGCAGGATGCGCAATCGCCTTCCGCGGAAGGTTGTCCAGGCCCGGCCGAGCCGGATGACCCGGTGGATCTGCACCGCGGGCTGATCCCAAACGATCTCGTACTCGTGCGGCAGGATCTTCTCGGCGTAGGACGGAACCCCGATCTGGTCCCGGGCGAGCGGCAGACCGGCGACACCACCCTTCAAGTGCTCTTCCAACAGGTCGCACCCCATGGCCACGAGCCGGGAGCGCAACTCGTCGACGGTCTCGTCGTCATCAATCAACGTGTCGCACTCGGCGTAGATACCGCCGGTGTCCAGTCCGGCAGCCACGGCCATGAGGCAGACGCCTGTCTCGGCATCGCCTTCCAGGATGGCCCGCTCGACGGGTGCTGCCCCCCGCCACCGTGGGAGCAGGGAGAAATGCAGATTGACCATGGGCAGGTGGTCCAGCACCGCCGCCGGAATGATCCGCCCGTACGCCACCACCACGCCGAGCTCCGCGCCGACCGCCAGCACGTCGTCGAGCCGATCCGTGACGGGCAGGCCGAGCTGGTGGGCAGCCGCCTTCACCGGGCTGGGAAGCACTTCGTTGCCCCGGCCCCGGCGCTTGTCGGCCCGAGTGACCACGAGGGCGACGTCGTGACCGGCGTCCACCAGCGTGTGCAACGGCGCCACCGCCGTCGCCGGCGTCCCCAGATACACCAATCGGGCCATGAGGGGTGACGCTATCGGCCTCCCGGGCCAACCGGCGACCAGGCCGTGACCCAGCCCCGCCGCGCTTCGATCACACCTCTTCGATCACACCTCTCTGATCAGACTTCTTCGATCAGACTTCGGGCTGTGCGTCGGCCGAGACCAGTTTGGCCTCCATGGCCGAGGTGTCGAGCCCGAGCTCCCGGTCGCGCAGCACGCGCAACGCCTGGCGGCGCATGTCGTCATCCAACCGCTCGAGCATCAGCACGCCGTCGAGGTGGTCGACCTCGTGTTGGAACACCCGGCCCAGAAACTCGTCGGCCTCGATGGAGATCTCCTCACCGTCGAGGTCGTAGCCCCGGATGTGCACCCGGTTGGGTCGCACGATCCCCAGTCGCAGGCCTGGGATGGAGAGACAACCCTCGTCGTAGTACCACTCCCCGTCCAGCTCGACGATGGAGGGATTGATCATGACTTCGGGACCCTCGCCCACGTCGTAGACGAAGAGCCGCTTCTGCACACCGACCTGCGGGGCAGCCAGACCGGCACCCTCCGAGTCGTACATCGTCTCGACCATGTTGTCGACCAGGCGCACCAGCGAGCCGTCGACCTGGTCGACCTCGCGGGCAGCCTGCTTCAGTACCGGGTCGCCATAGACGCGGACGGGATACGAGGACATGCCCCCATTGTACGGGTTGTGCCGACGAGGACACGCCCGCGGGTGTGGCTTCCGGGCCAGGACGGGCAAGGTCGTGGCACCATTCGCATCAGGCGTCGATCGGGTCGACCTCGACCCGCAACCGTTCGGCGGGACGCGGCACCGCGGCCAACGCATCGCACATGACCCGGTGGTCGGGGGCCCGCACCGACCACCGATCCGTCTCCAGCCTGGACACCGAGAGGCCGTGGATGGAACCCAACCCCTCGGCGAAGGCGGCCGCTCCTGGGCCCTTGAGCATCGCCAGCGCCCCGAAGGGCGGCAGGCCGAGCGTCTGGCGCAACGCACGCTCGGGCCCGGCCAGGACCGTCGGGTCGGCGTGGGTAGCCGCTTGAAGCACCTCGTGATCCGGCATCCGGGTCTGCACCACCACCCTTCCGCCCCCCTGGCGGGTCCCGACCAACCGGGCGGCCCTGGCCAGCAGGGCCAGCGCCTCCTCCCCGGCAGCGAAGCGCGGGGCCAGGAGATGCTGGTCGAAATCCAGAAAGACCACCGCATCGGCCCGCGGCACGCGATGGAGGGCGGCCTCTGTCCCCACCACCAGGCGGGCCCCGACGCCTTCGGTGGGGTCCGACGAGCCGGTCACCTCTACCGCGCCGACCCCGCTCAACGCCGAGAGCTCCTCAGTGGCCCGGGTGACCCCGATGCGCAGCGACTTGAGGCGCGTCGAGTCACACGCCGCACACACGGCCGGGCGGATCTCGTCACATCGCCGGCACTGCAGCGTGCCGCCGGACTCGAGTTGGGCCACCGCCCCCCCGCACCGTGCGCAACGGGCCAGCGCCCCGCACAGGGTGCAGGCGAGGAGCCGGGTCCGGCCGGTCCGGTTCAGGATGCTCACCACTCGGCCGTCCGGTCGGTCCAGCACCGAGTGCAGGAGGTGGACCAGTCGCTCGGAGAACAGGCCGGTGCGCGGATCGTCGCCCGTGCGGTCGACGATCTCGACGGTCGGCCAACCCCGGCGTTCCACGGCTCGCGGTGTGGTGACCACCGACCCCGACTCGGTCATCACCACAGGCGGGCACGGAGAGACCAACAGGACCGGGGCCCCATCGCGCCGGCCCCGCTCGACAACGACATCCACCGCCGACCAGGTTGGAGAGCGCTCCTCGCGGTAGCCCTCGTCGTGGGCGTCGAGGACCACCGCCGCCCGCAGCTGTGGGATCGGGGCCCAGGATGCGGCCCGGGTCCCGACGACCACCGATCGGCCGGCCGATGCCTCCGACCACATGTCGGGCATGAGGGCGACGGGTATGCCGGCGCCCAGCAGGCGGGTCGCCAGTTGACCGGCGCGGGTGTGCGAGGGCACCAGGACCAGCACCCCGCCAGGCCCGGTCCGGTGGATGAGCTCGAGCACCACCAGGGCCGCGTCCAGGGCGGGGGCCAGCCGGATGACCGTCGGTGCGCTCCTCTCGGCCATGGCGGCGTCCACCAGTGACACCGAGCCACCTCCGGGCGAGGGCGTTGCCGGCCGAGGATCACCCTCGCCCACGCCGTTGGGGCCCCATCCCCACTGTGGTGGGATCGGCATGTCCGCCTGCCGGGCCGGCCGCCGACCCCGGGCCCCGTTGCGCACCACACGCGTGGGGGAGGCGGTCCCGAGAAACGACGACATGGGACCGGCCCAGCGCCACGCCGCCCACTCGGCCATGGCCACCACCGATGGAGGAGGCCCCAGCCCGCTGGAGGCCGACAGGGGCTTCGGGGTCACGCCGACGGTGGGGAGCACGTCGTCCTCGACCACCCATGCTCCGACCCGTCGACCGTGGAGCTCGACACGAACCCGGCTCCCGATCCGGATCTCGGGTTCCAGGTCCCCAGGCACCGAGTAGTCGAATCGCCGATGGATGGCCGGCACGTCGGGGACGACCCGCACCACCCGTTCGGGACCGGGGGCAACGGCGGTCGAGCCGGCTGATGAGCGCCCGTGGTCGGGCCCGGAGATGCGGTCGTTGGGCCCGGGATCCGACGCCCCTGCTCCGGAAGGGAGGCTCAGAGTCCGAGCGCCTGCTTCAGGTCGTCGGCCCGGGAGGTGTCCTCCCAGGTGAATTCCTTGTCAGAACGCCCGAAGTGGCCGTAGGCGGCGGTCTTCCGGTAGATGGGCCGCTTGAGGTCGAGATCCCGCACGATGGCGGCGGGCCGCAGGTCGAACACATCGTCCACGACCTGGGCGATGCGCTCGGGATCGACCCGCTCGGTGCCGAAGGTCTCCACCAGCACGGAGACCGGCCTGGCCACGCCGATGGCGTAGGCCACCTGGACCTCGCAACGGCTGGCGGCGCCGGCGGCGACGAGGTTCTTCGCCACCCAGCGGGCCGCGTAGGCCGCCGACCGGTCCACCTTGGAAGGGTCCTTGCCGGAGAAGGCCCCTCCGCCGTGCCGGGCCATGCCCCCGTAGGTGTCCACGATGATCTTGCGCCCGGTGAGGCCGGTGTCGGCGTGGGGACCTCCGAGCTCGAAGACGCCGGTGGGATTGGCCAGGATGCGAAGGTGGCTTGCATCCAGCTCGGGGGGCAGCAGGGGGTTGATGACGTTGTCGCGGAGGTCCGGGAGCAGCAGCGTCTCGAGATCGACGCCCGGGTCGTGCTGTGTCGAGATGAGGACGGTCTCGAGGGCGACCGGTCGGCCGTCCTCGTAGGTCACACTGACCTGGGTCTTCCCGTCTGGACGCAGATAGGGCAACACGCCCACCCGACGCACCTGGGCCAGACGTTGGGCCAGACGGTGGGCCAGCCAGATCGGGAGGGGCATCAGGTCAGGGGTCTCGTCGCAGGCGTACCCGAACATCATCCCCTGGTCACCGGCCCCCTGGGCGTTGAGGACGTCCTCACCGCCGGTTCCGGCCCTGACCTCGAAGGCGTTGTCCACTCCCTGGCCGATGTTGGGTGACTGCTCGTCGAGGGACACGATCACACCGCAGGTCCGTCCGTCGATGCCGTAGGCATCGTCGTCGTACCCGATGTCGAGCACCGTCTGGCGGACCAGCTTGGGGATGTCGACGTACGTCGTGGTGGTGATCTCGCCGGCGACGAGCACCAGGCCGGTGGTCAACAGGGTTTCGCAGGCCACCCGGCTTTCGGGATCCTCGGCCAGGAGCGCGTCGAGGACGGAGTCGGAGATCTGGTCGGCCATCTTGTCCGGATGGCCTTCGGTCACGGATTCCGAGGTGAAGGTGTATCGAGTACTCACAGGTGGTTCCATTCTGGTTGGGGGCGCTGGCCCAGGGCGGGAGACCGACGTGGTGGACGAAGACAGTAGGCGCAGCCGGATCCGACCGACGGGGTCGACGGGCTCACGGTGCCGACAAGAGCGCGCACACCCTATCCAATATGGCGTCGGCCACGGCATCCTTGGTGCGAAGCGGGACCCCGTTCACCGAACCGTCCGCACCGAAAATGGTGACTTCGTTGGTGTCGTGGTCGAATCCGACCCCGGCCGCCGAGACGTCGTTGGCGACCATCAGGTCGACCCCTTTGGCGGCCAGTTTGGCCACGGCCCGCTCCGAGACCTGTTCGGTCTCCGCCGCGAATCCCGCCAGTACCTGCCCCTTTCGCCGTCGGCGTCCCAGTTCGGAGAGGATGTCCGGAGTCGCCTCGAGGAGGAGTTCAGGGACGCCGTCCACCTTGTGCAGCTTCGAGTCCCAGGCCGCCTTGGGGCGGAAATCGGCCACCGCCGCGGCCATGATCACCACGTCGGCGGTCTGGGAACGGGCAAACATGGCGGCCTCCATCTCGGCCGCCGAGTCCACCCGGTCCACCGTCACCCCGTCGCTCACCGCCCGGTCGGTGGTGGTCACCAGCACGACGTCGGCTCCACGCCGCAAGGCGGCCTCAGCCAGCGCATGCCCCTGCTTGCCGGACGACCGATTGGTGATGAAGCGGACCGGATCGATGGGCTCGCGGGTACCTCCGGCCGACACCACCACCCGGACGCCGACCAGATCCCCGGTGGCGAGGCCGTCGCCACCGTCGCCTCCCCCGGTGTGACCCTCGGCCCCGGCCCTTCCCAGCAGTTCCAGCACCGTCGCCACGATCACCGACGGCTCGGCCATCCGACCGGTGCCCACATCCCCCCCGGCCAGGCGCCCCTCGGCGGGTGGGACCACCGTGACCCCTCGAGAACGCAGGACCGCCAGGTTGTCCTGGACCGAGGCGTGCTCCCACATCTCCGTGTGCATCGCCGGACAGACCACCACCGGCGCGGCGGTGGCCACCAGCGTCGTCGTCAGCAGATCGTCGGCGAGACCGTTGGCATAGCGGGCCAGGAGGTCAGCCGTGGCCGGCACCACGACGATCAGATCCGCTCGCTGTCCCAGGCGGGTGTGGGGTATGGGTGACGCTTCGTCCCACAGGCTCATCTGCGCCGGCTCCGAGCCCAGCGCGTCGAACGTTGCCTTCCCGACGAACCGGGTGGCCCGGTCCGTGAGGACCGGGGCCACATGGATGCCGGCATCGACCAACCGGCGGCACACCTCGACGGCCTTGAAGGCGGCAATCCCGGCCGACACGCCGAGGACCACGAACGGTTGGGCTCGGCCGTCCTGAGGAGTCATGGCCTGTCCGCTGTTCCCGTGCCCATACCTGCCGATGCCATCAACCCGCCCCCGAACCCCGCACTCTCCGACCAGCTAGTCGGTGGTCTCGTCCGACTCTGAAGCCTCGGCACCCGCATCTTCACTCTCGAGCAGGGCCAGTGCGGCGGCCTCGGCCGCCGCCACTTCCTCGGGGTCGGGCCGGGTGTAGGTCGCCTTGGCCGCGGCCACTTCCTCGAAGGCAATGGACAGCGGCTTGCCCGAGGCAGACGCCACCTGCGGCGGTACCACGACGCCGAGGCCCTCACCCAGGGAGTTGTAGTAGCTGTTGACCTGCCGGGCCCGACGCGAGGCCAAGGCCACCAGGGTGAACTTCGAATCCACCTTGTCGAGGAGGCTCTCGATGGGTGGGTCCATGAGCGTGGTCTGAGGTTGGGCCATCACGATCCTTCAGATAGGTCGTCGGGTGTGGTCAGAGGCTACGTCGGCAATGACGCCGGTCCCCCGCGACATGGGCACCGCCCTAGTGGGCGGCAGACCGATAACGCTCCACTATACCGGCCACCTGGGCGGTGGCTTGCGTCACGTCGTGGTTGACGACCACGGCATCGGCGATCTCGATCCCCATTCGCTCCTCCTCCGCCCCCTCCTCGAGGCGCCTCACGATGTGGGACTCGGCGTCCCCACGGGCCCGTAATCGCTCCTCCTGAACCGCCGGAGATGGGGGTTTGAGCAGGATGAGGACGGCGTCGGGTCGCAGGCGCCGTACCTGTTGGGCCCCTTGGAGATCGATCTCGAGCAGGACATCGCTCCCGGCCGGTGGGACCGTCACCGGGGTCCCGTACAGGTTCCCCAGGAACTCGGCCGATTCGAAGAACACGCCCGCGTCGATGGCCGACTCGAATTCCTGGCGATCGACGAAGACGTAGGCATCCTCGGGCTCATCGGGTCGACGCTGTCGCGTGGTCCATGACCGGCTCAGCCAGAGGTCAGGAACCTCACTCACCAGCCGGTCGGCGATCGTCCCCTTGCCGGCGCCGCCCGGGCCGAAGAGCACGAAGATCAGCGGTGCGGTCCGGACGTCAGTCCGGGCGGTACGCCCTTCGCTCAGCGGGCGGTCTCGCGCAGCAGGGACTCGCGCTGATTGCTTCCCAGCCCCTGCAGCCGCCGGCTCTCGCTGATCCCGACCGTGTCCATCAGGCGTCGTGCCTTGACCTTGCCGAGGCCCGGGAGCGACTCGAGGACGGAGAGCACCTTCATCTTTCCCACCGTCTCGTTGGAGTCGGCAGTGGTGAGGAGCTCGGACAGGGTGATCGACCCCAGTTTGAGCTTTTCTTTGACCTCGGCCCGCTCACGGCGGACCTTGGCTGCCTTGGCCAGGGCGGCCTGGCGCTGTTCGGGAGTGAGTGCGGGCGGTTGCGGCATGGTCGAGACGATAGCGCCTCTTCGGACACATGGCACACGAACAGGGCCGCGACCTCGACTTGGGGGTGATGCGGTGTTTGCTGCCGCTCGGGCGCCGGCCCACCAGAGGGGAGCATTCGGCCGTGAGGATGCTCGCCACCGGGGGGCATGGTCGGGGTGGATACTGGGACCATGGTCGCCGTGGATCTCAATGCTGATCTGGCCGAGGGAGAGCGCCTCACGCCCCTCGATCTGACCATTCTGGACATGGTGACCAGCGCCAGCCTGGCGTGCGGTTTTCACGCCGGCAACCGGGCCGTGATGCGAGCGGCGGCGGCGGCGTGCCTCGACCGGGGGGTCACCATCGGGGCGCACGTCTCGTACCGCGATCGGACCGGGTTCGGGCGTAGGCCCGTCCACCCGCCGGCCGGTGTGCTGGTAGCCGACATCATCGAGCAGTGCGAAGTGCTGTCCGGCGAAGTCGACGCCGCGGGCGGCGAGGTGTCCTACGTCAAGCCCCACGGTGCCCTGTACAACCAGATGGGCGTGGATGCCGCCGTGGCGGCCTCGGTCGTCGAGGCCATCGCCCTCCAGGGCATCGGGGTGCTGGTGGCCCAGGCCGGGACGGTCGTGGCCGACCGGGCGCGTGAGGCCGGGTTGCGAGTGGTCCCCGAGGGCTTTCCTGATCGCGGCTATCGATCGGATGGACATCTGCAGGACCGGGGAGAGCCGGGCGCCGTGATCGCCGATCCCGCGGTGGCCGGCCGTCGGGCGGTCTCCTTGGTGAATGGCGGCGGCGTCGACGCCATCGATGGCACCTGGACCGCGATCGAAGCGGAGACCCTGTGCATTCACGGGGACGCCCCTGATGCCGGCGACATCGCACGGGGGGTGCGGTCCGCCCTTACGGCCGAAGGCATCACGGTCCGCCCCTTCGTACCGAGCCATCGGTGTCGGGAACCGGGCGGTCCGATGCCGTGACCGCGTCGGTTGGTCCCTACGGCGACAGCGCCCTGCTGATCGACGTCGATGATGCGCCGTCGGCCCACCTGGTGGCCGACGCCATCGGGCTGGCACAGGCCACCGGCGCGGCACCCGCGGGAGTCGACGAGGCCGTGGTCGGCTTCTGCACGGTGGTGGTCCATGTGGACCCGGACGTGGACGAGATCGGCGTGATTGAAGCGTGGCTGACCGACCTCGCCTCGCGGCAGGCCGGACCGGAGTCAGCCGGTGCCGGGCCCGGGCGCGGGAGTGGTGCCGACCAGCCGCGACGCGTGGACATTCCCGTGACCTTCGACGGTCCCGACCTCGATTCGGTGGCAACCAGCATCGGCCGGACCACCGCCTCGGTGATCGACCTGCTCGTGGGCACCGACCTCCAGGTGGCCTTCCTGGGGTTCGCTCCGGGATTCCCCTACCTGGTCGGCCTCCCCCCCGAACTGGCCTCGATCCCCCGCCGGTCGACGCCCCGAACAGCGGTCCCGGCCGGCTCGGTGGCCGTGGGGGGAGGGTTCGCCGCCGTCTACCCGCAGGCCACTCCGGGTGGCTGGATGCTGCTGGGCCACACTGCGCTTCGACTGTTCGATCCGGACGGACCGCCCTACACGCTGGTGCGTGCCGGTGACACCGTGCGCTTCTCGATCAGCCCGCCGTCGGCACGAACGGGCGATCCCGGTTCGTTCTCGAGCGGATCGCCCGGCCGAGACGGAGACGCCGACCCGCTGACGGGGGAACCGAAGCGCACCACGTCGGGACGGCGGGCGCCTCTCAGGGCCAGTGGCACCCGCTTCGTGGAAGTCCTCGATCCCGGCCTCTTGTCCCTGGTGGAAGACATCGGTCGCCGGTCGGTGTCCGGGATCGGCGTGCCCCGCGCCGGTGCCGCCGATCCCGAGACCATGCGGCTGGCCAATCGACTGGTCGGCAATCCCGACGGCGCCGCCACCATCGAGGTCACCGCAGTCGGCCCGACGCTCGGCTTCAGCGGCGACGCCCATGTGGCGGTGGTGGCGTCGGCGGCCGACGGCGTGAGCGTGTGCATCGACGGCCACCCCGTGGCCACCGACTCCGTCTCTCCCGTCCAACCCGGGCAGGTCGTGGCCATCGGCCGGGTCAGCGCAGGGCTCCGAGCCTACGTGGCGGTGGCCGGGGGCATGGCCACACCCCTCGTCATGGGCTCACGCTCGTCGGACATGCTCTGCGGCTTGGGCCCCGGACCCCTGATGACCGGTGACCAACTCGACCTGGGTGCCCCGAGCAGGCCCCACGGCATGCTGTCCCACCCGCTCGATCCGGCGCCCGGCTCCGCGCCGACCGTCATCCAGGTCATGCACGGGCCTCATCGCTTCCCCCGATCGGACCGCCACGAGCTGGTTGCCCGGGTCTGGACCGTGGGTGACGCCTCCAATCGGATCGGCATCCGGCTGGACAGTGAAGGCCGGCCCCTCGGTGCCGATGCTCCGGAGACCATGTCGACGGCCATGGTCACCGGCGCCATCCAGGTGCCGCGTGACGGCAATCCCATCATCTTGATGCCCGACCACGCCACCCTCGGCGGCTATCCCGTGATCGCCTGTGTGATCGCGGCCGATCTCGCCAAGCTGGGCCAGCTCCGACCGGGTGACAAGGTGAGGTTCGCGCCCGTGGATCGCCAGACAGCTCGACACGAGCACCTCCGGCGGGAGCGGATCCTCGCCGGGAGGGTGTCGGGGTGGTTCCCTACCGAGGCCGGTACGTGAGCGCGGCGTGGGATGCCGAAAGAATGGCTGGGTCCCGGGTGACCTCAGCAGGTTGAGGAATAGGTCGGCGCGCCGGGACCGGGTTGCGGGCGATCGACCTCGCCACCGCGGCCCGAACGCAGGATCGCCCCGAGGTGCACGACGTACCACTCCCCCCGCCACGAGATCATGGATGCGATCCCGAACGAGCTGGTCTGTCCGTTGACGGTGTAGACGAGCCGTGAATTCGGGACCTCGAAGTAGCCGACATCGTTGTAGCAGGCGCCGACCGGCACCCAGTGGGCGTAGGCGGCGTTGACATCGACGCTGACCAGCGCGGCCGCGGCCGCATTCGGTCCGAGGAGTTGGTGCGCGGCGGCGACGTCTTCCTCGTATTCGACCACCAGGCGCTGGGTCCAGTCGCTCTGCGCACTGGGTATGGCCTTGAGCTGCACGTACGCCGGTTCGGGGAAGAAGCCGGGGAGCGCACTCGATCCCGATCCGGTGGACACGCCTTGCCACAGAGCCGCCATCCTGGTCGTGAATGTCGGGCTGGTAGTGGTGGGAAGGGTCCCCGTCTGGGGTAGCGCACCGGGGCTTGTCGTGGTCGCTGTTGTCGGTGGCACGGTCGACGTCGTGGTGGTGGAGCGGTCTCCGGTCGTGGTCGTGCTGACGTCGCCGGACGGACGGGCCGATGCCGGCCCCTTCTCACCCGCGGCGCGGGCTACCGCCAGACCGGCGCCCGCCAGCAGGGCCGACGCCACCACCGCGGCCGTGACCTTCCGCCACCGGGATTTACGCCTCCCCCGGTGTCGATGCCTCACCACGCCGGTCCTCCGCCGGGCCGGTCGAGGTCCTTTCGCATGGCGATCCGAGGCCCGAAGTCGTCGTCGCCGACGGCCTTCTCGTGCTGGCGGATGGCAGCAAGTCCGGGGCCGAGCTCACTGACGGGTTCAAAGCCCAAGCCCTGGTAGAACGGAGCGTTCCAGGCGACGTCCCGAAACGTCGTGAGGGTGACGGCGTCGAAGCCTCGGGCACCAGCCCATTCGCACACCGCCGCCACCAAAGCCGTCCCGAGCCCGCGCCTTCCCTCCGAGGGCAGGACGGCCAACTGCCACAGGTGGGCCGCCCCGTCCACGATCTCGACGCATGCGAACCCGGCCGCCGGGACTCCCGCCGCCAGGACGACGGCTGCCTGGGCAAGGTGGTCTTCGGCATCGTCGATCGTGAACGGTCCGATTCCCACCTCGGCGAACATCCCGTCGGCCTCCAGTTCGATGGCCCGAAGGCGTGCGAACTCGGCCGGGAGAGCCTGACGGATCTCGATCCTGCTGGGGAGCCGTGACATCGGGGACAGCCTGCCAGCCCCAAGCCGTTCCGGGCGAGGGATGGTCGCCCATGCAGGACGGCGCTAGACGCCGCTCCCCAGGTACCCGGCGTCTCCGTAGGTGAAGATGCCGCCGTCGTGGGCCACGAACCGGTAGCCCTGGCCTGTGGGGGTGCTGGCCATGGCGACGATGGCCTGGTTCAGGACGACGCCGCCGGCCGAGCCGAGGAACGGCGCGTTGAACGAGAAGATGCCGCCGTCAGCCGCCACGAACCAATAGCCGCCCGTGACCGGATCGATGCTCATGCCCACCACGGGCCTGTTGAGATGGGCCCCGCCCTTGGATCCCTGGAAGGTGGCATCGCCGAAGGCGAAGATGCCGCCGTCGCTGGCGACCAGGTAGTAGCCGTTGCCCGTCGGCGTGGTGGCCATCCCCACCACCGGCTTGTTCAGCACCTTGCTGCCGGTGGAGCCGAAGAACTGCGCGTCACCGTAGGAGAAGACCCCGCCATCGGATGCGACGAACCGATAGCCGAGTCCGTCGGGCGTGGGGGCCATGCCCACCACGGGCTTGTTCAGCACGATGTTCCCCGTGCTCCCGAAGAACGGGGCGTCGCCGAAGGTGAACACACCGCCGTCCCGACCGAGCAGCCAGTAGCCGCCGCCGTCGACGGTGGCGGCGATTCCGACGATCGGTGCGTTGAGGGTGGATCCGGAAAGGTCGCCATGGAACACGGCGTCGCCGAAGGCTTCGACCTTCCCCCCGGAGGCGGCCAGCCAGTAGCCCTTTCCCGTCGGGGTCTGGGCCATACTGACAAAGTTGAAGGACCCTCCGGCGGCGCGCGGCAGTGTTGCTGCGCCGACCTCCCCGCCGGTGCTGCCCGTCATCGCCGATGCCCCCACGGTCAGTACCGTGAGCGCGGCCACGGCAATGGCGATCCGAATCCTGTCCATTCTCGGCCTGTCAGTCACGGTGCCCCCCTTCGCCCGTCGCTTCTAGTCGCCGCCACAATAGAAGAAAGCGGCGGCGCCCGCTCTGCTGTCGTCCCCGGCCGATCCAACGGCGTCGGACCGAGCAATTCCGGGTCCTACGTCGGTTCGAGGGCGATCGTCGATCAGGCTCTGGCTGCCTCCAGCGTCCGCTCGATATCCCACCGGTGATGGAAGGCATCGTGAGCGTTGGAATGCACCACGTCCGAAAGCGACTGCTCCCCCCGCTCGGGGTGGACGAGGACGGTACCGACCCGGCTCGACAGGCCGACGGCCTCCTTCCAGTCGGCGACGGATCGGGACAGCGACCACAGAGCCGACGGCAGAGGGATGGCCTCGTAGTTGCGGGCGTCTGCCAGTTCGTTCTCGTTGTAGGCGCCCACGTCGGGCGGAGCCCCGCCGGCCACCCCGCCGAGCCGTTCGGCCCAGATCCTCAGATTGTCTGCCACGTGGGCGATGTACTCGGTGACGGACCACCCGAGGTCCGGGTGTCGTTCGTAGCCGGTGGCTCCCTCCGACCGGCCCCGGTACGTCACGGGGAGATCCATCACCATGGTGATGGCCTCATCGGCGGAGATGCCCCAGGCATATCCACATTCGCGACACGGATCGCCATAGGTCGAAGGTCCCCAGTCACCCATCCGGCGATTCTCTCATCCCCCGACGACATCACCATCGGATTCGGCCATCGGATTGGGCTCCGTGCCCGCATGACAGGATGGCGTCGTGGCCGTTGTCCTGATCCCGGTCCCGGACGCCGACTTCGACCCCACGGAGGTGGCCGTCAGTTGGAGGGTGCTCTCCGACCTCGGTCATGACGTGCGCTTCGCCACCCCGGAGGCCACTCCGGCCCGGGGTGACGAGTTGATGGTGACCGGTCGCGGGCTTGATCCTTGGGGGTTCATGCCCGGGATCTCCCGAGTGGTGGGGATCGGTCGGGTATTGCGTGCCGACGCCCGCGGGCGGGCGGCCTACGACCAACTTGTCCGGTCTCCCGCATTTCTGGAGCCGCAGGGTTGGAAGGACATCGATCCCGATGGCTTCGACGGCCTCCTGTTGCCCGGCGGCCACCGGGCCAGGGGAATGCGCCCGTACCTCGAGAGCCGGCTCCTGCAAGACACCGTGGTCGGTGCCTTCCGCGATGGGAAGCCGGTCGGCGGGATCTGTCACGGGGTGTTGCTGGCGGCCCGGAGCATCGACCCGGCCACCGGACGCTCGGTGCTGTTCGGTCGCCGGACGACGGCGCTCACCTGGGGACTCGAGCATCGGGCGTGGAGGGTGGCCCGCTTCACCCGTTTCTGGGATCCGAACTACTACCGCACCTACCGCGAGGAGCGGGGCCAGCCGGCCGGATGGATGTCCGTGCAGCAGGAGGTCACCAGAGCGCTCGCCCGCCCCGACGACTTCATGGACGTCGTGCCGGGGTCGCCCGATGCGGCCCTCAAGTCCAGTGGGAGGGCCCGGGACACGATCGACGACGGGCGTCCTGCCTTCGTCGTCGAGGACGGGACGTACATCTCGGCACGATGGCCGGGCGACGCCCACACCTTCGCCAAGCGGTTCGGTTCCGTTCTGTAGAAGCAGGTCAGTCGGATCTGTACGACCTCTCGACGGTCGGCTTGACCCCGCCGAATAGGGCCAACTCTCGCCATTTCCAATGGCAATCGACGTCTTCGAAACCAAGCTCGTCCAACCACTTCACCTGGGTCCACACGTCCAATAGCAAGTTGGAGCGGTCCTCGTCGGCACGAGTCATGTCCATGGCCGCCAGGCAGTCGTCTTGGAGTTGCTCAGAAGTGGACGAGACGTGTTCGAGTCGGGGAAGGCACAAGCGGCATGGGACGCCCCGCCAAACACTACGGTCATGCTCCGCAGTACCCGGCTGCGTCCCGGACGGTGGGTGTGTACTCTACCGCAACTGGGGCCAGTTGGCTCAGCTTTGTTGGACCTGGAGGGAGGGGCATGACGCAGCCGGGAGCATCGGTGGTCGACGAGCGCTTCCTTGTTTCGGGTGACGAGGCGGGGACGGCCCCCGGCGATCGACGCTTCAGGCCCGATGTCGAAGGGCTGCGCGCCGTCGCGGTGCTCCTCGTTGTCCTTTTCCACGCCGGTGTCCCTGGACTCAATGGAGGTTTCGTAGGCGTCGACGTGTTCTTCGTCATCTCCGGGTTTGTGATTACGGGAGTGCTCTTGCGGGAACGTGCCTCGGACCACCGCACGTCGATCCTTGGTTTCTACGGCCGCCGGTGCCGGCGGATCATCCCCGCTGCGACCCTCGTAATAGTCGTCACGGTCCTGGCGAGCTACGCCGTGCTCGGTGTCGTGGGTGGAGATCGAACCGCGGTCGATGGCAGGTGGGCCGCCGTATTTCTCGCCAACTTTCACTTCGCCTCCATCGGGACGAACTACCTGACGGCGACACAACCACCATCGCCGCTTCAGAACTTCTGGTCCCTCGCCGTGGAAGAGCAGTTCTATCTCGTCTACCCGACCCTTTTCCTCCTCGTGGCCTGGGTGCCGCTTCGTTTGGCATTCCGCACCCGCTTGGTAATCGGTTTGACCGTCGTCATCGGGGTGTCGTTCACGCTGTCAGTCATTCAGACCTCGACGGATTCAACGATGGCGTATTTCTCCCCATTCACCCGGGCGTGGGAGCTGGCGCTCGGTGCTTTGATTGCCGTTGCGACACCGCGGCTCTTGCGCATGTCCCACCGATTTGCAGCATCGATGACGTGGATTGGTCTGAGTGCCGTCCTGGTGGCTGCGGTCACGTTCAATGCCGCCACCGCCTACCCCGGCTGGCAAGTGGCCATCCCAGTCGTCGGTACTGCCCTGGTGATCACCGGTGGGACGGTCGCCCCAATCTGGGGGGCCGAGACTCTGCTCCGCACCGCACCATTCCGGCACTTGGGACGGCTGTCCTACTCGCTGTACCTCTGGCACTGGCCGATTCTGATACTGGCGGCCGAGTCAGCGGGCGCGTCCAAGTTGCCGCTCGCGCAGAGCATGGGATGGCTGGTGCTCTCGCTGTTGGCGGCGATGGCCACGTACCGCTTCATCGAGAATCCGATACGGCACTTCCAGTTTGCCCTTCGGCACCGCTGGGCCAGCGTCGGACTGGGAATAGTGCTGATCGGAGTCACGCTGTCGATCGTCACAGAACAACTCCAGGTGCATGCCGGCAGCAACCTCGTGGCGTCGGCACCGGTGGGCGCCATTGCCAACGCATCGAGCAGCCAGGTCGAGCAACTAGTTGCCTCGTCTCTGCGCATCCAGACGATGCCCTCCAACCTCACCCCCCCAACGTGGGGGGGCCCTCCCCCGGGGGCCGGATGTCTCCTGGACGTGGGCCAGACGAGTGCTTCGAACTGCGTCTTCGGGGACCCCCACGGAAGCCACTTGATGGTCATCTACGGAGATTCGCATGCGGCCATGTGGTTCCAGGCCTTGAACAACATTGCCACGAAGGCCCACTGGAGACTCCTCATCTTGGCCAAGGGGACGTGCCCTGTCGAGATGATTCCTCTCGCCAATCCGCAGGGCTCGGGCTCACCCGGGGGTGAGTTTCAAGCATGCAGTGAGTGGCACCACTATGCCATCGACCGCATCAACAAGGTGGACCCCAACCTGGTCATCGTGACCCAGGAGGCGATCTTGGGTCCCAGGCATGCCGATACAAGGACTCAATGGCAAGGTGGTTTGGATGCGGTGTTCTCGGCGATCAAGGTACCACATGTCAGATTCGCGGTGCTCGGCAACATTCCTCTGTCACCAAAGGACGGGCCTAACTGTCTGGCGCAGCACGAACGCAACGTCCAAGTGTGCGCTGGCCAGTCCATCGACTTCTACTCCCCGTGGCGCAGAGCCGAGAAGGCCGCAGCCGCTGCATCGTCTGCGACCTACGTCAATACGCTGCCTTGGTTCTGCTCCGACGGTATCTGTCCAGCCGTGATCGGGCGATATGACGTTTACTTTGACCAGTACCACGTTGCCGCTCCTGTAACTATTCAGGGCCCCTGACCACCTGATCCACCGCCAGGGAGAACACCGCGC
>JADMIJ010000150.1 GCA_015478655.1 Acidimicrobiales bacterium | reverse complement strand
GAGGTGGTCCCATGCTGCTGGCAACGGGGTGGTCCCATAAGACTGGCAAGCGACATGGTTGACCTCCTGGGCATTTGGTCATTCGACTCATCGGGATCGTGTAGCGGAAACGGAGCACGGACCAGCTCGAGCAGCGCGACGGAAATCGCAGCCTTCGGTAGGGTTCCTCCATGCCGCAGGCTGCCATCCGCTGGTCGAGAGCTGCCGGAGTGGGGGTCGGTGTGGCCATGGGGCTGACACTGGGAGCGGTTGTCCTCACGTTGGGCACGGTTGGAGGGGCGAGCGTGGCGACGCCCACGGGCCAGCCGGCCGGGTGGCCCATCGATCTCCCTCTCGGATCTCCTTCGGGTGGACCGGCCGCTCTGGTGAATCCGGAGGCGGGGACCGGGATAGGGACCGTGGTCCCCGGCAACGTGAGCGAATCCCCCGGGGCATCGGTCCCGCTGGGCATGGTCCAGTTCAGCCCGGACACCTCCCCGGATCGCCAGGTGGCGACGGGTTCCGGCTACGACTATGCAGATTCTGCGATCTCCGGCTTCAGTCTCACTCATCTCTCGGGACCCGGATGCGCGATCTACGGGGACATCCCCATCCTTCCCGTCACCGGCCCGGTGCCGGACAAACCCGACGACGCCGTCCAGCCTTTCTCCCACACCAGCGAACATTCCTCGGCGGGCAATTACAACGTGGACTTGGGATCGGAGAGCAACCACGGCATCGGCGTGCAACTCACCGCCACTACTCGGAGCGCCCTCGGAGCCTTCGAGTTCCCGGCCCTCCCTCGGCCCGCGGGAGGAGTGAGCACCGCCGGCGCAGATGATCTCCTATTCAAGGTCAGTGACTCCGCCAACGGTTCCAGCAGCTCTCAGGTGCAGGTTGTCGGGACTGACAGCCTGGTGGGCTCGGTCACCAGCGGGAATTTCTGTGGCATCCCCGGCGACTACACCCTGCACTTTGCCGCGCAGTTCTCCGAACCGTTTGTCTCCGGCGGCACCTGGCAGAACGGAGCCGTCGGCGCCAGGCAGACCTGCATCGGAACGGCCAGCGCTTCCTGTGGGGCTTGGCTGAGCTTTCAGAAGCCGGGTCATTTCGGGGCCCGGAGGGTCATGGTCAAGGTGGGCATCTCGTTCGTATCGGAGGCTGGAGCCACCGCCAACCTCAAGGCCGAAGATCCAGGCTGGAGCTTCTCGGGTATCTCCCGCGCGGCCACGGGGGAGTGGAACGGCCTCTTGGACCGGGTTGCCGTACGGGGCGGGTCAGAGACGGCGCGGCGCACCTTCTATACGGCCCTCTATCACTCCATGCTGTTCCCCTCGGTGTTCAGCGACGACGACGGCCGATACATGGGGTTCGACGGTCGTGTACACACGCTGGCCCAGGGTCACGTGCAGTACTCCAACATCTCGGAGGCCGACATCTACCGATCCGAGGTCCCTCTCCTGGCCGTCCTGCTGCCGGGGCCCACCTCCCAGATGGTTCAGTCACTTCTGAACGACGCCGACCAGACGGCTGGGGGCTTCCTACCCAAATGGGTGATCGCCAACAACGACGCCAGCCAGTGGGACGGCGACTCCGTCGATCCACTCATCGCCGATGCCTACGCCTACGGTGCACGCGGCTTCGACCTGAAACGGGCGCTCAAGGTGATGATCCACGGGGCCACGGTGCCTGAGGCCGGCTTCGCCGAGAGGCAGAACCTCACGGAGTACCTGTCGCAGGGTTGGGTACCCGCACTTACCTATGACATCACCTCCTATCCCTACACCGACGGCGGTTCGGAGACTCTCGAGTACTCGATCGACGATTTTTCGATCTCGCGGCTCGCCCGGGCGGCGGGCGACGGAGCCGAGGCGGCCGTCTTCGCCAAGCGGGGTCAGAACTGGCAGAACCTGTTCAACCCGGCAACCGGATACCTAGCCGCTCGCCAGGCCGATGGGAGCTTCCCGGCCGGACCGGCGTTCCAATTGACGAGCCGCGCCGACCAGGCCCAGGGAGTGGCCCAGCAGGGCTTCGAGGAGGGCAATGCCATGCAGTACACCTGGGCCGTTCCCCAGGACCTGGCCGGGCTCGTCGGACTGATGGGTGGAGACCAGGCCGTTGTGGCCAAGCTCGACACCTTCTTCACCCATCTCAATGCCACCCGTTACGAGCCCTTTGACTGGGCCGGCAACGAGCCGGGGGAATGGATCCCCTTCGAGTACGACTATGCCGGCGCGCCCTACGACACAGAGTCGGTTGTGCGCCGGATCATGACCCAGCTCTACTCGCCGGCCCCGGTCGCCGAGCCGGGGGAGGACGACCTCGGCGCCCTCTCCTCGTGGTTCGTCTGGGCCGCTCTCGGTCTCTATCCGGAGACACCGGGGGCGGCCAACCTGGCCATGACCAGCCCCCTTTTCCCTCAGGTGAAGGTCACCGAAGGAAGCGGTCACATCCTGACCATTACCGGCTCGCATGCCCCCGACCCGTACATCGAGGGTGCCCATCTGGCCATCGGATCCGGCGGGTCCTCGCCGTGGAACAAACCGTGGCTTCCTTCCAGGGCTCTCTCGGAGGGGGCGAACCTCTCGGTGGACTTGGGAACTGCTCCCGATCGGAACTGGGGGGCCTCGGCGTCGGAAGCCCCACCCTCGTTCAGTCAGGGCGCCGCCCCGGCGGTTCCCTTCACCGATCCCGGTGGATCCCTCAGCGTTCCCCTCCACGGTTCTGCGACCTTCCATCTTGGCGTCCAGGAGGCATCCGGCTCAGAGGGCTCAAGATCGGTGGAGTCCGTTTCGTGGCGCGCCGTGCCCTCGGCCGGTCTGACCGTGTCACCGCCTTCAGGGACGATGGCGGTGGTCGGGGGCCGTTCGATGACGCCAGTCCGGGTGACAGCCGCAGAACCCGGTGCGTCGACAGTCACCTTTGACCTCACCCAGGGGAGCGCGCCGCTTCCGAGCCTGACCCTGGACGTCTCCTCGTAGTCCGAACATCCCTGTGGGTGCCGGGAACGTCGTTTCCGGTCGTCACGCGGGACAGCAGGCCGGTCGTGCTTGCAACAGTTGCCTGCCCATGAACGACAGTTACACGGGTGATAAACCCCAGCCCCCCCGTATTTCCTTTAGATGATCGTGGCGGAGTAGTCGGGGACGTAGTGGTACCGGTCGCGGGGGGGTCGCCGGTAATCCCCGACGGGCGGTCGGGGGGGGAGCTTGACCTTCGGAGCCTTGCGGGCGTCGTAGGGCACGACCGATAGGAGGTGAGCGATGCAGTTGAGCCGGGCCCGCTTCTTATTGTCGGCCTCGACCTCGTACCAGGGGGAGTCCGGTAGGTCGCAGTGAGCGAACATCTCGTCCTTGGCCCTGGAATACGCGACCCAGCGGTTGCGGCCCTCGATGTCCATCTCGCTAAGCTTCCAGCGCTTCAGGGGCGCGTTGACACGCTCTTTGAACCTCCGCTCCTGTTCCTCGTCGCTCACGGAGAACCAGTACTTGAGCAGAATGATGCCGTCGTCGATCAGCATTCGCTCGAAGGCAGGACATTGCCGGAGGAAGCGGTGGTACTCCTCATCGGTACAGAAACCCATCACCCGCTCTACCCCGGCCCGGTTGTACCAGCTGCGGTCGAAGAGGACGATCTCCCCTCCGGCGGGAAGGTGGGCTATGTAGCGCTGAAAGTACCACTGGCCCTCTTCACGGTCGCTTGGGGCCGGGAGGGCAGCGATCCGGCACCATCGGGGATTGAGGTAGTCGGTAATGCGCTTGATCACGCCACCTTTGCCGGCGGCATCGCGACCCTCGATCACGATGACGACGCGTTGACCCTCCTCGCGGACCCACTGTTGCATCTTCACCAGCTCCTCTTGGAGGTGCAGGAGCGCCTTGTCATATGCGCCGTCTTCAGCCATGCGTTCATCCTGCCAGACGATCAGGTTCTACGGTCGAGTTGGTCCAGGAGTTTCATGGCTGAACTGCCAGACGATCGTCGCTCTCGTCGCCATCTACTACAGCTTCGAGCAGATAGCCGTAGCGAGCTAAACGACTGTTGACGAGAATCGTCGGAACTCGGCTCGCGCTGCCAAAAGGAGTAGGTGCCGGGGTTGGACCAAGACGGCGTCCGAGTTGCCGGCGGAGGAGTAGCCGACCGAGCTCAGCGAGCATCGTTCGGTTGGCCGGGTCAGAGTGAGAGTCGGTCGTGTAGGTGCCGAAAACGTCATCCGCACCTGTAGGTGCCGAAAACGTCATCCGCACCGTCGACCTGGACTTTCGTTGGCGTGATCCTGGCGACGAACATGGAGCGAGGCGCTCTCGATTTCCCGATTTCGTGCGCGATCCGTGCGCGATCGAACGGAGGACAAGGGTCAACCACGGTCACCGGCGGCCTGTCAAAACCGCCATCTAAAGACCTTCGTGTAATACCGCGCGGATTGGAGTCATAGCCTGAGGCCGCAGT
>JADMIJ010000149.1 GCA_015478655.1 Acidimicrobiales bacterium | reverse complement strand
ACGGTGGCGTGTTCACCTTCGGGGGCGCACCGTTCTTCGGTTCGATGGGGGGAACACGCCTGAACGCACCCATCGTCGGTATGAGTGCCGCTCCGGACGGCGGCTACTGGTTGGCCGCTTCCGACGGTGGCGTGTTCACCTTCGGGGGCGCACCGTTCTTCGGTTCGATGGGGGGAACTCCGCTCAACCAACCCATCCTCGGGTTGACCAGCGTGGGCGACGGGCGAGGCTACTGGCTGGTGGCCGGGGACGGGGGCGTGTTTGCCTTCGGGGAAGCCGCCTATTTCGGCTCCCTCGTGGGCTCGCACCTCAACATCGTCGGTCTCATCTACCTCATCTACAGCGGCAACGGCTACTTGGTGGTCGATGCGAACGGCAACATCCCCGTTACCTTCTGAACTTCTCTCCCGGAGGAGCGAAGGGGCGATCCGACCTTTTAGCCCAGCCGGTATCCCCCATGTGCCGGTATGCCACGGTCGATAACTGACCCGCTCCCGGTGATCCGAGATACTCGCTCGCCCGTTTTCCGTCATCTGCGTTTTCGCCATCTGACCACGATCCGAATCGCTTCTGCTGGCTAGGCTCTCACCATGGCGGAACCTGAGCTAGATCCCTTTAGCCCGGCTGGAACAGTCGAGCGCTTCGGAGATTTCTCCCGTGGCCTCGGTCGCCGGCGCTGGGGCAAGTTGGCTGTATGGATGATGCTGGCTGTGTTCTTTTTGATCCCGGCGCTATTGCTTCTGGTCACGTACCTCGTCCACCACCACTGAGGACGATCATGGCGTCGTAGCGAATGCCAAGCTGAAGACTGACTCCCGAGCTGCATCTGCGCCACCCTCCCGGTGATAAGGGGCAGGCCGACACTTGGTGGAACGGGATTACTGTTCTGTCCATGGGGAAGTTCATTGCCCGGCGTCACCGTGAGGATAAGGAGCTTCAGGAGCGGGTGCTCGCTGAGGCCAATCGCATGTACGAAACCAAGACGCCGTTATCCACGGCTATCGACCGGCTGATCGAACTCGCAGGTGACAATCCAAGGGCATTCGGCGTCGGTGGGTCCAGCTATCGCAAGATGATCCAGACGCCGGAAGGAGAAGCTGCTACCCGACTAATGCTGGGAGCAGAGATGAAGAGGACCCGTGGTTTCACTGTCCCGGCTGACTCTTGGTGGCCGGGCGGAAACTGATCGGCCAGGGGGGTCACAGTCCCGGTGTTCTGGGACGGTTGTACTCTTCCTGTGCTCAGATTGTGGGATGACGACAATCAAGGGACCTGCGTATGGGAGTCTGACCCTGCTGATCCTCGTCTGTGTTGTCCCAGTTGCTCTCATATTTGGCTTGGCATCGGCATTTGGTGGGTGGGCGCTGGCTGTACCCATTGGAGGCTCGATCGGGATGCTCGTCCTGGCGGTGATGATGCACCGTCGCTGTACCGTGGAGGTGGGCGAAAAAGGGGTCACCCTCACCATGTTTGGTCCACGGTCATTCGTCATTCCGTGGACTGACATTGAAAGGATGGAGAATCCCCCGTTGGGTCTCCGACTGGTTCGCCGTGGCACCAAGAGGCGGCCGTTCGTTCAGTTTCTCTGCCCCAACCCGCTACAACGGCCCGTCGGGCGGGCCATTCGTGCCCATCTTGCGACTGCCCGGCACGAGCGAACCCCGTAGTCCAATCGTCCCACCGTTCCGGCGATATGGGGCACCCTCGGCGTTAAACGTCCCGCTCCCGGTCGTCAGGGACACCCAGCATCAGTGGAACGAGCCTGAGATACTGGGCCTCGCAGGAGGTCCAATGGTGGACGACTCAGAGGACATGGCGGAACGGCATCGGCAGGTCTGCAGGCTATTCGGCTACGAAGTCGGTGCCGTCGGCGATCATTGGCAGGCCCAATCACCATGCAGCGAGTGGGACGCCAGAGGTGTCCTGGAGCATGTCATCGGTTTCCATGACGTGCTCCTACTTCGGCCGCTTGCGGCCAAGCCGCATCGTCCGAAGGGCGATCCTGTGGGCCGGTGGGATGTGACCTTTGCGGCCCTCAATGAGGTGCTGGGCCGACCCGGGTTGTTCGACGGCGTCGTCGACGTTCCTGCCGTCGGAAATAATCCGCCTTCCGAGATCGACGCTGCCCGCATCGTGCCGCTGCTGAGCCTCGACGTGTTCGTTCACAGCTGGGACCTGGGGCGGGCAGCAGGCCACGAAGTTACGCTCGACCCAAACCTGTGCCGTACGTTTTTGGAAGGTTTGCCGTCCGATGACGCAGCCCTCTCCAAAACGGGAATGTACGACGACCCTCGGCTGGTGCCCGCAGGGTCAGGTGCGCAAGCCGAACTCCTCGCACGCATGGGTCGTGACCCTGACTGGAGCCCTTAAGCCGCATATCGCCCATCTGCCGGGTCGGTCGATGGCACACCCCTGGGTACCCCCCAGAGCCGGTGATATGGGACACGGGCAGCCGATTGCCGACGCTAGGAGACGAACTCGTCGAAGGCCCGGTACACCGCCAGAACCGATCCTTCTGCGTCGAGGATTTCGACCTCAGCCGGAAAGGCCATGGTTCGGGGCTCGAAGAACAGAACGATTCCACTGTCCACTGAGTCTGCCAAGACGAATCCATCTGCAAACGTCATCCGAACGTGTTTGGCCTGTTCTGCTCCGAGTCCTTCAACGTTTCCTCCCGCCTCAAAGCCGGAGGCACCAAAGCCCGCTGTGAAGTTGACCCATGGACGTTGCCGTCGGGAACCCCCTGGAGATCCCCCGCCAACCGGTGCAACTATCCAAGTGCCATCTCGCTCCTGCCACGTCCGAATGACCAACTCCATAGGGATTCCTCTGAAGTTGATAAAGGCAACCTGATGCATTTGGCAAGCGGGTAACTGGCGTGTTTTCTGGAATGCGATTGAATCCGGGTCAGCTCCGGGGCCGCCGAGGCCTCCCGTGTGCGAAACCCAACCACTCGGACTTCGCCGACCGGCGCTCCTGACTCCAGGTTGCCTCACCAGATGGGTGACGATGGCTTCCTCGACTTCGGTCACCGCCATTCACCTCCTCCGGTCGAAATGCTCACCAAATGATTGCATCCCCAGCTGTTGGCGTAGCGTCTGGGCGTGTTCACGAGGTTGGGAACCAAGTTGTTCGTCTCAGCTGGGCTCTTGCTTCTCACGTGTGCCTCGTGTTCTGCGCCCTCGGCGTCACCTAGGTCCTCGCCGACGACTTCGCAACCTCGGTCCATCGAGTTCGGCCCTCGGGAGTTCACAGTGACAGGAGTAAACCTGGCAGCTGGCAGCTGGCTCACGATAGGTCTGCACCCCACCACCGAGCCGATTCGCTTGAGAGCGACAACCGCTGTGCCGTTGGAGGTATGCCCGGCTGGTCTCGGTGGGGAGATTGTGGGGAACACTTCCTGGCCTTCCTCATTCGGCTTTCTATCCTGTATGGGTCTTGGGGCATCGGGGGATGCCATGCTTCCCGCTACCGACGGTATGACCCATGTGGCCTTTGCCATACGCCCCGTGGCAATGGTCGGAGAAGTTCCGTTGACCCTTCATCTCAGCTACAGCGCCACGGACTCCTTCGTAGAGATCATCCCGCCCGTTGCAGGCCTACGGACTGACATGACGGTCACGATTACGCCACGATCGGGTACGACCGGAGCACAGACGAAACTCGTTGGACAGCTTCGCTCGGCACCCGGCTACTCGGTTGCAGTAACGCAATCCGGTCGGCATGTCACCAAGCCGTCGCCGTGCGATTTCGGTTCCGAGGTCCCTTGCATCGGACCTGTCACACCGTCTGAACCGGTCAGAGTTCGCCTCACTGGGCCCGGCACGCCATCCGTCGTGCTGTCGCTAGCGTGGAACTAGACAACAGCTTGACCGAAGATGAGGCGAGCCGATCGGCTGGTTGTTTGGGCTTGGGCACCACGCCCCGATGTGCCTGGTTGGGGGACACCCTGTAATCATCACCCGATTACCCGGACGCAGTCGTCGCAGCTCGGCGGAATGACCGCAAATGGTAGTACCCGATATTCCGATGACACTTCCATGATCGGCACCTGGCGACGTCCCACAGCAGCCCGCATTCGGTGATGGTGGGTGGAGGTACACATGGCCAGAGCAAGATGGCCGTGTGTTCAGTGACGATCTCCCGGGGCTGGTCCAGGAAGATGGAGTCCCAAAGATGGGCTGAAACGCCATCAACCCCGACCCTTCACCTTCTGGAGGCCTCGGACGAGATCCGCCGCATCAACCCCGAGTGCCCCTGCGAGTCGAGCGATGTTTTCAAGCGACGGATTGCGTTCGCCCGCCTCCAGGCTCCCGATGTAGGTCCTGTTGATTCCTGATTTCAGAGCGAGAGCCTCTTGGGACAGTTCCGCCTTCAGCCGACGATTTCTAAGGGTCCACCATAGGTTAATCCGCGCGATGTAGACTCTGCGTGTGGAAGCA
>JADMIJ010000148.1 GCA_015478655.1 Acidimicrobiales bacterium | reverse complement strand
CTGCGGCCTCAGGCTATGACTCCAATCCGCGCGGTATTACACGAAGGTCTTTAATAGTGCTTGTATCCGAGGAACCGTAAGGTGACGAGGGGCACGATGACGACAACTCTTGAGCACCCCCGACCGGGGATTGCGAATGATCTCTCGGCGCGCCAATGGCAGAGACGTTCTGTGCTCGCCCTCCTGTTGCGGACCGCAATCGTGCTCACACCGCTCGCTGTGGCCATCGTTTTGGGCTTGATTGCCGGATCGAGCATCGATGGCGATGGGATCTCCGCTGAGCTCGTCAGAGTAGGAGTCGCCGGAGCTGTTTCAATTCTGGCATTCGTCCTCATGGAACGCCTGGGTCGGCGCTTCTTGCCGCTCGCCATGTTGCTGAAGCTGACCCTGGTCTTTCCTGATCACGCCCCCTCTCGGTTCGCAGTGGCCCTTCGCAGCACGAGCGTCAAGAAGTTACAAGAGTGGGCTCGCGCCACGCAGCACGACGATGGCCCGGCGGCGTTGATCGAGAAGGTCGTCACCTTGGCTGCCGCACTCAACACGCACGATCGTCGAACACGAGGCCACTCCGACCGCTCACGGGCAATGGCCGAGTTGATAGCGGTCGAGATGGGGCTTCCGGAAACAGAAGTCAACGAGGTGCGGTGGGGAGCCTTCCTGCACGACATCGGCAAGATCCTGGTCCCGGCCTCTCTTCTCAACAAGCCCGGCAAGCCCACCCCAAGCGAGTGGGAGACGCTGAAGCGACACCCAGCTGATGGTGGAGACTTGGTTGAGCCCTTGCGGGGTTTTCTGGGGAGCGGAGTAGAGGCTGTCAGTGGACACCATGAGAACTTCGACGGCTCTGGCTATCCCCGAGGGTTGGCTGGCGCCGACATAGCCCTCTCGGCCCGGATAGTCAGTGTCGCCGACTCATTCGAAGTGATGACGGCCGTGCGCTCATACACGAGACCCATGAAGGTGACCGAAGCCCGAAAGGAGCTCGCACGCTACAGTGGCTCTCAATTCGACCCGGCCGTTGTACGAGCCCTCTTCAACGTTTCGCTCGGACGACTGCACTGGTCGATGGGGCTGGCGGCCTGGGCGGCCGAGTTACCCTTCCTCGGCGTAATCCCTCGGGCATCAGCACAGGCAGCAGCCTTCGTAGCCGGGCCGACTGTTTCTGTGAGCACGCTCTCGGGGGTTGCTGCCATCACGCTCGGATCCATGGTGATTCAGACACCGATGTCCACGGTCCCCGCCAATGCCACCGTCACACCCACAAGTGCAGTGGTCGCGCAGGCACCAGATCATTCGATAGTCCCGGGTGTGTCGACAACAGGCAGCCCCCGTCCGCAAGCGCCCGGTGCTCCGACGGACGGAACACCCGGAACCCCATCGGCAGCGGCTACACCGGCGGCTCACACTGCCGGCATTGCCAATGGCGGGTCTTTAGCCACCAACCTACCCCCAAACGAGTCCCCTCAAGCCACCAGTCACACGCTGCCTCCTCAAGCCACCGGTGACACGCTGCCTCCTCAAGCCAATTCTCAAGCAACGGATCCCACGCTGCCTCCTCAAGCCAATTCTCAAGCAACGGATCCCACGCTGCCTCCTCAAGCCACAAGTCACACGCTGCCTCCTCAAGCCGCCAATCCCCACCAGCCGTAGGGGTCGTTGGCCACGAGCAACACCAGCGGGCTCCGACCGGGACTGGGCTATCCCCTCGCTGCCGGTTCGCTGCGTGCCGCATACCTGCCCGACGCCGAGGGTGCTTGCGGACCGCGAGTGCACGCGTAGGTGCCGTTCTGCGCAGCTGGTCGGATGGCGACGGCCGGCGTTCTTGCGCGTCGTTCGGTGCCCACCGAACTGGCTGCGGATCGCGGTTCCGCATGCTCCTCAGCCGGGGAAGGCAGCCTCCCGTGCTTGCTCCAGTTGCCTGCCCACTATCGGCACGATGGGGGCAGGGCCAGACGGCTACTGCTCAATCTCATCCATGCGGAATGCCTGGAGCCGGATGGGCTACGTCGTACGGATCGATCTCAAAGGGTTCCGAATCGGGTTGGTCCACCCGACGCGCGTGGCAAACGCCGACCTTTACGAAGTACTGGGTAGGGTTATCTCCCATACCGATGAAGCGATAGAAGGTCTCCCCGGTCGAAAGGTCCTTGAACAGTGGATCGTCAACCGTGTAGACACTGGGCTCCTGCCGACCTTGAACAAACCCTTCTTCTTCGGACCATACCTTGGTGGAACCGTCGGTTTGAGTGATTAGCACCAGCCGACATCCGTCGGGTGCTCGCCGCCATGCCGCCGACATCACGTCCTCTCGGGTCCGACCCGAAACGCTCAACAAGAGGTATGTCGCACTGGTTCTCCCTGGAGCCTGTACACCGCTGACCAGATCAGAAGTACTCCCTCGGCTGTTTCGATCCCCGCCGCTCCAGAAGTAGACATCATTGGTTGAGGCTGTGATGCCGCTTCTGCAGGATTCAGGACCAACTGAGGAGTTTGCAAGACCAGGGTGAAGATGACATAGCGGGAGCCGGAACCCAGCCTCCCGAAGTGGGATCTCGTGCCACCCGTGCGCCGGAATCGGGATCAATCTCGTAGCCGTGTTGTCGGGCCATGGACAACACGTACATCTCAGGAGCGAGTCCCCACTCCGAAACGTCCGCTTCATGGAGTTCGACTTCAACCGAATCTGGGCGGTGACTAGTGAGGTAACTATCTAGTTCATCTGCTGAACGGACGCGCATCGGATGCAGCATAAGTCTGCACTCTGCAACATGCAGGCCGTAGCAGCACTGGAGTGGCGGCCTTAGCGAAACCTCTTGGCAGCCAGTTCAGTGGACCTGGTGACGCAGAACGCTGCCGACTGTGGGACTGCACTCGTGTCCGATCTCGCAGCGTCGACCCGATCCACCGATCTGCTTAGCCGGTTTCTCGGACTTCCCGTAGCTCTCCGATGGGTTCACTGGCACTGCCCCGCATCACCGGGTCGACGGCGCTATCACTTTGGCCGACTGGCACTTACGAGACAGTGAACTCAGCGAACATTCCGTTGGCGTAATGCCAAGGCTCGTCGCAAAGCAGCTCGTACCTCCCCGGAGCCAAGTTCACAGTCACCCAGCTACGGGTTCCGGGGGAGATGCCGTCGCCTGGACCACGACCGCAGGACGTGGACGCTTCCCCGAGGCTTGACTGCTCGTTGATTTTGCCATCGGTTCCAACTGGTCGAGTGCCTGCACCGTCAGACGGCAGCGGGAGGACGAGTAGCTCGTGGTTCAGCGCCCCGGTGTTGGTAGCTACGAACGTGACCGGACCACTGGCCACGCTGTCAGGAACTGAAGCCAGCGAAACCATCATCGCTGAGCCACCGCCCATCATGGCGCCGCCTCGATCGGAGAGAGTTACGTTCACTACAGATCCGGACGTCGCCTTCGGCTCGCAGCCCGAGACAGTCAGTGACTGACCACCACCAAGAGGACCTCGGCCAGGGCCTATGACCAGAACTGCGCCCAGAACGATCACCCCGATCGCCCCGACCACCACCATCCCGATTGCCGCCCGGCGATTCACGACTGGCCCTTGAGCAGTGCCAGATTGCGGGTGTACTCCTCCTCGGACATCTCACCACGGGCGAATCGCTGCTGGAGGATCTCGACGGCTGGATTCGACGCTCCGGGCTTGCCGGGCAGCTGACTGTAGTGACGAGCCAGCAGTACGCCTCCGATGACGAAGACGGCCAGGAAGACAAGCATCCCGACAACCATCAGGACCCACCAGCCACTGCCCATTGTGTCGTTGTGCCATCCATATCCCATCGGGACCTCCTTGTAGCTCCTTGTCCGAGACTATACCCCTTGGGGTATGATTTGGACGCGCCGTAAGGCGATGGTTGGAGGTGAACTCACCGCGACTGGGGTACCACATCGAAATGTCCCCGATGCCGGGTCGGTGGGGCACCCACCTCGGTCAACACTGTTCGCTCGAGCAGGAGGGGCTGCGACATGGAAGGATCGTTTGCAGCTCATCAGGAGATGGGCGATAGAGAAAGAGGCGGAAACACCATGGCACAGATATCACAGGTAGCCAACTGGCGACCAATCCCAAACAAGCTGGACACATTTGTGGGTCAGGTCTCCAAGGCCAAGGCGATTCACGAACGCCTTGGAGCGACGGTGAACGTTGCCCAGACTGCTGTCGGGGGAGAGACGATGACCATCGTCTACATGATGACGTTCGAGTCTGGAGCGACGTACGGAGCGTTCATCGACGCATTGCCCGACGATAAGGAATGGCAGACCTTCTGGGCCGAGGCCATGGCCAGTGGATCAGCCGAGCTGGTCTCGACCGGTCTCTACACGGCGATCGAGGGGCTCTAGGCGTCGTCGGCAGGAAGTGGGGCCGTTGGCGGATCGATCCCTGATCCCGCCAACGGCACCTTCTTCTAGTGCGGTGACATTCAAATAGCGCGCGATTGATGGACGGTCTCGAGGGCCAC
>JADMIJ010000147.1 GCA_015478655.1 Acidimicrobiales bacterium | reverse complement strand
CCCTGCAGGTGGAAGCGCAGAATTGACCCACGGATCAGTCAGGAGAGCCACAAATCGGCCACTCTTGCCATGCTCTGTTTTGGAGGTCCGGGCATGACGCAGATTTGGGATGACGTAGATGTCTTCTGCCTTTCGGTGCGTGATCACCCAGCCGATGGCCTCTTGGCGCTCGTTTGGCCAGTCGAAGCAGCGGTGTCGTAGACCACCTCTGAAACGGTAACTACCCTTCTCGTTGATCTCGCCACATACTCCCCGGGCCAGAACGAGGATGCCCTCATTGTCACCGAGGATGGCGTCGAGAAACTGTTCGACCTGGGCGAGACCGGCTCTTGACGACCAGGACTGCCTGCGCAAATATGGCACTGCACTTGCTCCTGTTTGCGAGGACGGGAAGTGAATCCGATGCCCTGCCCTTCACGGCGGGGCATCGGTGCGTTAGGTGGACGATCTCGGGGGACGCCGAGCCCACACGGTGAAAGTGCCGTCGGTGGTCAGCTTGTAACTGGCCTCGTAGCCCTTCGTCCGCAGATTCGTGGCGGTAGCAGGGCCCGATTTCAGTCCTTCGGCCCACCGCACCCATTGGCCGGGGTTGGAGTCCATCACTCGGCGAATGGGACTCTGGGGGTGACCTCGACCCGGCGAAATGGCATCCGAGGGCGGGGACTCCATGACTATGGCGTCCTCGGCGTCATACGGGTGAGGTCCGACAAGGTCCTCCGCCTCCACTTCAAGGCAGAGGTGGCAGTCCCGCCATTTCCGAGTCTGCCCGTAGTCCCAAGGGCTCCACCGATGCGGGCATGGCCTACTCATCTGATTTGGACTGTCCGGTACCGCCCGCCGTTACTAACCCTTCGAGTTCTGTCCGGGGAATCGGCCAACGGCGGAGTAGTCGACGATCAGTCGTCGCACCCTTACACCCGTTCCGACTTCGGGGATGGTTGCCCGGACTCTTACACCGGTAGCTACGAACGCAGGTGCAGCGTCCAAACTCAGTCGAGTACAGAGGAAGGAGCGACGAGCCATGGACCAGGCAGTGCTCGACCCACTCAAAACGGAGTTGCTGTTCGGTATAGTCTGACATTGAGAAGTCCAATCTCGATATTGCTCCGGCCCGCCTTCGCCCGGCGGGTCGCTGCATGCTCGACGTGATGTTCTGGCTGCCGTTGGCCTCCCTCAGGCGTCCGCTTGGCGGGACTGGCGTTCAATGAACTCTTCGATGGCGGTGACAGGCACCAGTCGACGTGCACCGACTTTGAGTGAGCGGAGCGCACCACTCGACACCAGGCCGTAAGCCAGGGTTCGACCGATACCAATGAGCTCGGCGGCCTCCTCGACCTTGACAGCCTTGACCCCCTGGTTGTTCATCTGCATCTGGTGCCCTCCGTCTCCGTCTGTGCCAGCACATTCCGAGGGAAGCAGGGACGACAGTGGTGAGCAAACGAGATACTTACTATCTCTCGAAGCTGACACAGAACTGCAACAATGAAGGCCTCTTAGTGAGCTCGGCCTCCTGTAGCAGCGCATGTAGCAACGGAAGTGAATCGAATCGACCTGGCCTGAACGGGACCGAATAGAACTCCCAGATCAGCGGCCTCACATGAACCGCCGGGGACTGGCCCGGATCAATCGATCCAGACTGGCAGTCAAGAGGTTCGAGGGTTCGAGTCCCTTCGCCTCCACTCGAAATAGCAGGTCAGAAGGCATGCTGCCCCGGAGCGGTACGTGATGACAGGACTGTTTGTCACCACGTCGTCTGGCGCGCACCCGGGGAAGTTGGACACCGGATAGAGAGGGGCCAATATGGCACTCATGACGGTGAACGACGAAGGAGCAGCTGACTTCCGGTCGAACAACCGGTGGTCGGCGAACAAGAAGCTGGATGTGGTCCTCCGGCTCCTGCGGGGCGAGAAGCTCGAGGAGCTCAGCCGGGAGGTGGGGATCGAAGCCCACCGGCTGGCTGCCTGGCGTGATGAGTTCCTCGACGCCGGCAAGGAGGGTCTGAAGGGCAAGCGGGCCACCACCGAGGACGACCGAAGACTCCGAGACGCCGAACGCAAGATTGGCGAGCTGACCCTGGAGAACGAGGTCTGGAAGAAGGTGGCCGAAAAAAGGGGGCTCCAGATGCCGCCGCAGAAGCGGCCGAGGTGAGCACGGAGATGGAGATTCCTCTGGCCAGAGTGTGCGCCATCACCGGTGCATCGAGATCGACGGTCTATCACCGGCGTTCTCGTGGGGATGCCCTCGGATGCCGACCGGGCCCCAAGACCCTGGTCAGCGATGCCGACCTCACCGAGAAGATCAGAGCGGTGATCACCGAGAGCTCCTTCTCCGGCGAGGGCCACCGCAAGGTCCGAGCCCACCTCCGGCGGGAACAGCAGCTGCACGTGGGCAAGAACCGGGTGCTGCGCCTGATGCGCAACGCCGGACTACTCGCTCCCCAACGAGTAGCCAAGCGCCGCCGGCCCCGGGTCCACGACGGCCGGGTCATCACCGATGCCCCCAATCTCCGCTGGGGCACCGACGCCACCATGGCCTGGACGAGAACCGACGGCTGGGTCTGGGTGTTCATCCTGGTCGACCACTACACCGACGAGGCCTGGGCCCACGTGGCCAAGGTGGGCAACCGCTTCGCCGCCCTCCAGCCCGTCTACGACGCCGTGATCGACCGGTTCGGCGGACTGGACCCTGACGTGGCCCGGGGGATCAAGCTCCGCCATGACTGGGGCAGCCAATACCGGGCCCACCACTTCCAGGGATCACTCAACTGGCTGGGCATCGAGGACGACGCTGCCTTCGTCGGCGAACCTCAGGGCAATGGGGTGGCCGAACGCTTCATCCGGACCCTCAAAGAACAGTGCCTTTGGGCCCAGCTCTGCGACGACGTCGACGACCTACGCCAGGCCGTCGCCACCTTCATCGAGACCTACAACAACCAGTGGCTCATCGAACGCCTGGGCCACCGCACACCACGAGAGGCGTTCAACGATGCGACAGCTCAGGTTGCCGCGTGATAGTCAGAGAATCTGTCCAACGAACCGGGGCCGCAACACGTCACCACTACCCGAGCAGGATCGCTGACAGTGCCGCACCTGCCTCCTCAGCCATGCCGGGAGGCACGCGTGCGTAGACCGCAAGCGTGATGGTCGAAGAGGCGTGCCCGAGCATCTCGCTCACCACCTTCACGGGGACTTCTGCGCCCAGCATCAGGCTTGCAGCAGTGGCGACAATTGTGCAGGCGGATCAGTGGCAGCCCGCTCGCCTTGACCCGCTGGTTGAACCACTCCGAGAGGGAGTCAGGGTGGTAGTGATATCCCAACTCGTCGGCGAGAAGGAAACCGCCCTCCTCGGATGCCCCACCTGCTGCCAGTTTCTCGCACGTTGCGGGCCTTGTACGCACGCAAGGATCCCCACAAGTGTCGGGTCTAACGGCACCGACCCTCGGCCCGACCATGTTTTCGGAACCGAGTCGATAGCCGAACCACTAACCACAGCCCGTGTCCGACCTCGGACCTGCTTAGGGCGATGATCCGACCCCAGCCTCCCGTGCTGAGAACTCCAACTCGGACTGAATGTCGTCCATGTTGTCGTCGTTCGAGTCGTCTTCCCAGAACTCGTCGAACGCGTAGATGTCATGCTGGTAGACGGCCACTTCAGTGATCTTCCCGTGGTGCACCTCGAACTCGACAGCGGCGATCACGTCCAAGGTCTTGCCCTTCTTCGTTGCCGTCTCTCGCTGAAGGACAACCGCTCGCTCCGGTTCACTGAGCACATCCAAGACTTCGATCTTGAACGTTCCGCCACTACGAGTCTTCAACTCTCCTAGGAAGGAAAGGACCTCCTCCGGGCCTTTGTAGTGACCGGCGAGGCTGCTTCGCCCTGGCTCATGCCATACCACCTCCTGCGCCATGACCACTCCCAAGAGATCCAAATCACCTGACTCGAAGTCCTGGTACGTCCGTCGCACCAGCGACTCGTATGCATTCTCGGGCATCACGTTCCATCCCCTTCCCCTTGGTCGTTCCTCCATCCCCTGCCTGGTCCTCTCTTGATCTTGCCCCGAGCGAGCCGGGGTGCCAAGAGGAGAAGGTCACAATCCCAACGGGAGTGGAAAGGAATGTGCTCTGTCCGAGGCACGCCCTTCTGGAGAGACATCGTTGTGACCACCCCAAACGGCGGTGTGACCCGAAAGTGCCGGTCAGCCACGGTCGATAGTCGGCCCGCTCTCGGGTTCGGGGGTAGGCCAAACTCCTTGCGGCGCCGCAATAATCGGACAAGTCTGTCCACGTCCGGAGTTCGGAGGTGTGTTCGTGGTGCATGAACGCTGTGCCGCATGCGGCTTTGACGGCTCGCACTACAGCGATGAGGAACTACTGGCGGCCATTCGAGATTTGGGACCGAGTTGGAAGGCTCTACTGGGCGAGGCGGGATCGGTCCCTAGGAGACTGTTGAACAAACGGCATTCGTCGAGTTCACAGCCTTGGAGTTGGT
>JADMIJ010000146.1 GCA_015478655.1 Acidimicrobiales bacterium | reverse complement strand
CCTCAGCCGCTGGTCAGCGGAACCTTCACCCCATAAGACACCAGCCACCTAGGGTCTCCTCGGTGGCCGAGGTCTCAGTATCCAGCGCCGAACTCATCGCCCGATGCCTCGAGAACGAGGGCGTCACCCATGTGTTCGGGATCCCCGGCGAAGAGAACATCCACCTGGTCGAGGCGCTGTCGAGGTCGGCGATCCGTTACGTGCTGGTGCGCCACGAACAAGGCGCCTCGTTCATGGCCGAGACGTACGGGCGGCTGACCGGGCGAGCCGGCGTGTGCTCGGCCACGCTCGGCCCGGGCGCCATCAACCTGCTGCTCGGCGCGGCCGACGCCACCACCAACTCCACGCCGTTGATCGCACTGTCGGCCCAGGTGGGAATGGACAGGAGCTTCAAGGAGTCACACCAGGGCGTCGACCTCGTGTCCATGTTCGCACCCGTCACCAAGTGGTCGGCACTGATCGCCACCCCCGGTGCCGTTGCCGAGATGGTGCGCAAGGCCTTCAAGTTGGCACAGACCGAGCGGCCGGGTGCTGTCTACCTGGCGGTCCCCGAGGACATCGAAAAGGCCGCGGCCCCGGCCGGCAGCGCTCCCCTGCCGATCAACATCCCCCGCGCCGACGAGCCCTCACCAGGTCAGGTGGAGCGGGCCGCGGCGATCCTCCGAGATGCCGTCCGTCCTGTCGTGCTGGCCGGCCATGGTGCCGCACGTGCCGACGCCGGGGAGAGCCTGCGTCGTTTCGCCGAGGCGTTGGGTATGCCGGTGGCCACGACCTTCCACGGCAAGGGAATCTTCCCCGACGACCATCCCCAGGCCCTCGGTGCCGTCGGATTCATGCGACACGACTACGTCAACTTCGGCTTCGACCGAGCCGACGTGATCGTCACGGTGGGCTACGAGCTGCAGGAGTTCGACCCCGTCCGCATCAATCCGCTCGGCGACAAGCAGATCATCCACATCCATCGATTCCCGGCCGAGGTCGACCGCCACTACAACGTCGCCGTCGGCCTGCAGTCCGACATCGGCCGCAGCCTGATCTCCCTTGCCGCCGCCGTGGATCGAACCTTTGGGGATGGCGGCGACGACCAGCGAATCCGAGGGTTCCTGTCCGGAGAGCTCGAACGAGGTCGCTCCGACGACCGCTTCCCGCTCTCCCCGGCTCGGATCGTCGCCGACACCAGAACCGCCCTCGGTCGCCAGGACATCGTGCTCGTGGACACGGGAGCACTCAAGATGTGGATGGCCCGTCTGTACCCGACGTATGCACCGAACACCTGCCTCATCTCCAACGGGCTCTCGACCATGGCCTGGTCTCTGCCCGGAGCCATCGGCGCCAAGATCGCCCGGCCCGAGGCCAAGGTGCTGGTCGCCACAGGCGACGGCGCCTTCCTCATGAACTCCCAGGAGATCGAGACCGCCCTGCGCGAGGGGATCGCCATGGTGATCCTGATCTGGGTGGACGACGCCTACGGACTGATCAGCTGGAAGATGGAGCTGGAGCTGGGCCATGACGTCGACACCACCTTCGGCAATCCTGACTTTGTGGCCTACGCCGAGAGCTTCGGAGCGGTCGGCTACCGCATCAACGCCGCCCACGAGCTCCTCCCGACGCTTCGCACCGCGCTCGCTGCCGACACGGTGTCGGTCATCGCCTGCCCGGTGGACTACTCGCCCAACATCGATCTGATCCGGTCGCTCGGCGAGCTCGACGAATCGATGTCCTGACCCATCACCCCGCCGCCGGCCTCGTCCCGCCTGAGGGTTCGGAGTCGACGGCTGCGGGCGCTACACCCGGTGAGGCGAACCCGGAGCCACCTTGGGCCACGGCAGCTCGCGTTCGGCCACCAGGGCCAGGTCCAACAGCAGTTGCTCCCTGTGGTGGCCCGCCAGAACCTGCAGGCCGACTGGAAGCCCGTCGACCAGACCGGCCGGGATGCTCATGGCCGGGCTGCCGTTGAGGTTCGAGGGTGCAGTCAGCGCCGCGTTGTTCATGACGGCCCGCGAGAAGCCGAGCTCGTGGATGAGGTCGGCCCCCGGGATGGTCGACGGCGGTGGTCCCTCGGCCGCAAAGGCCACGTCGGGATTGCTGGAGCAGATGACGAAGTCGGCTTGGGCGAAGAGGTCCGCCATGGCCTCGTTGAGCTGACGCCGGTAGGACTCGATGGAGGCCGCCTTCTCCAGGGTGTACCGCTGCATGGCGCCTTCGAGCCCGGCCCTCATCTCCCTTGACAGTTCGCCGGCGCGGTCGGGATAGGCACTCCCGAGGTCGGCCACGAATCCGACCTGCCCGGCCATGGCCCACTGACCGCGCAGAGGAGGGAGGGTCGGGTCGGCCTCGACCACGCGAAGCCGGGCTGCGCTGACCAGATGATCGGCTGCCGCCGCCACGCGGTCGGCCACCTCGGCCCGGACGCGCGCCGAACCGAGGTCCGGGAGGATGGCCACGGTCATGCCTGCCAGGTCGTGGCCTCCGAGCCCGCCCTCCCAGCCGCCGACCGCGGGCAGGCTCAGAGGATCGCTCTGATCGAATCCGTTGCAGGCGTCGAAGTAGCGCGCCGTGTCCCGCACGGTCCGGGTCAGGCACCCGATCACCGATGTCAGCGGCTCGATGCCCGCCCATGGGCCCTTGGGGATACGGCCATAGGTGGCCTTCAGGCCGAAGAGGCCGGTGAAACCGGCCGGAATGCGAATCGAACCTCCCCCGTCGCTGCCGGTGGCGATCGGGAGCAGTCCGCCGGCCACGGCGGCAGCGGTTCCTCCCGACGAGCCCCCAGGCGTCAGGTCCTGGTTCCAGGGATTCCGGGTGGTGCCGTGCAGCTCGGTCGAGGTGCAATTGATGCCCCCGAACTCGCTGGCCGTGGTCTGCGCGGCCAAGACGGCTCCGGCGCCCCGCAGACGCACCACCGACGTCTGGTCGTAGTCGGAGATCCGGTCCCTGAAGATGACCGAGGCATCCGTGGAGGGCCAGGCCTTCACCCTCTCCAGTTCCTTGACCCCGAACGGCACCCCTCCGAACGGAAGGGCCACGTCCGCCCCCGAAGCCGCATCTCGGGCCCGCTCGAAGTCGGTATGGCTGAAGGCGTTGAGCGGCGACCTCTCGATGGCGTCGATACAGGCATCGAGGGCTTCGAGCGGAGAGATGTCCCTGGCTCGAAACGCGTCCACCAGGCCGCAGGCGTCGTCCATCCACGGTGTGTCCATCGAGGCCGACGGTACTCGGTGGGACCCGGCCGCGCCCCGACGAGTGAGCCGGCAACCCTCCCGTCGTACGCTGCTCCTGTGAAGACGGGACAGCTGACCACTCCGGCTCTGGTCGTCCAGCGGGACCTCCTCGAAGCCAATCTGACCACGATGTCCGACGCCCTGCCGGGACGCCGCCTGCGTCCCCACGTCAAGGCCCACAAGTGCACGACCCTGGCGGCCCCCCAGGCCGAGCTGGGTCACTCGGCGTTCACGTGCTCGACCATGGCCGAGATGGAGGGCATGGCCCGGGCCGGCCTGGGCGACGACCTCCTCCTGGCCAACGAGGTGGTGGACGCCACCCGCCTCGGTGCGCTGGTTCGGGCCGGAGCGCGTGTGACGGTGGCCGTTGACTCCGTGGAGACCATCGACGCTGCGGCGTCGGCTGGGGTGCCCGAGGTGTTGATCGACGTCAACGTGGGCCTGCCCCGCTGCGGCTGCCCGCCGGAGGACGCCGGGCGCCTGGCCGATCACGCACGGCTCCGGGGCCTGGTGGTCCGCGGCGTGATGGGCTACGAAGGCCACATCGTCGGGCTGGAAGAGCGGGCCACTCGCAAAGAGATGCTGGAGATGTCGATGGAACTGCTGGTGGCTGCCCACCAGCGGGCCGGCGGCGAGGTCGTCTCCGCCGGCGGGACCGGCACCTACGACATCAACCACTGGGCCACGGAGATCCAGGCCGGCTCCTACGCCCTCATGGACACCGCCTACGGCAAACTCGGTCTCCCCTTCGGTCAGGCACTTTCAGTGCTGGCCACCGTCATCTCCGTGTCGCGCCAGTGGGCCGTGGCCGACTGCGGACTCAAGGCCCTGGGCATGGACCATGGGGATCCCTCGATCGAGGCAGCCGTGGTCCTGTTCTGCTCCGACGAACACGTGACGTTCGTCCCCGAGCACCCGGTCCGGGTCGGTGACCGCATCAACGTACTGCCGGCGCACGTTGATCCGACCGTGGCCTACCACCGGCACCTCCACCTGCTCGACGGCGACGATGTGGTGCAGCGATGGCCGGTGGACCTGCGCGGCTGGTGACCGGGCACCCCTCGCAGCCCCAAACGATGCGGCGGCAGCCTGCACGGCACCGGAACGAATGTCGCGTCGGACCGATTACGATGACCACGGCTGCCGGAGATGGCCGACGTTGGCATCGGCGCCGATGAGTCCACAACGCCCAGCCCGTCCATAGTCCATCCGGCTTTTCCAGGGTCTTGTGACGCAGTCGTGGGTGCCTGACCTGGCCTGACCCTGACCATCCGCG